>VBPC01000058.1 GCA_005887895.1 Candidatus Rokuibacteriota bacterium
GCAGCCGTGCCGCCGCCGCCGGCGCCAGGAGCACGCCGCGCCGGTGGCGCGCGACGGCCTCCACGTCCGCCAGCGCCAGCGGGCCGCCGTCGAGGGTCACGGCGTTCAGAGCGTCCATCCCTTCGTGAGCGCGGTCACGCGCGCGGCCAGCTCGGGCTCCGCCAGCGTTGTCAGCCGCCGCTCGGCGACGACGCGGCGGCCGTGCACCCAGACGTCGGTCACCGCCTGCGCCGACATCGCGTAGACCACGCTCTTGAGCAGGTCGGTCCGAGGCTGCAGCGAGAGGTCGCCGAGGTCGATCGCCACCAGATCGGCGAGCCGGCCCGCCGCGATCACGCCGGTCTCCAGCCGCAGCAGGTCGGCGGCCGAGCGGGTGCCGAGATCGAAGGCCGTGGCCGCCGACAGCGCGGTGCCGTCGAGGAGTCGCACGCGCTGCAGCAGCGCGCAGCTGCGCATCTCGTCGAACACCGACAGCCGGTTGTTCGTGCAGCCGCCGTCGGTGCCGAGCCCGATCCGCACGCCGGCGCGGAGCATTTCCGGGACGCGGGTGATGCCGTCGCCGAGGAACATGTTCGAGCCCGGGCAGTACGCGAGCCCGGCGCCCCGCGCGCCCATGAGCGTGATCTCCTCGTCGTCGAGCCAGACGCAGTGCACGCCGATCATGCGTGGTCCCAGCACGCCGAGGCGGTCGAGGTAGCGGATGGGCGTGGCGCCGTGCTCGCGGAGCGTGCGCTGGCCCTCGTACTGGCCCTCGGCCACGTGGATGTGGAAGGCCGTGTCCGCCGCCTCGGCGACCTCCCACCCGGCGCGAATCATGGCCGGCGAAGCGCCGTGAGGACTGTGCGGCGCTGGCTGCACCACGACCGTGGCGTCGTGCCGATGGGCGGCGATCAGCTCGCGCACGCGCCGGCCGGCGTCGGCCGGCGTCTCGCGATAGCGCTTGGGCGCGCCCTCCCAGTCGTACATCGTGCGCGCCAGCACGAGCCGGATGCCGACGGCCTGCGCGGCCGCGATGACCGCCTCGGCGTTCTCGTTGCCGTCGTCCTGGAGGTAGAAGAAGTCCACGCACGTCGTCGCGCCGTGCTTGAGCATCTCGGCGAAGGCGAGCGTGGCGCCGAGCGCGATGCCGTCGCGGTCGAGGCGCTCGGAGAACGGATAGAGGACGCGGTCGCGCCAGCCCATGAAGTCGAGGTCGTCGCCGAGCCCGCGCAGCAGCGACTGGAAGCTGTGGCAGTGGCTGTTGACGGTGCCCGGCAGGAGGGCGCGACCGGGCAGCGCGACGTCGCCCGGGTGCGGCGCGCCGACCGCCTGCACGGCGGCGATGCGGCCGTCGGTGACGGCCACGGCGCGGCCGCGCTCCCAGCCCTGCGGCGTGAGCACGAGGTCGGGCAGGAGCCGCATGGCTACTGTTGTAGCGGGGCCCGCGAGCCCGCTTCGTATCGTGGGTGGCCTGAACGAGGAGCGGGCATGCCTATGTTGTAGCGGGCTCCGCGAGCCCGCATCGTGTCGTGGGTGGCCCGAGCGAGACGCGGGCCGGCTCCGTTTGCTTCATCGCTCGGTGACGAGGCGGCCGCGCTTGAGGACGGCGCGCACGTGATTCACGCCGTAGAAGTACGACAGGTAGCGCCAGTTCGGGCCGTCCGTCAGCGCCACGTCGCACAGCTTGCCCGGCGCCAGCGAGCCGACGTCGGCCTCCAGACCCATCGCATGCGCGGCGTGCAGCGTGACGCCGAGCAGCGCCTCCTCCGGCGACAGCTTCATCTGGCTGACGGCCATCGTCATGACGAGCTGCAGATTGAGCCCCATCGAGGAGCCCGGATTGAAATCGGACGCCAGGGCGAGGCGCACCCCGGTGGCCAGGAACGTGCGCGCTGGGGCATAGGGGAGGCCCAGGAAGAATGCGGTTCCCGGAAGAAGCGCCGCCGTCACGCCCGCCTCTTTCATCCGCGCCACGCCCTCCGGCCTCGCCTTCAGGAGGTGATCGGCCGACAGCGCTCCTATCTCCGCGGCCAGCTCGGCGCCGCCCAGCGTCACGAACTCGTCGGCGTGGAACTTCGCCCTCAGCCCGTGCCGCGCCCCCATCTCGAGAATTCGCCGGGACTGCTCGATCGAAAAGACGCCCTCCTCGCAGAAGACGTCGACGTAGCGGGCCAGCCGCGCGGTGGCCACCGCCGGCAGCATCTCCTTCACCACCACGTCGACGTAGGCGTCGGTGCGGCCCTTGTACTCGGGCGGGACCTCGTGGGCGCCGCAGAAGTTCGCGTGGAGGTCGACGGCCTGCAGCTCGTCGAGGCGGCGGATCGCCTCCAGCATCTTCACCTCGCCCGCCGGGTTGAGGCAGTAGCCGGACTTCACCTCCAGGGTCGTCGTGCCGTGCGCGAGGGCCGCGCGGAGGCGCGGCAGCCCGAGGTTCACCAGCTCGTCGACCGAGGCGGCGCGCGTCGCGGCGACCGTAGCCAGGATCCCGCCGCCGGCCGCGGCGATCTGCTGGTACGTCGCGCCGGCCGCTCGCATCGCGTACTCGCGCTCGCGCGAGCCGGCGAACACGAGGTGGGTGTGCGAGTCGACGAAGCCGGGGACGGCGACCGCGCCGCGGCCGTCGAGGCGCCGGCCGCCGAGCGTGAGCGTCACCTCGGAGGCCAGGCGGGACTGCGGCCCGACCCACACGACGCGCCCGTCGGCGGCGGCGAGCGCACCATTGGCGATCAGGCCGAGCGGTCCCTCGCCGAGCGAGGGCTCGCAGGTCACCAGCTCGGCGAGGTTGCCGACGATCAGGTCGGCGGTGATCACCGCGCGCGCTCCATCTCGTCGCTCCCGAGCGGCCGCACGGTCACGTCGTGATGCCCGGCAAGTCGAGCCGGTGACGCCGGGCAGCCTCGATCGCCTCGGGGTAGCCGGCGTCGGCGTGGCGCATGATCCCGGTGCCGGGGTCGGTGGTCAGCACGCGCTCGAGCCGCCGGGCCGCGTCGGCGGTGCCGTCGGCGACGACGACCATGCCGGCGTGGAGCGAGTAGCCGATGCCGACGCCGCCGCCGTGGTGGACGCTGACCCACGTCGCGCCGGCCGAGGCGTTGAGCAGCGCGTTCAGCACCGGCCAGTCGGCGATGGCGTCGGAGCCGTCGCGCATCGACTCGGTCTCGCGGTTGGGTGACGCGACCGAGCCCGAGTCGAGGTGATCCCGGCCGATCACGATCGGCGCTTTCACGCGGCCGGAGGCGACCAGCTCGTTGAAGATGCGCCCGGCCTCGGCCCGCTCGCCGTAGCCCAGCCAGCAGATGCGTGCCGGCAGACCCTGGAAGCGCACGTGCGTGCCGGCCAGCGTCAGCCAGCGGACGAGATGCTCGTTGTGGGCGAAGGCCTCCATCAGCGCGCGATCGGTGGCCGCGATGTCCTCGGGCTCGCCGGAGAGCGCCACCCAGCGGAACGGTCCCTGCCCCTCGCAGAACAGCGGCCGGATGAACGCGGGCACGAAGCCCGGATACGAAAAATCGCTCACGCCGGCGTTCTCGGCCTCGCGGCGAAAGTTGTTGCCGTAATCGAACAGGACCGCGCCCGAGCGCTGGAAGTCGAGCATCGCCCGCATCTGGGCGGCGATCGACTCGTAGGCCGACTTCAAATATGCTTTGGAGTCTCGCGCACGCAGCGCAGCCGCTTCGGTCACCGAGAGCCCCGCGGGGATATATCCGTTGAGCACGTCGTGGGCGGAGGTCTGGTCGGTGACGGCGTCGAACCGCACGCCGCGCCGGGCGAGCTCGGGGTGCACCTGGGCCGCGTTGCCGTGCAGCGCGATCGACAGCGGCGTCCGCCCGCGGCGCGCCTGCTCCGCCCAGCCGAGCGCCTCGTCGAGCGAGTCGGTCATGCGGTCGACGTACCCGAGCCTCAGCCTGCGCTCGATGCGCTCGCGGTCGATCTCCACGAAGAGCCCGACGCCGCCGTTGAGCGTGACGGCCAGCGGCTGGGCGCCGCCCATGCCGCCCAGCCCGGCCGAGAGCACCAGCCGCCCGGCCAGCGTGCCGCCGAAATGCGTGCGCGCACAGGCGCCGAACGTCTCGTAGGTGCCCTGCAGGATGCCCTGGGTGCCGATGTAGATCCACGAGCCGGCCGTCATCTGGCCGTACATCGTGAGGCCCATCGCCTCGTAGGTGCGGAAGTGCTCCCAGTCGCCCCACGCGGGCACCAGCAGCGCGTTGGCGATGAGGACACGCGGCGCGTCGGTGTGGGTCCGGAAGACGCCCACCGGCTTGCCCGACTGCACCAGGAGCGTCTCGTCGCCCCCGAGCCTCCGCAGGGTGGCCACGATCCGGTGATAGGCGTCCCAGTCGCGGGCCGCCTTGCCGGAGCCACCGTACACGACGAGGTCCTGCCAGCGCTCGGCGACGTCGGGATCGAGGTTGTTCATGAGCATGCGCAGGGCGGCCTCCTGCGGCCATCCCCGGCACGACAGCGTGAGGCCGCGGGGGGCGCGGATCGGCTGCGACGGGCGGGCGCCGGCCATGGGGGAGGGATCAGACGCCCATGACGTTGTAGCCGCAGTCGACGTAGAGGACCTCGCCGGTGACGGCGGAGGCCATCGGCGACACGAGGAAGAGCGCGGCGTCGCCGATCTCGCGCAGCTCGACGTTGCGCCGCAGCGGCGCCTTCTCGGCATGGTGCTTGAGCATGCCCGTGAAGCCCCGGATGCCGCGGGCGGCCAGCGTGTTGACGGGCCCGGCCGAGATGGCGTTCACCCGGATGCCACGCGGCCCGAGGTCGGCGGCGAGGTAGCGGACGGCCGCCTCCAGCGAGGCCTTGGCGACGCCCATGACGTTGTAGCCGGCCGCGACCTTCTCGGCGCCGTAGTACGTCATCGCCAGCACGGCGCCGCCCCCGCTCTTCTCCATCAGCGGCAGCGCCGCCCGCGTGACGCCGACCAGCGAGTAGGCCGAGATCTCGTGGGCAACCCGGAAGCCTTCGCGCTCGGTGGAGACGAAATCCCCCTCGAGGTCCTCCTTGCGCGCGTAGGCCACCGAGTGCACGAGCGCGTCGAGCCGGCCGAAGTCGCGCTCGACGCCGGCGAACACCGCGCCGATCTCGTCGTCGGAGGTCACGTCGCAGGAGTAGAGCGTGGAGCCCGGCAGCGTCGCCGCCAGCTCCTCGACGTTCTCCTTCAACCGCTCGCCCTGGTACGTGAACCCGAGCCGCATGCCGGCCCCGGCCAGCGCCTGGGCGATGGCCCAGGCGATCGAGCGCTTGTTGGCCACGCCGAGGACGATGCCGGTCTTGCCGCCGAGCATGGCCCATAGAGTACCGCAGCGACGCGCTATACTCCGGGGTCATGACGGCCGAGCGCGTCGGGGACTCGCGGCTCGGCATCGTGCTGGCCGGCTTCGCCGCCCTGCCGGCGGCGGACTTCATCGCGGCCGCCCGGGAGGCCGAGGCCCGCGGCTATCACACCGCCTGGCTCGGCGAGGTGTCGGGCTCGGACGCGATCGTCATGTCGACCGTCGTGGCGACGCACACGACGCGCCTGCACGTCGCCAACGGCGTGCTGCCGGTCCAGACGCGGACGCCGGTGGTGCTCGGCCTGGCCACCGCCTCGCTGAATCACCTCGCCCCGGGCCGCTTCGCGCTGGGGCTCGGACTCTCGAGCAAGGTCATCGTCGAGCAGTGGCACGGCCTGCACTTCTCGCCGGCGCTGGCCCAGATCCGCGAGGCGGTCGAGATCGTGCGCAAGGTGGCCGCCGGCGAGCGCGTGGCGGTCGAGGGCAAGTTCTACCGCGTCAAGAACTTCCGGCTGACGAGCCCGCCGCCGAAGGCGCCCGTCCGCATCTACCTGGCCGCGCTCGGGCCCGAGATGCTGGAGCTGGCCGGCGAGATCGCCGACGGCGTGCTGCTGAACTGGATCCCGCCCGAGGCGGTGCCCGCGTCGATCGCGCACCTCGAGATGGGCGCTCGCCGCGGCGGACGCACGCTCGCCGATTTCGAGATCGCCGCATTCGTCCGCACCTGCGTCACCGACGACACCGCCGCGGCCCACGAGACGCTGGCCCGCGACCTCACCGGCTACGCCACCGTGGACGTCTACGCCTCCTTCTTCCGCACGGCCGGCTATGCCGACGAGGTGGCGGCCGTCGGGGCGGCGTGGACGGCCGGCGACCGCGCCGGCGCGGTCAAGCGCATCTCGCCGCGCATGCTGGACGGCCTCGGCGTCGTCGGCGACGAGGCCCACTGCCGCGCGCGCATCGCCGAGTTCGCCCGCACGGGGCTCACCCAGCCGGTGATCGTGCCGTTCGCACCGGCTGGCGCCGATCGGGCGGCGCCCCTGCGCACCCTGCGCGCGTTTCCCTGAGGCCATGCGCGTTCTCGGCGTGATCCCGGCGCGGCTCGGATCGACGCGCCTGCCCCGCAAGGTGCTGCGCGAGCTCTGCGGCAAGCCGATGGTGGCCTGGGTATACGAGCGCGCGCGCACGGCCCCCGAGCTCGACGACCTGCTCGTGGCGACCGACAGCGAGGAGGTGGCCGAGACCTGCCGCCGGCTCGGCATTCCGGTGGCGATGACCTCCGGCGACCACCCGTCGGGCACCGATCGCGTGTGGGAAGTCGCGCAGTCCAGGCCCGCCGACGTCTACGTCAACGTCCAGGGCGACGAGCCGCTCATCACGCCCGGCCACATCGCGCGCCTGGTCGAGCCGTTCCGCTGGCCGGAGACACAGGTCAGCACGCTCGCGATCGTCGCGGGGGCCGAAGAGGTGATCAGCCCCACCGTGAACAAGGTGGTCTTCGGCAGCGGCGGTCGCGCGCTCTACTTCTCGAAATACGGCATCCCCTACGATCGTGACCGGCGCGGCGTCACGCGCTATAAGCACCTCGGCCTCTACGCGTACCGCAAGGCCGCGCTCGACCGCTTCCACGAGCTGGCACCGTCCACCCTGGAGCTGGCCGAGGGTCTCGAGCAGCTGCGCTTTCTCGAGCACGACGTGCCCATCACCGTGATGGAGACGACCGAGGCGACGGTCGGCGTCGACACCGAGGAGGATCTCCGCACCGCCGCGGCGGCGCTGGCGCGCACGACCGCGTGAGCGAGGCGCGGCCGGAGAACCCGCCCGCCCTGCGCTGGGTGATCCTGGCACGGCCAGGGCGCTCGTGCTCGGTCAGGCCCTCATCGCCGCCGGGCTCCTCGCCGCCAGCGCCGCGCCATCCTACGGCGTCTTCATCGCCCTCATGATGGTGGCCGGCACCGGCTACACTCGTCGCCGGCTGGCGGCCGGCGCTGGCCGCCAGCGCCCTGCTCGTCGTCGCGTCCGCGATCGCCTGTGCCCTCGTTTATCGCGATCCACCGGGGCCGATGGCGGCGCCGCGCGGCGTCGGCGGACGCGGGCCGATCATGGCGGTGCTGCTCACGCGCGACCTCTGGCTCGTGGCCGTCGCCACCGGCATCTTCGCCGCGATGCAGACGGTGTGGATGGCCTTCCTCGCGCTCTATCTGCAGGGCGTCGTGGGGCTCTCGCTCCTCGCCGCCAGCCGCTATCTCGCCCTCGCCCAGGCCGGCGGCGTCATCGGGCGCGTGGGCGGTAAATATTCGGCGATCGGGACGCGTCCTACGTTCGAGTCGGGCGCATCGAAAGCCCGGCCAGATGGAGGTGCGCTTCGATGAGAAAGTTCTCATTCCGTACGGCAGTCCTGGCGCTGGTCGGCACGCTGTTCGTCGGCGTCGCCGCCTACGCGGCCGATCCGCCGGCCACCACCGATCAGCATCGGCAGGCCTACGAGAGCCGGCTGCAACAGAAGCTCGGGCTGACCGCCGACCAGGTGCAGAAGCTGCGCGACATCCACACGCGGGACTTCGCTGCGCAGAAGCAGAACTGGCAGGCGCTGCGACAGGCCCAGAGCGAACTGCGTCGCCTGGCCCTGAACGGCGCCGACAACGCGACGCTGCAGGCCAAGGAGACCGAGGTCCAGAACCTCATGACGCAGTCGCTGCAGGCGCGCGTCAACGGGCTCAAGGAAGTCGGCGCCGTCCTCACGCCCGACCAGCGCGAGGCCTACGCCAAGATGATGGAGAGCCCACGCGGTCACGGGCACCGTCACCCGAAGCCGGCCACGCAGCAAAACCCGTCCTAGCCGACCTGGGGGCCCCGACATGGCCCCAAGCCCCCGTCGTTCGGCGCGCCCCGGCCAAGCCGGGGCGCGCCTCTTATAACCCTTCAGGCGCCGGTCGCGCCTCCGAGGGTGCCGCCGAGGGTGCCGAGGAGGGAGGTGAGGGAATTCAGCAGGCCGGTGACGGTGGTCACGAGATTGAGGATCGTGCAGACAAGAGATCCCAGCGGGCCGGCCGAGTCGCCGGAGACGTCGAACGTGATCGGACTGGTGGTGACGACGACGCCCAGCACGTTGAGGTCAACGGCGCCGATCGAGAGGTGGAGCACGCCGCACGTGGCCGCCAGGACGATCTGTGGCTGGGGGCCGGGCGACAAGCCGGCGACCTGGTGCCAGTTGCCGCTCAGGGGCAGCCGGACAGGGACGTTGAGAATCGTCCCGAGCGGTTGCTTGTTCGACTGCGTCACGGTGCCGGTGACGATGCCCTCCACGAAGATGTCAGCTCCCTGCGCGACGACGTCCGTGACCGCCAGCGTGCCGCTGAAGGCACCGTTGCCATGCGTCGTCCCCGCGATCGGGAGCGTCAGCAAGGGCGCGGCCGCCGCGGGGCTCACCGTGAGGCTTCCGAAAGGAGCGAGCGCCAGGAGGGTCATTGCGAGCGCGAGCGCCGTGCGTTTCGGTCGTGTCATGGGATCCTCCCTCGATTCATCTCGGGTCGTCACGTCGCGTTCGGTCGCACGTGGGCGGCGCGACTCCATCACCGCGAGTCCGACGAGACATGACATGCGCAGCAAGCGCTACGCCAGCGCGCGTCATCTCCGATCAGTCGTTTGGCGTGAGGACCGGGCGGTGGGTCTCGCACGGTTCTGCAGCGTCGGCCCCGTGAAGTGGAACAAGTTTGCGAGAGCTATCAAAGTGGGGGGCCCGGGACTATTGAGTGGGGGAGGCCCCGATATGGCCCCCCACGCCCCCCAGCGCTCGGGGCGTCCCGGCGGAGCCGGGGCGCCCCTCGATTACGCGCGTTCTACTACTCGCGGGGGCGCGAGGCTTCGCGGAGCTCCACGGTGCGGATGGGATAGGGCATGTCGATGCCTTCGGCACGCAGGCGACGGAGGATGCGCTTGCGGAGCTCGTGCTGGACGGCGTACTGGTCCACGAAGCTCGTCACGTCGCAGCTCAGCGTGAAATCGAGCGAGTACGGGCCGAAGCCGGGAATGAGGCGCGCCACCGGGGGCGGCTCGGCGAGCAGGCCGGCCACCTCGCCGGCCGCGCGCTTGGCCTCGTCGGCCAGGAGCGCTTCCACCCGATCGGGATCGCTGTCGTAGCCGACGCTGATCGCCACCTGGGTCGACATCCGCCGCTCGGGCATGTCGTAGTTGACGATGACCGACTCGGCCACCCGCTTGTTGGGCACGATCACCACGTTGTTCTGCAGCATCCGGACGCGCGTCGAGCGCCAGCCGACGTCGACCACGTGTCCCTCGATCGTCTCGGCGATCTTCACGTAGTCGCCCACGCGAATCGGCCGGTCGGCCAGCAGGTGCACGCCGGCGAAGAGGTTCGAGAGCGTGTCCTGCAGGGCCAGCGCGACCGCGAGGCCGCCGACGCCGAGCGCGGTGAGCAGTGGCGTGATCCGCACGCCGATCGCGTCGAGCAGGATCATCCCGCCGATGACGAGCACGAACACCCGCACCGCCGCCCGGGCCAGCCCCGTCACGCCGACGCCGAGGGCGCGCCGCTCGCCGGCGGCCGCCACCAGCGTGCCGAGCACGCCGGCCACGGTGAACGTCGCCGACAGGATCACCGCGGCCTCGAGGACGAGGTTGAGCTGGACCGCCATGCGGCGCGGCAGCAGCTCCACGGTCTGGATCGCGACGAAGAGGCCGACGACGACGCACCACAGCATGGAGGGGAACCGCACCGCCGTGAGCAGCACGCGGAGCGCGTTGGTCGGGCCCAGCCACTGCCGGAGCGCGCGCACGAGCGCGGCGCGGAAGAACAGCGCGCTCACGGTGACGGCGACGAAGGTCACGCCCGGCCAGAACAGGGGCCACATCGCGCCCGCATGCTATCGTAATTTGCCCATGGCGCCGAACCGACTCTTCTACGGCTGGATCGTCGTCGCCGCCTCGGCGGCCATCGTCTGCATCGGCATGGGCGCGCTCTTCTCGCTCGGCGTCTTCCTCAAGCCGATGGCCGACACGATGGGCTGGAGCCGCGGTGCGATCTCGTCGGTGGCGCTGTTGAACTGGATGGCGATGGGCGTCGGCTCGTTCGTGTGGGGCGCCCTGTCCGATCGCATCGGCACCCGCGCGGTCGCGGTCGCCGGCGGCGTGCTGCTCGGCCTGGGGCTCGTCCTGTCGAGCCAGGCGCAGGCGCTCTGGCACCTCGCCGTCAGCTTCGGCGTCATGGTCGGCTTCGCCGTCGGCGCCTTCTACGCGCCGCTCACCTCCACCGCTACCAAGTGGTTCACCGCCCGGCGGGGGCTGCCTGTGGGACTGGCGGGGCGCGCCGCTGGTCATCGGCGACCTCCCGTGGCTGGTCATCGTGCCGGCCGCGCTGCTCATCCGCGAGCAGCCGGGCGACGTCGGCGCCGCCGCGCTGGGCGGCGCCGCCCGCGCCGGGCGCGAGTACTCCACGGGCCAGGTCGTGGCCACGCCGCAGTTCTGGGCCATCGCCCTCACGCACTTCGCCTGCTGCGCGGCGCACTCGGGGCCGATCTTCCACATGGTCACTCACGCGACCGACCAGGGCATCGGCGCCATGACGGCTGCCTCGGCGCTCGGCGTCTCCGGGCTGTCCTCGATCGCCGGGCGCCTCGGCGGCGGGCTGCTGGCCGACCGCGTCGGCGCCAAGGCCACGCTGCTGGCGGGGCTCGCGCTGCAGGCGGTGATGATCGTGCTCTACCTGGGCGTGCGCGAGGTCGGCCCCTTCTACGCGCTGGCGATCGTCTTCGGCGTCGCCTACGGCGGCGTCATGCCGCTCTACGCGCTGGTCACCCGCGAGTACTTCGGCGAGAAGGTCATGGGCGCCGCCTACGGCGGCGTCTTCCTCGTCTCCACGCTCGGCATGGGTCTCGGCTCATTCGCTGGCGGCGTGCTCTACGATCATCTCGGCTCCTACACGTGGCTCTATGCCGGCTCGTTCGCCGTCGGAACCCTGGCCGTCGCGCTGGCGTTCACCTTCCGGGCGCCGCGCACGATCCCGCTGGCGGTTCCCGCCCGCTGACGCGCAGCGTCGCGCCCGAACGGTGGCGACGTTGACACGCACGGCTCCGGGGTGGTATCACTTCGTCACATTTCTCGGACGTTAGCCCGCAGTCCGCGCGCTGAGTGGTCTGGAGAATCACGTCGATCAAGGAGGATCACGCATGGACGTACCCGCACTGAACCGCCGGCACTTCTTGAAGGTGACCGGCGCGGCCGCCGCCGTCGTCACCGGCGGCATCGAGGGCATCCTCGCTGCCCGCCAGGCGCCGGCCTTCGCCCAGGGCACGAAGCTGCACTGGGTGCGCTGGGTCGATTTCATTCCGGAGTCCGACGTCGAGCTCAAGCGCCAGATGCCGGAGGCCTCCAAGGCGCTGGGCGCCGAGGTCACGCTGGAGACGATCAACGCCAACGACCTGCAGCCGCGCATCACGGCCGCGGTCCAGTCGGGCTCGGGCGCCGACATCTTCAACTTCCAGTACAACTGGGCGCACCTGTACGCCAACGCCTGCGCCGACGTGAGCGACGTCGCCAACGATCTGGCCAAGGCCGAGGGCGGCTTCTACGACGTGTGGGCGCCCTCCTGCAACGTCAACGGCCACTGGCTCTCGGTGCCGCACTCGATCGTCGGCAATGCCATCGCCTATCGCAAGTCGTGGCTCAAGGAAGTCGGCTTCGACAAGTTCCCGAAGACGTTCGACGAGTGGCGCAAGGCCGGCGCCCTGCTGAAGAAGAAGGGCAAGCCGCTCGGGCAGACGCTCGGTCACACGTTCGGCGACGCGCCGACCTTCACGTATCCGCTCACGTGGGCCTACGGCGGCGCCGAGACCGACAAGTCGGGCAAGAAGGTCGTCATCAACTCCAAGAACACCCTCGACGCCGTCAAGTTCATGCAGGGCGCCTGGAAGGACGCGTGTGACGAGGGCGGGCTGGCCTGGGACGACACCAACAACAACCGGGCGTTCCACGCCGGCGAGATCAGCGCGACGCTCAACGGCGCCTCGATCTACATCGTCGCCAAGCGCCAGAAGGACAAGATCAAGGACGACAAGGGCGAGCCGCTGTGGCAGGACATCGACCACGCGCCGCTGCCGGCCGGCCCGGTCGGGCAGTACTCGCTCTTCCTCAACCAGTCCCACGCCGTGATGAAGTACGGCAAGAACCAGAAGCTCGCCAAGGACTTCCTGCGCTGGCTGCACAAGCCGGACAACTACGGCAAGTGGTTCGCCTCCCAGGAGGGATATTCCGTCGGCTCCACCAAGAAGTGGGAGAGCGATCCCATGTGGGGCAAGCTCGACGAGCCGCTCAAGATGTTCCGCACGGCCGCCCGCAACACGCGGCTGTTCGGCTACGCCGGCCCGTCGACGGCGAAGGCGACCGAGGCCTTCACCAAGTACATCATCACCGACATGTACGCCAAGGCCGTGCAGGGCACGTCGGCCGAGGACGCCGTGAAGTTCGCCGAGAGCGAGCTCAAGAAGATCTACGAAGGCTAACCAGGCACGCCAGCGAGAAAGCGGGGCGCGATGAGACGGCGAGCGTTCCTCAAGCTGACCGGTACCGCGGGTATCGTGGCCGCTCATCGGGCCCCGGCCTTCGCGCAGGGGACCCGGCTGCACATCGTGCGCTGGGTCGACTTCATCCCGGCCTGCGACGTCGAGCTGAAGAAGCAGGCCGGCGAGGCCTCCAAGGCGCTGGGCGCCGACGTCCAGTTCGAGTTCATCAACGCCAACGATCTGCAGCCGCGCATCACGGCGGCGATCCAGTCGCAGAGCGGCGCCGACATCATCCACATGCTGCACAACTGGCCGCACCTCTACGAGAACGGCCTGGTGGACGTCAGCGACCTCGCCGAGTGGCAGGCCAAGGAGCAGGGCGGCTTCTATCCGCAGTCGGAGGCCTACACGAAGGTGAACGGCCGCTTCATGGCGCTGCCCCACAGCATCGTGCCGGGGCTCGTCGCCTACCGGAAGTCCTGGTTCGACGAGATCGGGGTCACGACCTTCCCCAAGACGTACGACGACCTGCGCACGGTCGGCGCCAAGCTCAAGAAGAAGGGCCATCCCTACGGCCAGACGCTGGGCCACACCTTCGGCGACGCGCCGGCCTGGGCCTATCCACTGCTGTGGAATTTCGGCGGCGCCGAGACCGACCGCAGCGGCAAGACGGCCATCGAGAGCAAGGGCTCGGCGGAGGCCGTCAAGTTCATGACCGCGTTCTGGAAGGACGCCTGCGACGAGGGCGGCCTGGCCTGGGACGACACCAACAACAACCGCGCCTTCCTCGCCGGCGAGATCTGCGCCACCCTCAACGGCGCCTCGATCTACATCGCGGCCAAGCGCGGGCAGGACAAGATCAAGGACGAGCGCGGCGAGCCGCTGGTGCGCGACATCCAGCACGCCCGTCTGCCGGCGGGGCCGGCCGGCTCCTGGAGCTATCACACCGCCTTCGCGCACGGCGTGATGAAGTATTCGAAGAATCCGAAGCTGGCCAAGGACTTCCTCAAGTGGTTCCACGGCACCGGCCCCTTCGGCCGGTGGTTCGAGGTGGCCGAGGGCTTCTCGGTCGGGGCGACCAAGCAGTGGGAGCGCCACGCGCTCTGGAACAGCATCGACCCGCCGATGAAGGGCTTCCGTACGGCGCCCGACAACTCGCGCACCATGGGGTTCGCCGGCCCACCGTCGGCCAAGGCCACCGAGGTCTACAGCAAGTACGTCATCGTGGACATGCTGGCCAAGGGCGTGCAGGGCGCCAGCCCGGAGGAGGCCGTCCGCTGGGCCGCCGGCGAGCTCCGGAAGATCTACGGTGCCTGAGACGATGACGCGCCGCCGGGGAGCGCCCGACGACAGCGGCCCCCGCCTCGCGTATCATCGGGTACAGTTCCCCGGGTGATATCGCAGTGAAAAAGCCGATCGCCGGAGGCAGCGCCACCCGCGTCGAGGTCGCCGTGGCTCGTCCCCAGGCCTCGTCGCGGCCGCAGCGCCCCGGCCTCCTCGAGAACGAGCGGGTGCTGGCCGGCGTGCTGCTAACGCCCACCGTCGTGTTGCTCGGGATGTTCATCGCCTACCCCTTCGTCATGGGCGTCTGGCTGGCGCTCTCCAGCACCAGCGTGGGCAATCCCGGCCAGTTCGTCGGCCTCAAGAACTTCGTCAAGGCCTGGAACGACTCGATCTTCCGGACGGCGTTCTGGAACACCTGCTGGTACACGGGCTGGGCCACGATCTTCAAGCTGAGCCTGGGGATGTGGCTGGCCATCCTGCTCAACCGCAACTTCCGCGGCAAGCGTCTGGTGCGGGCCTCGATGCTGCTGCCGTTCATCATTCCCACCGTGCTGTCGACGTTCGCCTGGCGCTGGATGTTCGATCCCACCTTCAGCGTGCTGAACTGGCTGCTCTACCGGGGCGGCTTCATCGTCAACAAGCTGCCGTTCCTGTCCGACGGCACTTACGGCCTCTGGTGCGCGATCGCGGTCAACACCTGGCGCGGCATGCCGTTCTTCGCCATCTCGCTGCTGGCCGGGCTGCAGACGATCAACCCCGACCTGCACGAGGCGGCCTCGCTCGACGGCGCCAATGCCTGGCACCGCTTCTGGCACGTCACCTGGCCGCTGCTGAAGCCGGTGACGCTGGTGGTGGTGGTGTTCTCCATCATCCAGACGTTCTCGGACTTCCAGTTGATCTACGTGCTGACCGGCGGCGGCCCCGCCAACTCCACGCACCTCATCGCCACCTACGCCTACCAGATCGGCGTGGCCACCGGCCTGCTGGGCGAGGGCGCGGCGATCTCGCTGTTCATGCTCCCGGTGCTGTTCGTCGTCGTGTGGCTCCAGCTGCGCTATTTGCGCCGCCTGGAGGGCGCGTGATGTCGGGGGGGCGGCCGACCGGGCCGGGAGGGATGACCGGGCATAGCGGAACGCCGGAACGAATGATCGGGCGTGTCGGAGCCCCGTGCTTCTATAACGGGCCACCTGCGCTTCTAGCCGAGCTAACGCGGTCGCTACCATGATCATCGAGCGGCGCTGGAAGAAGTGGGTCTACTTCTACATCCCGATGACCGTCTTCGTCATCGGCACGCTGTTCCCCTTCTACTGGATGTTCATCACGGCCATCCGGCCGGACGCCGAGCTCTACCGCTCGTGGCGGGCCGCCAACAACGCGCCGTTCTGGACGTTCCATCCCACGCTCGAGCACGTCCGCGACCTGCTGGAAAAAACGTCGTTCCCCTACTGGATCTGGAACACGTTCTTCATCGCAGTCGTCTCGACGATGGTGTCCCTCTTCTGCGGCCTGCTGGCCGGCTACGCGCTGGCCCGGCTCAAGTTTCCGATGGCGGGCACGCTGGGCACGTCGATCTTCGTGACGTACCTGGTGCCGCCGACGCTGCTGTTCATTCCCCTGGCCGACATCATCCGCAGCTTCCAGCTCGGCGACACCCCGTGGGCGCTGATCCTGACCTATCCGACGTTCCTCATCCCGTTCTGCACCTGGCTGCTGCTGGGCTACTTCAAGACGATCGCCAAGGAGCTGGAGGAGTGCGCGCGCATCGACGGGGCCACCCGCTTCGGCGCCATGATCCGCATCATCTTCCCGATCGCGGTGCCGGGCATCCTGTCGGCCGGCATCTTCGCGTTCACGCTGTCGTGGAACGAGTTCATCTATGCCCTCGTGTTCCTGTCGTCGCCGGAGAAGAAGACGGTGCCGGTGGGCGTGGTGTCCGAGCTGATCCGCGGCGACATCTACTTCTGGGGCCAGCTCATGGCCGGGGCCCTGCTGGGCTCGGTGCCGGTGGCGCTGGTCTACTCGTTCTTCGTGGAGTACTCCGTCACGGGGCTCACCGGCTCCGTGAAGGGCTGAGGCCCAAAGAGCCCGGGGTTACCCGACCCCGGGGATCCTATGTGAGGGGGAGCGCGCAATGGCCCAGGTGATGCTGAAGGACCTCAACAAGAAGTACGACGAGGTGCACGCCGTCAAGGACGTGAACCTCCACATCCGCGACAAGGAGTTCGTCGTCCTGGTCGGTCCCTCCGGCTGCGGCAAGTCCACCACGCTGCGGATGGTGGCCGGGCTCGAGGAGATCACCGGCGGCGAGATCCACATCGGCGACCGCATGGTGAACGACCTGCCGCCGAAGGACCGCGACATCGCCATGGTCTTCCAGAACTACGCGCTCTATCCGCACATGACCGTGTACGACAACATGGCCTTCGGCCTGAAGATGCGGAAGTTCCCCAAGAACGAGATCGAGCAGCGCGTGCGCGACGCCGCCCAGCTGCTCGGCATCCAGGAGCTGCTCAAGCGCAAGCCGCGCCAGCTCTCGGGCGGCCAGCGCCAGCGCGTCGCCGTCGGCCGCGCCATCGTTCGCCACCCGCAGGTGTTCCTCTTCGACGAGCCGCTCTCCAACCTCGACGCCAAGCTGCGCGTGCAGATGCGCGTGGAGCTCAAGCGCCTGCACGACCGGCTGGAGACGACGGCCATCTACGTCACCCACGACCAGGTCGAGGCCATGACGCTCGGCGACCGCGTCGTCGTCATGAAGGACGGCTGGATCCAGCAGGTCGGAGAGCCCATGGAGCTGTACAGCCGGCCCGCCAATAAGTTCGTGGCCGGCTTCATCGGCTCGCCGGCGATGAACTTCGTCGACGTGACGATCAACGACGCCGGCGGCTCGATCACCGCCGAGACCCAGGGGCTGCGGCTGACGGTGCCGCCGGCCAAGGCCGCCACGCTGCGCGCCTACAAGGGCCAGGGCGTGACGCTCGGCGTGCGTCCGGAGGACGTGCACGTGGCCACCGCCGCCGATCCCGCGCCGTACTCGTTCGACACCACGGTGGACGTCGTCGAGCCGCTCGGCTCGGAGATCCTGCTCGACGTCCGGGCCGGCAGCGCCACCCTGGTCGCCCGGGTGGAGCCCACGGTGCGCGTCAAGGTCCACGAGAGCGTCCGCCTCGCCGTCAACGCCGACCGTCTGCACTTCTTCGACGTCAAGAACGAACACGCGATCTAGGACTCGGCGGGGGACTTCGTCCCGCTTCCGACGGGCGGACGCGGGCCTGACGGCCCGCGTCTCGCCCTGCCTCCCCCTAGACCAGGATTGCGCCGGCGAAGCCGGCGGTCGAACGCGGAACGCTCGGATGCGCGCGCTTCGCGATTCACGTCGACGATCCCCAGACGCTATTGGACAGCTGAGCCGCGCTCGGAGCGGGAGACCTCCCGGTCTCGATCACCGTCATGGCGCGGCATCGTCGATCGGTAACGCTCATGGCATCGCGTGGCCAGGCGCCGGCGCTTTCGCCACGTGAAAACGGCACGCCGGCGAGAGGTGGGGATCTCGTATCTGTTGATGGCGCCGGCGGTGGTGCTGGTGGTGGGGGTGCTGGCGTATCCGGTCGCGTGGGAGGTGTGGATCAGCTTCACGAGTCTGTCGGCGCGCGCCGAGGGGCGCGGGTTCGTCGGGCTCGCCAACTATCGGCGCATGGTGGGCGAGCCGTTCTTCTGGCGCGCCCTCGCCACGACGGCGGTCTACTTCTCCGTCACCACGCTCGCCAAGCTCGCGCTCGGGCTCGCCATGGCCCTGCTGCTGGCCCGCCCGTCGCGCGCGCGCTGGCTCGTGTTCCTGGCCGTGTTCCTGCCGTGGGCCTATCCGGGCGGCGTCACGGTGGTGGCGTGGTACTGGATGCTGAATCCGCCGCTGATCACCTCCTACAGCCTGGCCGCCGGCCATCTCAAGCAGGCGGTGGACGGCGCGTTCGGCAGCGGCGCCTGGGCGTTCGGAAGCGTCGCCCTGTTCAACGTCTGGCGCGGCGGCTCGTTCACGGCCGTCTTCCTCCTGGCGGGCCTCAACGCGATCCCGAGGGAGCTGTTCGAGTACGCCGCGCTGGAGACGCGCAGCGCGCTCCAGCGGCTGCGTCACGTCACCCTGCCGCTGCTCCGTCCGTACCTCGCCCTGGCGGTGTTCCTGTCGTTCGCCTCCGCGTTCGCCGACCTCGCCAACGTGTGGATGCTCACCGGCGGGCGCATCGTCTTTCCCGTCGTCGGCACCTACGCCTACTGGCTCGGGATCCACGACGGCGAGCTGGCCCAGGCCGCCGCGTGGTCGCTCTCGCTCGTGCCGCTGCTGCTGCTGGCCCTGGTCGTCCTGTTCCGGTGGTTCGATCCCCCGCGGGAGCAGCCGGCGTGAGCCACGGCGGGCGCTGGCGGCACCGGCTCTTGCTGGCGCTGGTCGCGCTGTACAGCGTGTTCCCGATCTACTTCATCACGGTGCAGTCGCTGAAGACCCCCGCGGAGGACGTCTTCGGCAGCCCGCTGTGGGTGACCGACCCCAGCTTCGAGAACTACGCCGAGCTCTTCGAGGGCGCGGAGGCGCCGGTGCGCGGATTCGTCGTCAGGCCCCGGGTGCCATACGAGCGCTGGCTCCTGAACTCGGCGGCCGTGCTCGCCGGCAGCGTCGTCCTCACCCTGACCTGCGCCCTGGCCGCCGCCTACGCGCTCGGCCGCCTGCAGCCGCCCGGCTGGCGCTGGTGGCGCCGGGCGCTCTTCGCCAGCTACGTGATTCCCCACACCGTGCTCTTCATCCCGCTCTACCAGCTGCTCGTCGCCCTCGGCCTCGACGACAGCCGCAGCGCGCTGACGATCGTGTACTCGACGATGGCCCTGCCGTTCTGCGTCTGGCTGCTGTCAGCGTACTACCAGCACCTGCCCCGCGAGATCGAGGAGTCGGCCTTCGTCGAGGGCGCCTCGCGGACCGCCGCCTTCGCACGCATCCTGCTGCCGATGAGCCGCAACGTGCTGGTCGCCGCCGGGCTCTTCACGGTCGGGACGGTGGGCCAGGATTTCATGCTGGCGTCGGTCTTCCTGCTCGATCCTGCCAAGCAGACCGTGGCGGCCGGGCTCGGGGTCATGGACGTGAGCCTCGAGGAGCTGGTCGCGGTGGCCGGCGTCAACGTCGCGGCCGTCCCGGTGATGCTCCTGTGCGCCGGGCTCGCGCGGGGCTACGTTCGCGGGCTCACGGCCGCGATGGTCGAGGGATCGTGAGCTTCAAGATCCGGTGGAAGGAAGACTCGGCGAGGTAGAGGTGCCCGCGGTCGTCCAGCGCGATCCCCTGCGGATCGGCCAGGTGGCTGGCGACGACGCTGACGATGCCGTCGGCGTCGATGCGGAAGACGCTGCCGACCTGGAAGCCACCGCTCACGAACACGCTGCCGTCGGGGGCGGCCAGCATGTGCGTGCGCGTGTACTGCCCGCGTGGCATCCGCGTGAACACCGACAGGGAGCCGTCGGGGGCCAGCCGATGGACGTCGCCGGACGAGCTCAGCAGCAGGACGTCCTCGCCGCGCGGCACGAGCGAGATCAGCCGCGGCAGGTGCGCGCCGCCGGCCTTGCCGCCCCACGCGCGCGGGAACAGCGGCGGTGAGGTCGCCAGCCGCCGCGGCAGGGGAATCGTCGGGTCCAGCGTCACCCGGAACACGAGCGGGCCGCGGTAGTCCTCGTCGCGGAACTGCTCGAGCCCGGCCGGCGGGCGTTGCTCGCCCTCGCTCAGCAGCGGGTCGGCGAAGTCGACGATCAGCAGTCGCCCGCGAGCGTCGAACGCCAGCGCCGCCCCGCCCACGAGGCGGTGCAGGCCCGAGGCGTAGAGTGTGAGCTGCTCGTCACCGGTCAGGCGCCAGACGCGGCCGCCGTTCTCGTCGCCCAGGTAGAGCTCGCGCGTCCGGGGGTCGACGGCGAGGCTGCCGAGGGTGGCCGCGCGCGGATCGCTGAACGGGATGCGCACCGCCGGCCGCCGCGAGAGATCGGCCGGCAGCGGGCCGTCGAGATCGAGGCGATAGATCTCGCCGGCGGCGTCGCCGCGCCAGCCGGGGCTGAGGATCACGATCGAGCGGCCGTCCATCGCCAGTTCGAGCGGCCGGGCCACCCCGGTCGCGACGATCTCGTACGACGGATCCGAGCGCGCGGCCGGCAGCGCGGCGAGACAGACGAGCAGGGCGGCAGCGAGAGCGCCGCCGGCGCCGGCGCGGCCAGCCCGCCGTCTAGTCGTCGCCCTTGGCCTTCTCGGTCGTCGGCGAGCCGGGCGTGCCGACGAGCAGCAGCAGGTACTTCACCGGCGCCGGGCCGGGGTTGGAGTAGTTGTGCCAGACGCCGACGGGGTCGGAGTACGACTGGCCGGCCGCGTGGTACTGCACGCCGGCCACGCCCACCGGGCCGCCCTCGGTGTTCGTCACCAGCGTCCCCTCCAGCACGTACACGTAGGAAGGCACCAGGTGCCGCTGGCGCCCCGTCTGCCCGCCCGGCTCGATCTCGACGGTCTGTCCCGTCAGCACGAGCGGAATGCTGCTCGCCTGGCGGAACGGCCCGAGCGACGTGACCAGGTTGGTGGCCTTGACGCCTTTCTCGCCGGCGGCCTTGTCCTGCGCCCCGGCGGGGCCCTGCCAGCCGCCGAGCACGAGCACCAGCGCGACTCCGAGCGTGCCGAACGTCTTCATCCTCATCGATGTCCCCCTGATTCCGTTCCTGCGTGCACCGCCGTCACTTGATCGCCGCTCCGGTGATTCCGGTGATGAACTTGTCGAGGAAGAAGTTGTACACGATCGCCACCGGGACGCCGACCAGGAGCGCCCCCGCCATCAGCGAGCCCCAGAAGTAGATGTCGCCGCGGATGAGCTCGGTGGCGACGCCGAGCGGCACCGGCTTCTGATCGGACACCGAGACGAACGCGAGCGCGTACAGGAAGTCCTGCATGGACAGCGTGAACGAGAAGATGATCGCCGTGATCACTCCCGGCCAGCTCACCGGCAGCACCACCCGCAGCAGGGCGCCCAGCTGGCCGCAGCCGTCCACCATGGCCGCCTCTTCGATCTCGAACGGCACGGTCTTGAAGAAGCCCATGAGCAGCCACGTGCAGAACGGGATCGTCAGGGTCGGGTACACCACGACCAGCGACCACCAGGAGTCCTGCAGGTCCAGCAAGCTGACGACGCGCGCCAGCGGGATGAACAGGATGATGCCCGGCACCAGGTAGGTCATGAAGATGCCGATGCCGAGGTTCTCGGAGAACGGCAGGCGCAGGCGGGCCAGGGCGTAGCCGGCCGGCACCGCCACCAGCAGCGTGATCGCCGACACCCAGAACGAGATCGCCACCGTGTTGACGATCCAGTCCCCGTAGGAGGTGTGGTGGAAGAGGAAGTCGAAGTTCTTCCACGTCGGCGCCTGGCGGAACCAGAACGGGACCGCGTCCATCAGGTAGAGGTCGGCGTCCTGCTTGATGGCGGTGATCACCATCCACAAGATCGGAAAGATCGCGATCACCATGAACGGCGCCAGGCCGAGGTAGATGAGGACGTGGCGCCGGATCGCCTTGGCCCGCGCGGTGCGGGCGACCTGCACCGGGCGCGCGGCCACGGTGACGGTGGCCATCAGTACTGCCGCCGCCGCAGCGCGCGCAGCAGGAAGAAGATCAACGGCAGGAGGATCGGCAGCAGGAACAGCGAGATCGCGGCGCCGCGGCCGAGGGCGCCGCCGCGGATGCCGGTGTTGTAGGCCAGCGTCGGCAGGATCTCGGTGGCGCCGTCGGGACCGCCGTTGGTGAGCAGGTACACGATGCTCAGGTCGGACAGCGTGAACACGGTGTCGAAGGCGCTGCCGATGAACAGGATCGGCGCGATCATCGGCACGATCACCTTGCGGAACCGCTGCAGGAACGTGGCGCCGTCGACCTTGGCCGCGTCGAGGATCTCCGGCGGCACCGAGGTGAGGCCGGCCAGCAGCACGATGGCGCTGAAGGGGAAGCCGCGCCAGACGTTGACGAACATCACCGACAGCAGGGCCAGGCCCGGCTGGCCGAGCCAGACGGGCCAGCTCGCCGAGCCGTAGGGGCCGATCAGGTCCAGCCGCGACAGCGCCCAGTTGATCACGCTGAACTGCGAGTCGAACATCCACTTCCAGCCGAGCACGCTCACGGCGATCGGCAGCGTGAACGGCACCACGATGAGCGCGCGGATCACCTTGCGTCCGTGGAACGGCTGCAGGAGCAGGAACGCCAGCGTGGTGCCCAGCAGCCCTTTGAGGATTCCGGCGCCGACGGTGAACAGCAGCGTGTTGCGCAGCGCCGTGTAGAAGACCGAGGTCTCGACCGCCGACCTGAAGTTGTCCAGGCCGACAAAGTGGGCCACCGGGGCGCCGGTGCTGGCGTCGCTCAGGGCCAGATAGAGCGAGAACAGGAAGGGCGCGCCGACGAGCAGCAGGACGTAGAGGACGGCCGGCGCCAGCAGCGTGTAGCCGAACGTGTAGCGGCGGGCGGTGGGAGTGCGCCACCACGACACTCCCCTCGCCCGCCGGACCTCGATCGCGAGTGACGTTTCGGGCGACCGGCTGCCGCCCGTCGATACCTCGCACGTCGCCGCCGCGCGCCACGCGCGTGAACATGTCGGGGATGATGAACGTGGTGACGACTTCCTGGGCGGCCGGCGTCATCGGGCCGGGGAAGCCGAGGAACGCCGTGATCTTCTCCTGGTCCTGCAGCTTGGACAGCTTGGCGTCGTTGCCCAGGTAGGGCATCGGCTTGGCGTACTGTCCCTTGAGGAAGGGCATGTTGTAGCCCAGGCTGGCGGCCATCGCTTCCTTCTGGCTGTCGGCAATGCCCTGGATGAACTCCTTGGCGGCCGCGACGTTCTTCGAGAACTTCCAGATCGCCCACACGTTCGGCTCACCGACATTCCACGTCCCGCCCGGCCCGGCGACCTCCGGCACGACGAAGGTCTGCTCGAAGACCTTGGGATTGGTGACGCGCGTCGAGTGGAACGCCGAGATCGCGTCGTGGATCCAGCTCGCCACCCCCGAGGCCAGGAAGCGATTGTCGGAGGCGTCGTCCCACGAGAACACCTCCGGCGTCATGCCCTCGTCGTAGAGCGCCTTGCCGAACTTCAGCGCCTCGCGCATCTCCTTGGAGTCGAGCGCGACGTTCTGCCCGCTGGTATCCGTTTCCTTGGCGCCGAAGCAGTACATCAGGGCGCGCCAGTTGTGGTTGGCGTCGTTGCAGTGCGAGAACTGCATGCCGGTGGGATGGCCCTTCGACTTGAGCTGTCCGGCCGCCTTCCGAAGATCGTCCCAGGTCCTCGGCTCGCCCATGCCGACCGAGGCGAAGAGGTCCTTGCGCCAGAGGACCGGGATCGAGATGAAGTAGTCGGGCACGGCATACCAGGCGCCGCCGACCTGGGCCGCGCTCTTGGCGGCGTCGAGCCAGCCACCGTACTTCTTGCCGAGCCCGTCGGCCACATCGGAGACGTCGACGAGGTTGCGATAGTACTGGCCGGTGAGGATCTGGCCGGCGTAATAGATCAGGTCGTGGCCGGCGCCGGCGGCGAACTCCGCCGCGTAGCGGGCGGGCAGCTCGAGGTGGGGGATGTGGTCCACGCGGACGTTGACGCCGTTCTTGGTCCCCCACTCCTTGCAGAACTTGTCGAACCACACGTCGTAGGCCGGTACGTAGTGGCTCCAGATGAGCATGCGAAGGTTGGTGCCTTTGATCTGCGCCGGCGCCTGCCTGGCCGACAGCATGTCGGCGAGGGTGAGACCCGCCGCGGCGATACCGGTCGTCTTCAGGAAACTGCGGCGGTTCTGGGCCGCGCTCAAGCGTTCCTCACTCATCGGGGCCTCCTCCGGGGTCGGGGCGATGGGACCGTGGGACGGCTCGTGACTCCTCGTGACCAGGATCAGTGCTAAAAGGTTAGTCTCTTTATCCGTTTGAATCGAATCTTGTCAAGGGGTATTTCCCGTCAGATGCGCCGAGCCTTCGTCGTCCTCGCCGCCGCTCTGCTCGGCATCGGCATCTTCACCGGCGGATTGGCGTGGCTGCTGAGCGATCCGCGCCCACCGGCCGGGGCCTCTCGCGGCGAGCGCCTCTTCTACGCCTACTGCATCGAGTGCCACGGGCGCGACGGCCGGGGCTCCTGGCGCGCCGCCCTTTTCCTCCTGCGCCCCGGCAACCTCGCCGAGCGCGCGCGCGGCGAGTCCGATCGCTACCTCTTCGACGTCATCAAGCACGGCGGCGCGCCGATCGGGCGGCCGGGCATGCCCGCCTTCGGCTATCACCTCTCCGACAGCGACATCGAGGAGCTGGTGAAGTACCTCCGCACCCTTGGGACGCCGGGTCGATCCGAACGTCCGGGGAGGCTCGTACCTACGGCGAAGAAGAGGAGTGCCCCGGCTTTGCTGGGGCGCTCCGAACATCAAGGGGACTTGGGGGGCCCGTTCGAGCCCCCCCATCTACTCTGATCGCATCCACAGGAGCACGAGGTCGTCGCCGCGCGGACGCACGGCGAGGCGCACGCGGTCGCCCGGTCTGAGGTCGAGCGCGGCGAATTGCTCCGGCGCCGCGATGATGGCCATGGTTTCCATCGGACCCATGCCGAGGGCGGCCACGGCCTGGTGGCGCACCAGCAGGACGCCGGGGGCGCTCGCGACGAATTCGCCCTGGACTTCGAAGGCGGCCGGCCGCAGGAGGGTCCCCCAGAGGCCGGCCGCGAAGGCTCCCACCAGCGCGACGAAGAGGATGGTCAGGAGCGCGCGGGTGCGGAAGCGCTTGCTCAGGCCGGGCGCGTCAGCGCTGCTCCAGGTAGAACTCCATCGGGCGCCCGGAGACCGTCTCGGGCCGCAGGTCGTCGCCGCTCACGAGCCACTTGCCGCCGCAGCCCTCGTGGACGGCTGCCGACGCCGGCCGGTAGCCGGTGCCCAGCGTCCCACCGAGGACCGCGAGGCCGACGACGCCGCCCAGCAGGCACGTGACGGCCCGGCCCGGCACCAGGAACAGGTTCACGACGATGGCCCCGGCGCCGTAGGCGCCCCGGTACCGCGGGGTGGCCTGCTCGGCCCGCAGGGTCTCCTGGAAGAGATCGGCGGCCGGCGGCTGAGCGGCGGGGACCTGACCGGCCGGCGGGGCCGCCTGACCCAGCGGCGAACCCGGCTCAGCAGGTTGCTCGGCGCTCGCCAGCGAAGCGAGCGGCCCGGCGAGCAGCAGCGCGGCAAGCAGCGCCGATACGACTCGGGTCGTCTTCATAACCGCCCTCCTTGTAGTGCGAGCCGCAGCCGCGGGCGAGGCAAGCCCGCGATGGTTTCCGCTGACCCCGGGGTGTCGGCTCGAGGCTCGACGATCGGGGCTTTCATTGTCGCGCGAACGCCCGGGGCCGCCCACCAAATTTTCCGCGGCGCCGAAGGGGCTATACGATGCGCCCGGCCGCCCAGCGAGGCCCAAGGTGGCGTAGGTCCTGAGCATCGGCTACCCGCGCACGACCTGCAGGAGGGTCACTGTCCGCGAGGACGGCGGCCCGGTGCGCCTGGGTGGCGCGTAGCGCCCGGCGCTGATCGGCGGCCGGCGCGACGATGTGATAGCGCTGGAAGACGCCGCGCGTGCGGTGGCCGCTGATCGACATGGCCACCCGCTCCGGCACGCCGGCGTTGACCATGTCGCGCACCGCCGTCCACGGGAAGTCGTCGAGGTCACGCTGGCCGACGCGTCGTTCTAACCTTCCTGTCCCAGCATCCCGGGTGGTAGATAACATTCCCGACGGTGACCTTCGCCTCCGTCGCCCTCATGGGGCGGCGGCAATACGCGCAGGTCACCATCGCGCCGGCTTCCTATGCAGCGCCGGCAATGCCGGACCTGCCATGCGACGCACAACGTTCGATGTCGTCCTACGGTGGGGCTCGCCGTCAGACTGGTACTGCCAGATCGCAACGCACCCCGCATGCAGGCGAAGCGATACGCTTCCCCCAACGCAGTCGACGACGCCCAGGAGATCATTTCTCGAGATCGTTGTGTCGCACGCATCGCAGAGTCCGCCTCGCCCGAGGACCACGATCATGCGTCTCACATCTGCCTGGGGCAGCGTCCCGGATTTCAGCTTTATACGGATTCGTTGAGCGGCGTCTGGGTGCTCTGGCATCTCAACGTCTCCTCGCACGCCGAGTCAATGCCGACCGTGTCGTCGTTGGATTCCGTGATCGTCGTTGACGGATGCTACAGGATCATCCGGCGCCTCCATCGACCGAGTGCCCCCAGCGTGACGCCCCTATAGGTGCCTTGCAATAGGAAAAAGTTCCCCATAGGAAGTGGCTGTGCAGTGGGATCCTGGGCGTCAGCATCAAGCCGCGCCGGCGTCTGGCGTGAACAGCTTTGAAGGGGCGTGACGGGTCGGTCGCGCCCCCGGCCCAGCGTGGGAGTTGGTCGAACATGTCAGGCGAAAACGTCCGCTGTCGACTTGTGCGTGTCGTTCTGCCCGTATGGCATGATCGGGTCAGGTTGGAGTCACCGCTCGATACCGCGGTTCTCGCTAAATCTCCGAATCTCCGAGGGAAGCCGCTGAGGCACAGAACCTGCACTCGTCCCATTGGCTCCCGATTGTCCGCCAAGGAGATCCGCAATGAATGAGCGGGGACTCGCTGCACCGGTGGCGCTGATGATCCTCTTGGTGTTGGTCAGCCTCATGCTGGCGTTCGCGGCGCTGTCGCAGACCGAGCCGGCAATCGCCGCCAACTTGATGCTCCGACACCAGTCACAGGGGATGGCCGATTCGGGAGTCGAACAGGCGCTGTGGGCGCTCTCCACGGGTGCGATCGCCGATCCGATGGCCGGCAGCACGGCACCGGCCCCCTACGACGGCAACTCGTTCTTGCTGCTCGGCGGGCTCGGCGGTTACGTCGTGACGGTGGCGAACTCTCTGGACGGGCTCGGCAACCCGATCCCGAACGAGCGCGTCATCACCTCAGTCGGCTGGACGCCGACAAACGCGGTGATCGACACGCGGCCGAAAGCGGTGACGAAGGTCCAGGTCAAGGCGATGCGGTTTAAGAAGATCAATCCCCCGTGCGCGCTGTGCGCCGGTGGAGAAGCGCCACCCGGAGACACGACTAATGTCCAGATCGGCGGCTCGGCGACGATCAACGCGTCCAACGTGAGCGGGAGCCCGACGGCGTCGTACTGCGCGGGCCAGGCGCCGACCGCCGCCGTCTACACCCAGGGCGTCGTGAACACCAACGGCCATCCGAGCCTGATCGCGCCGCCGGGCGGTGCCGTCACGCAAACCAACATGTCGAACTCGAATTTCACCGACTTCATATTCTCGGACTCGGACATCCAGATGTTGAAGGCGCGGGCCATCGCCAGCGGGACGTACTACCGCGGCTCCCAGACGTGGACGTCGCCGCCACCGAACGGCCTGATCTTCGTCGACACGCCGTCAGGCAATCCGCTGACCAGCAGCCCGCCCTCCTCCGACATGCTCACCGTCGACATTCACGGCAACTGGGGCAGCGGATGGAGTGGGTGGTTGATCGTGGCGGGCTCAATGACGGTCAGCGGCAACGTCAACCTCACCGGACTCGTGTACTCGCAGAACGACATCACCCTGCACGGCAGCGGCAGTGGAGGCATCAACGGCGCGGTGATCTCGACCAATCGCGTTGACACCTCGTCGACAAACGTCGACAGTCAGGACATCGGCAACATGCCGCTCACCTACAACTGTCCCGCCGTACAGAACGGCGGCGGCTCGATCTCCCAGAACTGGTTCACGAAGCCCGGCACCTACCGGCAGCTCGCCGGGCAGTAGGCCGCCGCAGGCCGGCGATGGGTGGCAGAGCCTGTGGCTGGTGGCTTCTAGGCCGTCCCGGGGCTGATCGTCTGGGACGCGCCACCAACGTGTGACCGCTCCACCAACACAGCGCGATCTCCTC
>VBPC01000059.1 GCA_005887895.1 Candidatus Rokuibacteriota bacterium
GCGCTGCTCTATCTGGTCAAGGGCCACGCCGAGGCCTACGAGCGCCTGGACGACGGCGCCCATCGCGTCACCGACCCCCGCCTGAAGGCGTTCCTGGCCGGCGACCTGCCGCTGAGCCCGTCCGCATGAGCGGCGTGCTCGATCTCTCCTGGTGGCAGCTCGGCCTCGCGCTGCTCCTCGTCGGCGTCGTCGTCGCCATCTCGCTACGCCAGGCCCTCGGGCTCGAGCGCGATCTGGCCATCGGCGCCGTGCGCACGATCGTCCAGCTCTACCTGGTCGGCCTCATCCTGGCCGCCGTCTTCTCCGCCGCCCGCTGGTACTGGGTCCTGCTGATCCTCGCCGTGATGGCCGCCATCGCCACTCACGCCGCGGTCTCCCGCCTCGCCAAGCCCATCCCCGGCGTTTACTGGATCGCCGCCACCGCCCTGACGATCTCGACGGCGGCGACGCTCGCCTACGTCATCGGCGTCGTCGTCCAGCCACGCCCCTGGTGGGAGCCGCAATACGTCATCCCCATCGCCGGCATGATCCTCGGCAACTCGATGACCAGCGCCGCGCTCGCCGGCGACCGGCTGCAGGCCGATCTGTTCACCCGTCGCGACGAGGTGGAGGCGCGCCTGGCGCTCGGCTTCTCGGGCCGCGAAGCGGTGCAGCCGCTGGTGCGCGCCGCCCTGCGCGCGGCGATGATCCCGACGGTGAACGGCATGATGACCGTCGGCGTCGTCCAGCTCCCGGGGATGATGACCGGCCAGATCCTGGCCGGCGCCTCCCCGCTGACGGCGATCCGCTACCAGATCGTGGTGGTGTTCATGCTGGCGGTGGCGACGGCGCTGGGCTCGCTGCTGTTCGTGCGGCTGGCGGTGGGGCGGTATCTGACGCCGGCGCACCAGCTGCGGCGGTATTTGCTGTAGATCCGATTTGACAAATGGTCGTCGCTTCACCGATTCTCCTGCGGACGCAGACCACGATCAAGCCTGGCAACGCCGATGGTCTCATTCTTCCCGAGGCCATCCCGGTGAGCACGTTCTATTGCAAGTTCACCCTGGCCAGCGGCAGCGCCGGCTCGGCGAAGGATCTGCGCTCGACGGCGGTGCTCGACCACACGACGAGGCTACCGCTCGCGGTGATCAACGCGTACTGATCGCCGTCGGCCCGCGCTACGCGCCCCACTTCGGCTTCGGCCACGCGGCGGTCGCCTTCGCGTACTCCTTCGGCGCGACGGTGACCCACTCCTTGCTGCGGATGGTGAAGACCAGCCCGCCGGCGAGCGAGTTCTCGCCGGTGGCGAGGAACTTCGCGCCGCGGAGCTGCATGTACATCTTCTCGCCCGTCTTGAGCGACGTCGCCGCGATCGCGTCGCGGAGCCTCTTGCGGTCGGTCGAGCCGGCGCGCTCCAGCGAGTCCCACAGGACGGCGAAGGCGGTGAAGCCGCCGGCGCTGGTCGAGTCCATGTGCTCCTTGTAGCGGTCCTGGTACTTCTTCGCGAGGTCCTTGAGGCCGGGGATGTCGGCGTCGCCGGACCAGGAGGTGGTGCAGAGGACGTGGTCGGCGTCCTTGTCGAGCGCGTTGACGTACTCGGTGCTGACATGCCCGCCGAGGATGCCGCCGTAGGCCATCGGGTTGTAGTTGAGCTCCTTCATCGTGCGCGTGATCAGGACAGCGTCGCTGGGCTTGTTGTGGCCGATGAGGATCTCGACGCCGGCGCCCTTGTACTTGGAGATGTAGCTGGCGAAGTTCTGGGTCTTGGACGCGTCGTAGGTGTCGGCCTCGACCAGGTCGTAGCCGAGCTCCTTGGCGACGCGGCGCGTGGCCTCCACCGACGACTGGCCGACGATCGAGTTCTCGCTGAGGATCGCCAGCTTCCTGGCCGGCTTGCCCGTCGACGCACCGAGGTCCTTGACGTAGGCCAGCAGATCGCGCGCGTAGGACTCCACGATGGGCGACGTGCGGAAGGTGAACTTGAAGCCGCGCGAGGTGATGAGCGGGTCGACGTCGGTCGCGCACACGAACGGCACGGCCTCGCGCTCGGCGATCTGGGTGGCCACGATCGTGGCGGCGCTCTGGTTGGTGCCGGTGATGGCGACGGCGCCGCGCTGCACGGCCCGCTCGGTCTGGGAGCCGGCCACCTCGGGCCTGGACTCGGTGTCGAGCACCATCGGCTTCAGCTTGGCGCCGCCGAGCGACTTGATCCCGCCCTGCTCGTTCACCATGTCGCAGCCCTGCTGGAAGGCGTTCCAGGTGCGCTGGCCCCAGGCCGCGTTGGTGCCGGTGAGGGCCACGATCGCCGCCAGCGGCACGTCCTTGGCCTGCGCGCCGGCGAGACACGGCGCGAGCATGGTGCCGGCGGCGGCCAGGGCGGACGACCTGACGAACTCGCGACGGGTGATGCGGGCCATGGTCACGTCCTCCTCGACGGTGATCGAATCAGGCGCTGCAGCCGGTGCGGGGCGTGTCGGACGTGCGATGGGGCACCAGCGTGCACGCGTAGGTGGCCGGGTGCTGGCGATACTCCTCGAGCCGCGCGGCCAGGCGGGCCAGCGTGCGCTCGCGCCTGGCCAGGCCGATACCGTAGATCGCCAGGTCGTTGACGAGCACCGCGTAGAAGCGATGGCCGGCGTCGCCGCCGTCGACGCCCATGCAGGGCGTCGGCTTGCGCGCCTCGCGCAGCTGCAGGCCGAAGGCGGCGACGTACTGGGCCAGGATCGGCTCGTCCCTCAGATCGCGCGGCACCTCGGGGAAGCGCGCGAGGAACTCGTCCACGGTCATCGGGCCGGTACCCTGGCGGGCGGCGGCGGCGGCTTCGGACGACAGGCGGATCTGCATGCTCGTCTCCTCTGCGGCGATTATAGCCGCCCCTTCGTGCTCAGACGCCCAGGAACGCCTTGCGCGTGTGCGGATTGGCGAGCAGCTCGGCGCCCGATCCTTCCAGCACGATGCGCCCGGTCTCCAGCACGTAGCCGCGATGCGAGAGGCGCAGCGACTGGGCGAGATTCTGCTCGACGAGCAGCACCGTGGTGCCGTCGCCGTTGATGCGGCGGATCGCGTCGAAGATCGTCTTGACCATGATCGGGGCCAGGCCCAGCGACGGCTCGTCGAGGATCAGCAGGCGCGGACGCGACATGAGCGCGCGGCCGATGGCGAGCATCTGCTGCTCGCCGCCGGAGAGCGTGCCGGCCAGCTGCGTGCGGCGCTCGGCCAGGCGGGGGAAGAGGCCGGTCACCCACGCCAGCGTCTCGCCGACGGCCGTCTTGGCGCGCGGCAGGTAGGCGCCCATCTCGAGGTTCTCGTGCACCGTCATGTTGGTGAAGAGCTGCCGGCCCTCGGGCACGTGGGCGAGGCCGCGCGCGACGATGCGCGAGGGCGCCCGGCCGGTGATGGCCTCGCCGTCGAACGTCACGCGGCCCTCGAGCGCGGGCAGCAGGCCGGAGATCGCGCGCAGGGTCGTCGTCTTGCCGGCGCCGTTGGCGCCCACGAGCGAGACGATCTCGCCCTGACCCACGCGCAGGGCCACGTCGTGCAGCACGCGCACGTCGCCATAGGCCACGCTGAGGCCCCGAACCTCAAGCAAGCGAGTAGGCCTCGCCCAGGTACGCCTCGATCACGCGCGGGTCGTTGACGAGGCTCTCGGGGCTGCCCTCGGCGATCACCTCGCCATAGTTGAGGACGACGATGCGCGCCGAGAGGCGCATGACCGCCTCCAGGACGTGCTCGATGATCAGCACGCTGACGCCGCCGGCGGCGATGCGGCGCACCAGCGCGATCATCTCCTGGATCTCGGGGGGCCGCAGCCCGGCGGCGACCTCGTCCAGGAGCAGCAGCGAGGGACCGGTGGCCAGCGCGCGCGCCAGCTCGAGGCGCTTGCGCTCGATGACGGTCAGGTGGCGGCCCTCGACGTCGCGCTTGGCGGCGAGGCCGACCTGCTCGAGCACGCCCAGCGCGTGCGTGGTGGCGCCGGCCATGTCGGCGATGCGGTTGAGGCTTCCGATGCGGACGGTCTGCAGCACGGTCAGCGCGGCGAACGGCTTGCCGATCTGAAACGTCCGGGCGGCGCCGAGGCGGCAGATCCGGTGCGGCGCCCAGCCGGTGACGTCCATGCCGCGCAGCGTGACACGGCCACTGTCGGGCGCATACACTCCCGTGATCACGTTGAAGAGCGTCGTCTTGCCGGCGCCGTTGGGGCCGATGACGCCGACGATCTCGCGGTCGCCGACGCCGAACGTCACGTTGCTCAGCGCCTGCAGGCCGCCGAAGCGCTTGGCGACGCCGCGCACGGACAGCAGCGCGCTCATGCCCGCCTCGATCGCCGGCCCAGCGTGATCAGGCCGCCCGGCAGGTAGATCAGGATCACGATCAACAATATTGCGTAGACGAGCTTGCTGCCGATGACGACCTGGCGGGTGTTCTCGAACGGCAGGTTGCGCAGCGCCTCGCCGAGCCCGCTGAAGAGCACCGAGCCCAGCACGGGGCCCAGCGCGGTGCCGGCGCCGCCGACCATCGTGCCGAGCATCATCGTGAGCTGCGGCTCGAAGACCAGCACGGTGTCGGGCGAGATGTAGAGGTAGAACTGCGCGTAGAACGAGCCGGCGAACGCGGTCAGCGCGGCCGAGAGCCCGATGGCCACGGTCTTCGCGCGATGCGTGTCCACCCCGGACGCCTCGGCGGCGGCCTCGTCCTCGCGCACGGCCAGGAAGTACTGGCCGAGACGGGAGCGCTCGAGCCTGAGGCTGATCAGGATCATGGCGACGACCATCGCCAGCGCGACGTAGTAATAGGGCTCGCGGCGCAGGAAGAAGAACTCGCCGGGCGCGTTCTTCATCGTCAGCAGGATGCCCACCGGCCCCTTGATCCAGTCCCAGTTGTCGGCCAGGCCCTTGGCGACCTCGGCGGCGCCCAGCGTGACGAGCGCGAAGAAGATGCCGCGCACGTTGTAGCGGTAGACGCCGAGCGCGAGCGCGACGCCGACGAGCCCGGCCAGCACGGCGCCGGCGAACATGCCGGCCCACGGCGTCAGCCCGAGCTTCAGATAGAGCATCGTCGAGGCGTAGGCGCCGATGCCGTAGAAGAGGCTGTGGCCCAGCGAGAACTGGCCCGCGTAGCCGGCGGCGACGTTCCAGGCCAGCGCCATGTAGGCCGCGTGCAGCGCCACGATGAACGCGGTGAGCAGGTGCTGGCCGGCGACGAGCGGGGCCGCGGCGGCGGCGGCCAGCGCCGCCAGCCCGAGCGCGAGCCGTGCGCTCACGTCAGACCTTGGCCTGGCCGAAGATGCCCCACGGCCGGTAGAGCAGCACGGCGATGAGGATCGCGAAGACGATGGCGTTGCCGAGCGAGGCGGAGATGTAGAGGCTCGAGAGCGCCTCGACGAAGCCGATCAGCAGCCCGCCGGCCAGCGCGCCGCCCACGCTGCCGAGGCCGCCGAGCACCGCGATGACGAACGCCTTCAGGATGAACTCGTGGCCGACGAACGGGCTCACCAGCGAGAACGGCACGATCACGGCGCCGGCCAGCGCGGCGGCCATCGTGCCGAGCGAGAAGGAGATCAGGTAGACGCGCGGCACGTCGACGCCGACCAGCGCCGCGCCCTCGCGGTTGTTGGCGGCGGCGCGGATGGCCTTGCCGAGCGCGGTGCGGCGCAGGAAGACCGCCAGTGCGCCGACCGCCAGCAGGCTCACCACGGCGGCGCCGGCGCGCGCGAGCGGGACGGCGACGGGACCGACGACGAGCGACGAGGTCGTGTACGTGGTGGTGACGCCGCGCAGGTCGCCGCCGAACAACAGGTTGGCGAGGTTCTCCAGCAGCAGCAGCACGCCGAGCGTCACCATCATGTGCGCCGAGTGCGGCGCGTCGACGATGCGCTGGATGACGAGCACGTAGAGCAGGGCGCCGAGGCCGAAGAACAGCGGCAGCACGATCACCAGGCTCAGGTACGGATCGAGCTTCGCCGACTTGAACAGGACGTAGGTGACGAACATCGCCGCCATCACGAGGTGGCCGTGAGCGAAGTTGACGATGTCGGTCACCCCGAACACCAGCGTGAAGCCGATGGCGATCAGCGCGTAGACGCTGCCCATGAAGAGCCCGGAGAGCAGCGCCTGCAGGACGACGTCGAGCCCGACCATGCGCCCGCACGCTACACGCATGGCGCGGGACGGGCAAGGAGACGGGGAACGCAGTATCCTCGCGGGCAGGGAGGTGCCCATGGCGCTCGCCGCTGCGGAGCACGAGGTCGCCGACTGGCCCGAGGCGATCGAGACCTGTTTCGAGCGCGGCTGGACGGACGGGCTGCCGGTCGTGCCCGCGACCGCGCCGGCGGTGCGGCGATTCCTCGCGGCGGCGGGACAGGCGCCGGACGACGTCGTGCTCGTCGAGGCGACGCGCCGTCGCTCGATCACGGCCGAGAAGGTCGCGATCAACGCCGTGCTGGCCGGCTGTCGCCCGGAGTACATGCCGGTGCTGCTCGCCGCGCTGCGGGCGATGGCCGACCCGGCGTTCACGCTGCACGGCGCCATCACCAGCACGGGGGGCTCGGCCACGCTGGTCGTCGTCAACGGGCCGATCCGGCAGCGGCTCGACTTCAACGCCGGCGGCAACGTGTTCGGCCCGGGCCGGCGCGCCAACGCCACCCTCGGCCGCGCGATCCGGCTCATCACGCTGAACTGTCTCGGCGCCCAGCCCGGCGTGCTCGACCGCTCGACGCAGGGCCATCCCGGCAAGTACACGTACTGCATCGCCGAGCTCGAGGAGGACAGTCCGTGGCCGCCGCTGCACGTCGACCGCGGCCTGCCCCGCGAGGCGAGCGCGGTGACGGTGTTCGCGGCCGAGGGCCCGCACAACGTGCTGAGCCACTACGGCGAGACGGCCGACGCGATCGTGGTGGCTATCGCCGACACGATGGCGTGTCTCGGCAGCTTCAGCCCCGGCGAGTCGTTCGTGGTGCTGGCGCCCGAGCACGTGCAGATCCTGGCCCGCGACGGCTGGACCCGGCCGCGCATCCGGGAAGCGCTCTACGCGGCCGCGCGGCGCACCGTCGCCGACCTCAAGCGCGGCGGCAAGCTGCCCGGCGCCGTCGAGCCCGGTGAGGAGACGCGCTGGATGCATCGCGGCCAGGGGCCCGACGACATCCACCTCGTGGTGGCCGGTGGCGGCGCCGGCGGCCACTCGGCGTTCATTCCGTCCTGGAGCCGTGAGCGCAACTCGCTGGCCGTGACGAGGGAGATCCCATGACGCTCAAGATCCTCGATCCCACCGTGAGCGCGGAGGAGGCGACCGACGTCGCCGTCGCCAAGCGTGTCGCCGATCTCGACGGCAAGGTGCTGGGCCTGCTCCACAACGGCAAGGTCAACGGCGATCGGCTGCTCGATCTCGTCCGCGAGCAGCTCGCCACGCGCTACCGGCTCCGCGAGATCGTCGTCGTGCGCAAGCCGAGCGCCAGCCGCGTGGCCGACGCCGACGACCTCGATCGCCTGGCCCGCACGTGCGATGCCGTCGTCACCGCCATCGGCGATTGAGGGTCCTGCTCCACGTGCAGTTTGCACGACGGGATCGAGCTGGACCGGCGCGGGGTGCCGGCGGCGGTGATCTGCACCGACCAGTTCGTGGAGAGCTCGCGGGCCCAGGCGGCGATCTGCGGGAATCCGCTGTATCCGTTCGCCGTCGTCGCGCATCCGATCGGCAGCCTCACGCCGGCCGAGCTGCGGGCCCGCGCGACGGCGGCGGTGCCGCAGGTGCTGGCGATTCTCACCGGCGGCCGGTGAGCCAGGTATCCTTCCCGGCAAGGAGGAGTTGATGCGCCACAAGATCGCGCTCATTCCCGGCGATGGCATCGGCAAGGAGGTTGTCCCGGCGGCGGCCCGCGTGCTCGACGCCGTCGGCAAGAAATTCGGCTTCGACTTCGAGTGGACGGCGTTCGACTGGTCGTGCGAGACTTATGCCCGGACCGGGCGCATGATGCCGGAGGACGGCCTGGACCAGCTTCGCGCCTTCGCGTCGATCTTCCTCGGCGCGGTCGGCTTCCCCGGCGTGCCGGATCACGTCTCGCTGTGGGGGCTGCTCATCCCGATCCGCCGCGGCTTCCACCAGTACATCAACCTGCGCCCGGTTCGGCTGCTCAAGGGCGTGAAGTCGCCGCTGGCCGGGCGCGGGCCGGCCGACATCGACATGCTGATCGTGCGCGAGAACAACGAGGGGGAGTACTCCGAGATCGGCGGCCGGCTCTACAAGGGCGCCCCGGAGGAGATGGCGGTCCAGCAGGCGATCTTCACGCGCAAGGGTTGCGACCGCGTGATGCGCTTCGCGTTCGAGCAGGCGCTGAAGCGGCGCCAGCACGTGACGTCGGCCACGAAGTCGAACGGCATCATCCACAGCATGCCGTACTGGGACGAGCGTTTCGCCGCGATGGCCAAGGCGTACCCGTCGGTCAAGACGGCGCAGTACCACATCGACATCCTCACCGCCCACTTCGTGCAGCACCCGGACTGGTTCGACGTCGTCGTCGGCTCGAACCTCTTCGGCGACATCCTCTCCGACCTCGGCCCGGCCATCGCCGGCTCGATCGGCATCGCGCCCGGCGGCAACATCAATCCCGAGAAGGAGTACCCCTCGATGTTCGAGCCGGTCCACGGCTCGGCGCCCGACATCGCCGGCAAGAACGTCGCGAACCCGATCGCGCAGATCTGGACGGGGGCGATGATGCTCGAGCACCTCGGCCATCCCGACGCGGCGAAGGCGGTGGTGGCCGCGATCGAGCGGGTGGTGGAGGAGGCCAGGACCGTCACGCGCGACCTCGGCGGAAAGGCATCGACGACCGAGGCGGCGGAGGCGGTCGCCGCGCTGCTGTAGCATCACGGCGTTCGCTGGCGTGGCTCTTGCTCCGCTGCGCCGGTGGTGAACCTCGCGTCGCCGGAACACGCCGTCGCCCTCTTCATCGTGCAGATCGCCGTCCTGCTCCTGGCGGGCCGGCTCATGGGCGAGCTGGCGCAGCGAGTCGGCCAGCCGCCCGTGATGGGCCAGCTCGTAGCCGGCATCCTCCTCGGTCCCTCGCTGCTCGGCACGCTGGCTCCTCAGGTCTACCGCGCGATCTTCCCGGCCACCCCCGAGCAGAAGGCGATGGTCGACGGCATGTCGCAGTTCGGCGTGCTGCTCCTGCTGCTGCTGAGCGGCATGGAGACCGACCTGCGCCTGCTGCAGCGCATCCGGCGCACCGCGTTCTTCTCGTCGGCGTGCGGGATGCTCTTTCCGTTCGCCGCCGGCTTCTTCGTCGCCCAGCTCCTGCCCGAGTCGGTGCTGCCCGATCCGAACCGGCGGCTGCTCACGGCGCTGTTCGTGGCCACCTGCCTGGCGGTGTCGTCGGTGAAGATCGTCGCCATGATCATTCTCGACTCCGGCTTCCAGCGCCGGAACCTCGGCCAGCTCATCCTGGCCACCGCGGTCGTCGACGACACCGTCGGCTGGATCACCGTCGGCGCGCTGGCCGGCGTGGCCTCGCGGGGCAGCTTCGACCTGCGCGCGGCCGGCACGACGGTGATCGGCACGCTGGCGTTCCTTGCGCTCGTCTTCACCGTCGGCCGTCGCGGGGTCGCGCGCGCGATCCGCTGGACCAACGACAACACCCGCAGCGACTTCGCCGTCATGACGCTGATCCTCGTCTTCATGTGTGGCATGGCGCTGCTGACGGAAGCCATCGGGGTCCACACCTCGCTGGGCGCGTTCGTGGGCGGCATCCTGGTGGGGCAGTCCCCGCTGCTGTCGCGCCGCCTCGAGGAGCAGCTCCGCGGGCCGATCGTCGCGCTGTTCGCGCCGGTGTTCTTCACGCTGGCCGGGCGCTCGATCGACCTGCGGATCCTGGGCGACACGCGGCTGCTGGCGCTGGCCGGCGGGTTCGTGGCCGTCGCCTGTGCGGGCAAGCTGCTCGGCGGGTTCCTGGGCGGCCGCCTCGGCGGGCTGACGTCGCGCGAGGCCGCCGCGCTCGCCTTCGGCATGAACGCGCGCGGCTCCACGGAGGTCGTCGTGGCGACGATCGGGCTGACGGTCGGCATCCTGAGCCAGCCGATCTTCACGCTGATCGTCATCGTGGCCATCACCACCACGATCACCACGCCGCCGATCCTCAAGTGGCTGCTGGCCGGCATTCCGGCCCGCGGCGACGAGCGCGAGCGCCTGGAGCGCGAGGCGGCCGAGGCCAACCAGTTCGTCCCGCACATCGAGCGCATCCTCGTGGTCACCGAGCCGCGCTGTGGCGACCTGGCCGTGCGGCTGGCGGGCCTCTTGGCCGGCGCGCACCAGGTGACGACCACGATCCTGCCGCTCGACGCCGACGGCGGCGCGCGGCCGCCGGCCGCGGGCCGCCGGGCGCTCGAGACCGTCACGCGAACGGTCGAGCGGGCGGCGCGTCGGGCGGCGACGGAGAAGGAGCCGGCGCCCGACCCGCCGGAGGTGATCGTGGCGACCCCGACCGCCGACGACCCGGCCGAGGCCGTCCTCGCCGAGAGCGCCAAGGGCTACGACATGATCTTCGTCGGCATGGCGCGCATGCCGGCGCCCGAGACGGAGCAGGGGACCGGCTGCGGTCCCGTCGCCGAGCGCATCGTGAAGGAGTTCGCCGGCGCCACCGCCATCGCGGTCGGCGAGACGCCGGAGCCGCTGCGCATCATGGTGGCGGTGACGGGCACCGATTACTCGCGCCGCGCCGCCGAGGTCGCGGTGGCCATCGCCAGGGGCGCCGGCACGTCGGTCACCGTGCTGCACGTCGCGCGGCCGGATCCGGAGATGGGCCTCACACGGCTGGAGCGCGAGGTCCCGACCACGGCGCGCGCCGTCGTGCGGGACATCGAGGCGCTCGCCCGGCGCGAGGGCGTAGCGTTCCGGTCGGTGGTGCGCACGCACCGGCTGCACGAGCAGGCGATCCTGCGCGAGCTGGCCGCCGGCCGCCACAACCTGCTCGTGCTCGGGGTCAACGTTCGGCCCGGGGACACGCTGTTCCTCGGCGAGACCGCCGCCGAGATCCTCCGGCGCGCCTCGTGCGCGCTGCTGCTGGTGAAGTCGTGAGCGAGAAGGCCACGCCGCTCGAGGACAAGATCCGTCACGCGCTCAACGAGGGGCGCATCCTGATCCTCGGCACGCAGGTGCTGCTCGGGTTCCACTATCGCGCGGTGCTGGAGCCGCGCTTCGAGCACCTGCCGGCGGCCGGGCAGGCGCTGGCCATCATCGGCCTGGGCCTGTTGCTCCTCGCCTTCGGCCTGCTGGTCGCGCCGGTGGCCTACCACCGCATCGTGGAGCGCGGCGCCGTCAGCACGGCGCTGCACCGCCTCACCACCCTCGCGGTCGGGGCCGCGCTCCTGCCGCTGGCGTTCGCCTTCGCGATCGGCGGCTGGGTCGTGGCCGAGCGCGTGGCGGTCGTTCCGCCGGCGGCCGCGGCGGTGCTCGTGCTCGCGCTGACGCTCGGGTGCTGGTACGCGCTGCCGCTGGCCGCCCGCCGGCGACTCAAGACGGAAGGAGAGACCATGGCCGAGCGACAGGACATCCCGCTCAGGAGCAAGATCGAGCAGACGCTCACCGAGGTTCGCATGGTGCTGCCGGGCGCCCAGGCCTTGCTCGGCTTCGGCTTCGCGGCGATCCTGCTGGACAGCTTCGACCACTTGCCGACGTCGTCGCAGCTGACGCACCTGGTGGGCCTCGGCTTCATCATGCTCGCGACGATCCTGTTGATGACGCCGGCGTCCCGGCATCGGATCGCCGAGCGCGGTGAGGACACCGAGGACTTTCACCGGTTCACCAGCCGGATGCTGCTCCTCGCGATGGCCGCGCTGGCGCTCGGTCTCTCCGCGCAGGTGTTCGTGGTCGTGCGTCGGGTTTACGACGCGCTGCCGGTGGCGGGGGCGGCCGCCGGCGGCGCCCTCGTCTTCTTCGTCGGCTTCTGGTTCGGCCTGACGGCCTGGATCCGGGCCCGGCAGCCGGCGTCGGCGGCAGGCGCCCGCCCCGCCGCCGGCCGCGAAGCCGCCTAGCGCTCGTTCGAGAGCACGAGCGTGCCGGCGGCGGAGAGCATGCCGCCCATGCCGTTGACCAGCGAGAGCTTCACGTTCGGCACCTGGCGCTGGTTACACTCGCCACGGAGCTGCCGCGTCGCTTCGATGATCGGGAAGATGCCGTACATCCCGGAGTGCGTGTAGGAGAGGCCCTTGGCCAGCCCCAGTGACTCCAGCATGATCGGCGGCCCCGACGTGAACGCGTCGTAGAGCATGATGTGCTGGAAGTCGCCCGGCCCTACCCCGGCCATGCGAAACGCCTTCTCGCCGGAGATGCGGGTGGCCTCGCTGAACGTGAGGTCCTTCATCTGGGTGAGGCTGACGTGCTCGGCGCCCTCGCCGAGCCCGCGCACGTACACCGGCTTCTTGGCGCAGTCCTTCGCGCGGTCGGCCCGCGTGAGCACCACGGCGCCGCCGGCGTCGGTGACGAGGCAGATGTTGAGCACGGTGAACGGCCACACGACCGGTCGCGCCTTCAGCACGTCGGCGACGGTGATCGGCTCGCGGCGCAGCGCCTTGGGGTTGAGCGCGGCCCACTGGCGCGTCGACACGGCGACCTGCGCCCACTGCTCGAGCGTGGTGCCGTACCGGTGCATGTGCCGCGTGGTGATGAGGCCGAACATGGTCGGCGCCGGGCCGAAGCCGAACGGCGCCTCGAACTGCCCGGGGATGGCCGTGTCCCGCCGCGGGCTGACGCCGACCTGCGAGCGGCCCGACTCGCCGTGCGAGATGACGGCCACGTCGCAGAGGCCGTGGTGGAGGGCGGCCACCGCGTGGCCGACCATGATGATGAACGAGCAGCCGCCGACGGTGGTGCCGTCGACGTAGCGCGGCATGACGCCGAGGGCCTCGCCGATCGTGGCGGGAGAGTGCTGACCGGCCGTGAAGATGCCGTCGATATCGGAGATCTTCAGCCCGGCGTCGCGCACGGCGTTGGTGACCGCCTCGACGTGCAGCGAGAGCTGGCTCTTGTGCGGCAGCGTGCCCATCTCGTCCGACTCGTCCACGCCGACGATGCAGGCGACGTTCGACAGATCGCGCAGGTTGGCCATGGCGCTCACCGCCCCGCCGGCTGGAACAGCGGCAGCGTGACCTCGTCGGTCAGCTTCGAGAACACGACCTCCACCGGCATGTCGCACTTCAGCGTGCGGGGATCGGCCTCGACGTTGATCAGGTTGGAGAGCATCCGCGGCCCCTCGGCCAGCTCGATCATGGCCAGCACGTAGGGCGGCTCCACCTTGAAGGCCTTGTTGAACGCCTGGTAGCCGACCTCGAACGCGTGCAGCGTCCCGCGTCCGCTGGCCTGGATCCAGCCGATGCCGCGCGTGTGGCACTTGGGGCAGGCCACGCGCGGATACCAGAACACGTGGCCGCACGCCTGGCACTTCGGCAGCATCAGCTTCTGCTCGCGCAGGCCGTCCCAGAAGGGCTTGGCCTCCGGCGTCATCGGATTCGGCAGCGGGCGATCGATCTCCATGGCTCTCTCCTTGGGGTGCGGCGAGCCGAGCCTAGTCGCCGCTCGCGGACGATGTCAAGACAGTGGAAAAACTTTGCACAGTTGATCCCGCGCGCGAGTTGGGGCAGGATGCACCGCGCGAAAGAAGGCGTCGTAGGAACCAAAGGTGAAGCCGAACCACATGCTGTCCGTGCTCGTCCTCCTGCTCGTCACGCTCGGCACGACTGCGCGCGCGGACGAGGCGCCCCGTCTGGAGGTCGCCCTGTCGGACGGCCGCCTGTCCGTCGACGCCGCCGAGGTGCCGCTGCAGTCGGTCCTCGACCGGATCGGCGAGCTGAGCGGCGCCCGCGTCCGCTTCGGTGACGGCGACGCGTCGAACGCCCGGGAGCCGATCACGATCGCTTTCGCCGGGCTGCCCCTCGAGGATGGACTGCGTCGCCTGCTGAAGGGCAAGGACTTCGTCCTCGCCTACGCGCGGAGCCGCCTCGAGGAGGCGCGCGTGTACTCGACGGCGCCGGCGGCCTCCGCCGGCGCGGCCGTGCACGCTCCCGCTGCGCCGGACGCCGACGTGGCGCGACTGCGCGGGCAGGCGCTGACGAATCCCGATCCCCAGGCGCGGCTGCGCGCCCTCGAGGGGCTGGCCGCCAACGCGGACCAGCGGGCCGCGCTGGACGCGGTCGTGGACGTCCTCGAGCGCGAGGCCAATCCCGGGCTGCTCGAGCGCGCCCTCGACATCGTCCGCGGCGAGTCCTCGGTGCCCCTGGGGCCGATCGTCAAGCTCGCCATCGGTAACCCGGCGCCGGCGGTACGGACGAAGGCCCTCGGCTGCCTCGGCGAGCAGGTGAGCCGCGACCCCCGGGCGCGACAGACCCTCGAGGCGGCGGCCGCCGGCGACCCGGCGCCGGGCGTGCGCACGGCCGCCCGCACCCTGCTGCAGCAGCTCGCGACGAAGTAGCGGCTCGCCAGCTTCACCGGCGAGAGAAAGGAGGGCGCCACACTGCCGGTCGCGGAAAGAAGCCGCAAACGCGTGACACGTTTTCCAACAGATGGAGTGACAGCAATGCAGAGACGTCGCTCGGTTCGCATCGTGGCGGTCGGGATGCTCGTCGTCTTTGGGGCGCTGTTCCCGGCGCTCGCCTCGGCGGATTCGCCGAGGGCCGTTCCGTTCGTCTTCATCGGCACCGCGGCGCAATGCGGGGGCGTGGCGGGAAGCCACATCGTCACGTCGGCATGGCTCGGTGGTATGGGACTACCCGACAATGGCGGACCCAACGGCGATCCGGCGACCGCCAACGATCCTCATCGGGGCGTTCTCCTCAACAAGAACGGCCCCACGACTGATTGCTCCTCGGCCGGCCTGATCATCACCAATGTCCCCAAGGTGATCACCGAGCTGGACTTCGACTATCGCAACGGCACTCACTGCGGTGCCGGCGCGCCACGGTTCAACATCGAGACGAAGGCCGGATTCACGTACTTCGCCGGCTGCGGCGACGGGGTCCATACACCGGCGACCCAGGATCCGTTGCAGTGGACGCACGTGAGCTTCAGTGCGGCGGGGGGCCTCGTCGCCCCGCAGTTCGCCACCAACCCGCCGTTCGTGTTCGGGGTCACCGAGGTCAAGCGCCTGTCGATCGTCTACGACGAGGGCACGGATACGGTAGGGACCGAGGATCCCAACGGCGTCGGGCTGTCCAACATCGACAACATCTCCGTCAACTCCGCGGTGATCTCGTCCGGCACGGGCATCGCGGATGGCACCCAGGGCAACCGCTCCAAGAACGACGACGGTAGCGACGACGACAAGGGCCACGGCGACGACTAGCCGCGCCGCCTGACCGGGAGGGCGGGCGGGGCCGACTGCCCCGCCCGCCCTCCGCGAGCCTCTCAGGCGGACGGATCAGGCCACGTCGCCGAGAAATCTCTCGACCGCCGCCACGAACTCCGTCGGCGTCTCGATGGGCGGGCAGTGGGCGCAGCCCGGGATCTCGAGATAGGCGGCGCCCTCGATGCAGCCGGCCAGCTCGCTGGCCAGGAACGGCGGCGTGGTGACGTCGAGGGCGCCGACGAGCACTGGGCGACGTCGAACGCGGCGCCGTTTGCTGTTAGGATCACGGGCCGGAGCGTACAGCGGTTCGGGGAGGCGGCGCATGCGGATCGCGGGCCGGGTCGTCCTGCTGGCGCTGGTGGCGTCGCTGGTGACGGTCGACGCGGCGCCGGCGCAGGGCCCGATCAAGATCGGCTTCCTCTCGCCGCTGTCCGGCGCCATCGCGGCGGCTGGCAAGGACATGTACAGCGGCTGCGAGCTCTTCTGGCAGGAGAGCGGCTGGCAGATGGCCGGGCGCAAGGTCGAGGTCATCCTCGAGGACAACGAGGGCCAGCCGGCCAGCGCGCTCACCAAGGCGCGCAAGCTCGTGGAGAACGACAAGGTCCACGTGCTCATGGGCGTGATCCTCTCCAACGTCGCCTATGCGCTGGTGCCCTACGTCGAGCAGCAGGCGATCCCGACCCTGTACCCGATCAACTCCGCCGACGACCTCACGCAGCGCAAGCGGCCCCACTGGCTCGTCCGCACCGGCTTCTCGGCCGGCGGCAACATGCATCCGTTCGGCGAGTACGCCGCCCGGACGCTCGGCTACCGGAAGATCGCCACGGTCGGCCTCGACTACGCGTTCGGCTGGGAGACCGTCGGCGGCTTCCACAGGTCCTTCGAGGACAACGGCGGCCAGATCATCCAGAAGCTGTGGGTGCCGCTCAACGTACAGGACTACGGCCCGTATCTCGGCCAGATCAAGCGGGACGCCGACGCCGTCTTCGTGAACGGGCTCGGGCGGTGGACGGTGCTGTTCGCCAAGCAGTACGCCGAGAGCGGGCTCAAGGGCCGGATCCCGCTCATCGCCAACGGAACGTACACCGACGAGCACGTGTTGCCGCAGCTCGGCGACGAGACGGTCGGCGTGATCAGCGCGCATCACTACTCGGCGGCGCTGGAGACGCCGGCCAACCAGCGGTTCCGCGCCGCCTACGAGAAGGCGTACCAGCGCACGCCCGGCTTCTACGGGGAGAACTGCTACACGGGCGCCCGCATGCTCAACGAGGCCGTGAAGGCGATCGGCGGCAAGGTCGAGGATCGGGCGGCGCTGATGGCGGCGCTGCGGCAGGTGAAGAT
>VBPC01000239.1 GCA_005887895.1 Candidatus Rokuibacteriota bacterium
GGCGGCGCCCACGAAGGGGCCGAAGAACGTCCCGGCGCCGCCGAGCAGCGTCATGATCACGACCTGCCCGGACGTCGACCAGTAGAGCGATTCGACGGGCACCACCGTGAGCCGCAGCGCGTCCAGCGCACCGGCCAGGCCGCAGAAGAGCGCCGAGAAGACGAACGAGAGGTGCTTCACACGGTCGACGTCGTAGCCGCAGGCCACGGCGCGGTCGCTGTTCTCCCGGATCGCCTGCAGCACGGCGCCGAACGGTGAGTCGAGGATGCGCTTGAGCGCGAAGACCGCCACGCCCACCACCGCCAGCGCGAAGTAGTAGAACGCCAGCGACGAGGTGATCGGAACGCTCAGCCCGGGCAGCGTCACCGGGGGCACCTGGATGCCGCGCAGCCCGTCGTCGCCGCCCGTCACGTCGGCCAGGTGGAACGCGATGAAGTAGAGCACCTGTGCGAAGGCCAGCGTGAGCATCGCGAAGTAGATGCCGCGCCGGCGCAGGCAGAAGAACCCGCCGACGGCGCCGCCGAGCCCGGCCAGGGCGAGTCCGGCGCCGAGGGCCAGCCACAGCGAGCCGAGCTTGAGCTTGGCGAGCGCGATCCCGGTGCCGTAGGCGCCGAGGCCCCAGTAGGCGGCGTGGCCGAACGAGAGCAGGCCGGTGTAGCCGTAGAGGAGGTTGAAGCCGAGGGTGAAGAGCCCGTAGATCAGCACCTGCGTCGCGAGGGCCTTGTACGGCACGAGAAACGGAAAGACGGCGAACACGACCAGGAACGCGAGCACGGGATGGGCCCACACCGCTGCCGCGAGACGGCGGATCATTCCATCAGCCCCGCCTCGCCGAACAGTCCGCTCGGACGCAGCAGCAGCACGAGCGCCATCACGCCGAAGACCGCGATGTCGGACAGCTTGGGCGCGAAGAAGGTCGTGAGGCTCACCACCTCGCCGATGAGCAGGCCGGCCACGACGGCACCGAGCAGGCTGCCCATGCCGCCCACCACCACGACGACGAACGACTCGATGATCATGGTCACGCCCATCTCGGCGTAGGCGCCGCGCATGGGGCCGGCCAGGATGCCGGCCAGTCCCGCCAGCGCGCTGCCGATGCCGAACACGAGCATCCAGATGCGGCGCAGGTCGACGCCGAGCGCGGCCACCATGAGCGGATCGCGCGAGCCCGCCCGGATGACGAGCCCCACGTTGGTGCGCTTGAGGAACACCCACAGCGCGACGACGACCACGATGGTCACGGCGATGACGAACAGCCGGTAGGTCGGAAACCACGTGAAGCCCAGGTTGACGGCGCCGGCCAGCGCGGCCGGCGGGTCGAGCGTCAGACCGATCTTCCCCCAGATGACGCGCGCCGATTCCACGAGGACCAGCGACAGGCCGAACGTGAGCAGCAGCGGATCGTCCGGGTTCCGGCCGTAGAGCGGCCGGATCAGGAAGCGCTCGACCAGGAGCCCGAAGACGCCCACCGCGAGCGGGGCGAACGCCAGCGCGACCCAGAAGCTGCCGCTGAGGCCCAGCAGGACGAAGCCGAAGTACGCGCCCAGCATGTAGAACGAGCCGTGGGCGAAGTTCACCACGGTCATGAGCCCGAAGATCAGCGACAGCCCGATCGCCAGCAGCACGAAGATCATCCCGAGCACGAGCCCGGTGAAGAGCTGCGCCGCCAGTGCCGCCGCCGAGACGTCGAACACGCGCCGCTAGGCGACGCCCTTCTCGCCGCAGGTGCGGTCGAGCGACTCGCTGGCCGCAACCTTCTGCACCACGTCGAGGAAGTCCCAGTCGCCCTTCATCTTGGCGCGCTCGCGGCCCTTGACGATCCACAGGTCCTGGAACGCCTTGTGATCGCACGTGCGCCACCACTGCTTGCCCTTGTAGTGGTTGTAGGTCGGGTTGGCCAGCAGCGCCGACGCCACGGCGTCGGAGTTGACGGCCTTGGCCAGCGTGATGCCGCGGGCGACCTCGTGGATGGCGCTGTAGGCGTAGGCGCCGTAGTCCCCGGGCGGCTCGTTGTACTTCTTGCGGTAGAGCTGCACGTAGTTCTTGGCCTCGGGGATCGAGTCTTCCAGCTGCCACGTGAAGCTGATGCCGGCGTAGATGTCGGAGTAGAGATCGGGGCCGCCCTGCTTGAGCTGCGGCAGCCAGTGCAGCGGCTGGGCGATCTTCATCTGCTTCTTCATGCCGAAGGAGATCGCTTGCTTGAGGAAGGCGATGTTGTCGGCGCCGGGCGTCATCGTCACCAGCACTTCGGGCTTGGCGTCGATGATCCGCGGCAGGTGCGCCGAGAACTCCGGATTCCCCAGCGGGTAGGGCGTCGAGCCCAGCAGCGTGCCCCCCTGCTTCTTGAGCCCCTCGCTGAGGACGGCGGTGTTCTGCTTGCCCCACGCGTAGTCGGCGTAGAGGATCCACCACTTCTTGCCGAGGTTCTGCGAGATCCAGCTGCCGACGGCGCGGCTCGTGATCGTCGGGTTCAGCGCCTCGTGGAACGTCAGCGGTCCGAGGTCCGGCTTGGCGGTGATCTCGTCCGATTGGCTCACCGAGATGAAGAGCTTCTTGGCGGCCTTCGTCTGCTCGTTGATGGCCATCTGCACGTGGGCGGCCAGCCCGCCGACGATGAACTCGCACTTCTCGTTCTCGATCAATTCCTTCGTCCGCTGGGCGCCGACGGCCGGCTTCAGCTCGTCGTCGCGGAAGAGGACTTCGAGCTTGCGCCCGAGCACGCCGCCCTTGGCGTTGATCTCCTCGACGGCCACGATGGCGCCCTGCTGCTGGTCCTTGGCGAGCGCGCCGAAGGGCCCCGTGGTCGGGCCCGGGAAGCCGATCTTGATGGTGTCGCCGCCCTGCGCGCGGACGATCGAGGGGAAGGCGAGGGTGGCGGCGCCGACGGTGGCGGTCTTCAGAAACGTGCGACGTTGCATGATGGCCTCCTCGACCTGTAAGTGTGCGGATCATAGGGGCGGATTGGGGCACTGTCAATCGTGCTAGACTCCCGCGCGTGCCGCAGGTAGGCGCGTCGATCCGGCGACCGGACGATCCGCGGATCCTCACCGGGCGCGGGCGCTACGTCGACGACCTCGTGCTGGCGCGCCTGGTCCACGCGGCCTTCGTCCGTAGCGAGCACGCCCACGCCACGCTCACCGCGCTCGACGTCGACGCCGCGCGCCGCTCCGCCGGCGTGGCCGCCGTGCTGACCGGCGACGAGGCCGGCCGCCTCTGCAAGCCGTGCCGCGGCACCCTGCAGCATTACCAGGGCATGAAGAGCGGCGCGATGCTGCCGCTGGCGCTCGAGCGCGTCCGCTACGTCGGCGAGCCGATCGTCGCCGTCGCGGCCGAGACGCGCGCCGCGGCCGTGGACGCCGCGGCGCGCGTGCGCGTCGGCTATCGGCCGCTGGCGGCCGTGCTCTCGCCGGCGGCGGCGGTCGCGCCGGACGCGCCGCTCATCCATCCCGACCTCGGCGACAACGTCATCTACGAGGCGCGCCTGGCCGGCGGCGACGCCGCCGGCGCGCTCGGCGCCTCCGCGCGCGTGTGGCGACGCACCTTCACCACGGGCCGTCACACCGGCGTGCCGATCGAGCCGCGCAGCCTCGTGGCCGACTTCGAGCCGGCCACGCGCAGCCTCACGGTGTGGATGTCGACCCAGGTGCCGCACATGATGCAGGCCGTGCTGGCCGACCTGTTCGACCTGCCCGAGCAGCGCGTGCGCGTGGTCGCGCCCGATGTCGGCGGCTCGTGCCGCGAGTCGTTCCTGTCCGACATTCACGCCCGCGAGCAGACGATCGAAGTGGCCGTCGGCGCCGACGCCGACGGCACGCTGACCGGCATGCGCGCGCGCATCGTGGCCGCCGTCGGACCCTACTCGGCGTTTCCGCGCTCGAGCGTCGTCGAGGGCGGGCAGGTGCTGCGCCTCCTGCCCGGTCCGTATCGCCTGCGCCACTACGACGGCGCGCTGAGCGTCGTGGCGCAGAACAAGGCCGTCACCTCGCAGTACCGCGCGGTGGGTCATCCGATCGCCGCCGCCGTCACCGAGAGCCTGCTCGACCAGATCGCGCGCGACCTCGGCCTCGATCCGGCCGAGATCCGCCGTCGCAATCTCGTGCGACCCGAGGATCTGCCGTGGAGCTCGCCGACCGGCAACGTGTACGACAGCGGCTCCTACCAGGCTGCGCTCGCGCGGCTGCTCGAGGTCGCGCGCTACGACGAGCTCCGGCGCGAGCAGGCGAAGGCGCGCGCCGAGGGACGGTCGCTGGGGATCGGGCTGGCGTGCTTCCTCGAGCTCACCGGCCCCGGCGCGCAGTTCTACGGCGTCGGCGGCGCGCCTATTTCAGGCCAGGACGGCGCCACCCTCCGGCTTCAGCCCTCCGGCACGGTGACCGCGCTGGTGGGCGTGACGAACCAGGGGCAGGGCACCACGACCGCGCTCGCGCAGATCATCGCCGACGAGCTGGCCGTGCCCGTGGAGGCGATCACCGTCCTGGCCGGCGACACCGGGGTCACGCCCTACGGTGGCGGCACGTGGGCGAGCCGCGGCATGCCCATCGGCGGCAGCGCCACGCTGCTGGCGGCGCGAGCGCTGGCGCAGAAGATCCGTGCCGTGGCCGGCGTCCTGCTGGAAGCGCATCCCGACGACATCGCGCTGGCCGAGGCGCGTGCCTCGGTGCGCGGCGCGCCGGGCCGGGCGCTGGGCTACGCCGAGCTCGCCCGCATCGTGCACTTCCGCTCGAATGCCCTGAAAGGCCTGGAGCCGAGCCTCGAGGCGACCGTGCATTACACGAATCCGCAGGCGTGGACGTTCACCAACGGCGCCCACCTGGCGGTCGTCGAGCTCGACCTCGAGACCGGCCGCGTGCGCGTGGTGCGCTACGTGGCCGTGGACGACTGCGGCCGCATCGTCAATCCCGCGCTCGTCGACGGCCAGATCGCCGGCGGCGTCGCCCAGGGCATCGGCGGCGCGCTCTTCGAGCACTGCGTCTACGACGACGCCGGCCAGCTCCTCACGGCGACGCTGATGGACTACGCGGTGCCGACCGCGGCCGATCTGCCGGCCTTCGAGCTGCACCATCTGGAGACGCCCGCGCCCTCGATCGCCGGCGGCTTCAAGGGCGCCGGCGAGGCCGGCACCACCGGCGCTCCCGCCGCCATCCTCAACGCGGTCAACGACGCCCTGGCGCCGTTCGGCGCGATGCTCTCGGAGCAGCCCATCACGGGCGAGCGCGTCCTGCGCGCGCTCGGGCGCCTCTGATACACTCGGAACGCATTTTCGGGAGGTGCCCACATGGCCGTGCGGACGCTGCTGCACTACGCGCTCGAGGTTCCCGACCAGACGGTCGGCGAGAAGTTCTATCGCAGCTTCGGTCTGATCGATGAGGCGCGCCGCGACGGTGCCGTGCACCTGCGCCCGGCGCCGCTCAAGCGCGAGACGGTGCTGCTCTACGGCGGCCCGAAGAAGCGCCTGCATCACCTCGCGTTCGGCGCCGCCGGCGACGACTTCGGGGCCACGCGGGAGTCGATCCGCCGCGCCGGCGTGCGCGAGGTCGATCCGCCCCGCGGCGCGCCCGAGGGGGGCCTCTGGCTGCGCGACCCCGACGGTAACGCGATCAACGTGCGCGACGAGGCGGCGACGGCGCCGCCCGCGGATCCGCCGCTGCGGCTCAACAGCCCGGGCCACATCGCCCGTCAGGTCGATCGCGGCGCCCCGCAGGCGACGGCCACCGCGAGCCCGCGCCGGCTCGGCCACGTGCTGCTGTTCACGCCCGACGTCGATCGCCAGCTCGACTTCTACACGCGCGTGCTCGGCCTCAAGCTCTCCGACCGCTGCAAGACGATCATCGCGTTCCTGCGCTGCAACACCGACCATCACAACGTGGCCTTCCTCTCGTCCAAGGGGCCGGGGTTCCACCACGGCTCGTTCGAGGTCGGCAGCGTGGACGAGATCGCCATGGGTGCCGTCCGGATGCAGGAGGCGGGCTGGCAGCCGGGCTGGGGGCTCGGCCGTCACGTCATCGGCTCGAACTTCTTCTACTACATCCGGGATCCGTGGGGGTCATTCGCCGAGTACTTCCACGACCTCGACTACATCCCCGAGCAGTGCGCGTGGCAGCCGCGCGATTTCCCGGAGGGCGACGCGCTCTATCGCTGGGGGCCGCCGGTGCCCGACGACTTCGGGCGCAACCGCGAGGTCGAGGCCTAGCCGGCGCGTGGCCGCGCGTCGCCTGCTCGTCACCGGGCTCTCCGGCCTCATCGGCGGCGCGCTGCGCAAGCACCTCGGCGAGGGCTACACGCTGCGCGCCCTCAATCGCCGCGCGGTGCCCGGTGTCGAGTGCCACCGGGCCGACCTCGGCGACCTCGACGCGATCCAGCCCGCGTTCAAGGACGTCGACACGGTCGTGCACCTGGGGGCCGCCGCCGGCGACAACAACGCGCCGGAGCAGCGGCGCCACGATCGCCGGCTGGGAGCGCGATCCGCCGCTGAGCCACGTCGTCAACGCTCGCTACGACGAGGCGGGCTCGTGGGTGCTGCTCACCCACGAGGCGCCCCTGCGCCCCGGGGGGCTCTACGGCGCCAGCAAGGTCTGGGGCGAGGCGCTCGGGCGCGCCTACGCCGACGCCCACGGCCTGTCGGTCATCTGCGTGCGCATCGGTCGGGTCCGCGCGGAAGATCGGCCGATGTCGTCGCGGGAGTTCTCGGTCTGGTGCAGCCAGCGCGACGTGGCGCGCATGCTCGTGGCCTGCATCGAGGCGCCGGCGAGCCTGCGCTTCGACGTGTTCTACGCCGTCTCCGACAACCGCTGGAGCTACCGCGACGTCGGCCACGCGCGCGCCGTGCTCGGCTGGGCGCCGCTCGACCGCGCCGAGGACTACCGCGAAGGCAGGAGCCCGACCTCGCGGAAGTAGCGCGCGACGCCGGGATGGAGCAGCTCGGGGCGCGGCGTCGCGGCGATGGTATTGGCCGCCGTCGTCTCGCGCGCCTGCTCGAGGCGGTGGGCCAGCGCGGCCTCGCCGCGGTGCAGGGCTCGGGCAAGTCGGTAGGCGACGTCCTCGGGGAGGGTCGGCCGCGCCAGCACGAAGCTCCACGAGCCCACCGAGGTGATCGCCGTGTCCTGCCCCGGATAGGCGCCGGCGGGAATCGTCAGCGCCTTGAGAAACCCGTGCTTCGCCTGGATCCGATGGATCTCGTCGGCGCTCGGCGCGATGAAGCGACCGCCGCTCGTGGCGACGGCGGTGAAGCCCGGCCAGCCGATGCCGCCGCCCCACAGCGCCGCGACGCGGCCGTCCTGCACCATCGCGGGGCCGTCGCCCGCGCGCTCGAGGTAGACGGCCTGGAAATCGCGCTCCTGGTCGAGGCCGATCCCGTCGAGGACGTAGCGCGCGAGGACGACGAGGCCGGAGCCACGCGCGCCGAAGGCCACCGGCCGGCCGCGCAGGTCGGCGATCGTGCGCGCCGGCGAGTCGCCGCGCACGGCGAACATGCCGGGCGTCGAGTACATCGCCGTGACGATCATGAGGTTCGCCCGTGGCCGGCCGACTCCGGTCAGCGCCTCGTGGACGACCTCGCCCTGCACGAGCGCGAGATCGAGCTCGCCCTTTTCCAGCAACGGCACGTTTTCCATGCTGCCCCTGGTGGTACGCGGCTGGACGTCGAGCGTCGGCTCCTGCGCGCTCACGACAGCGGCCAGGGCCTCGCCGTAGACCGGAAAGCCGCCGCCGGGCGTGGCCGTGCCGAGCGTGACGACCGTGCGGTCAGCCGCGCCGATGGATCCGCCGAGCGCGACGACGAAGGCGGCCAGCGCAACGACGAAGCCCGCGAGGAGGCGAGGCATGGGCCGCACCCTAGCACCTCACGCGGGGGCCTGGACGCTTTCTGGCCATACGGGGGCAGGCCGAGCTCTTCCAGAGGTCAGAAATCACCCGCTCACCGGGGGCCGTCGAAAACGCAAAGTGCTTGTCTCATCGCTGCTTAGATTTCCGTGGGGAGCCTTGGTTCCACCCTTGCACCCCCGCGCGCGCGACCGATGAAACCGGCGCTCAGGCACGCCGTGGACCGGGAGTGGGCTCGGCGGACGACGCCTCCGTCGGAAGCTCGCGCAGGCGCTGGCCGAGCAGAAGCGCACCGGCGAGAAGCTCCCGGTCCTCGTCGTCCGTCTCGGCTTCATGAGCGAGGACCAGATGGTGGACGCCCAGTCGCGCCATTACCGCATTCCATTCGTGGTGTTCCCGGAGGGCGGCATCCCGCCGGAGATCCTGAGGCTGGTCCCGCCTGCCATCGCGCAGAAGCACGAGGTGGTCCCGATCGGCCGGACGGCCGGCGCGCTCACGCTGGCGATGGTGGATCCGACCAACCTCTCGGCCGTGGACGACGTCGGCTTCCGCACCGGGATGCGCGTCTTCCCGGTCGTCGCCCGGCCCTCGGTGATCCGCCAGGCCATCGAGCAGTTCTACGAGTCGCAGAAGAACACCCTCGCAAACGCGCTCAGCGAGGCCGAGACCGAGGTGGGATCGGGCGAGGGGGAAGTCGCGGCGTTCGCCAACCCGCTCGACCTGCGGGCCTCGGCCGACCAGATGCCGGTGGTCCGCCTGGTGAACATGCTCCTCCTGGAGGCGCTCTCGCGCGGGGCCTCCGACATCCATCTGGAGCCGGGCGAGCGCCACCTCCAGGTGCGCTTGCGCGTGGACGGCATCCTGCAGGACGTGATGACGCCGGCCAAGCGGCTGGAGCCGGCGGTCGTGTCGCGCGTCAAGATCATGGCGAGCCTCGACATCGCCGAGCGCCGGCTGCCCCAGGACGGGCGCATCAAGTTCCGCGACGGGATCCGCGAGGTCGACTTTCGCGTCTCGATCATCCCCTCGCTGTTCGGCGAGAGCGTGGTGCTCAGGATCCTCGACAAGGGCGTCTTGAAGCTCGACCTCACCCAGCTCGGGTTCGATCCGTGGAGCCTCGAGCAGTTCCAGGCGGCGATGCGCAGCCCCCACGGCATGATCCTGGCGACCGGGCCGACCGGCTCGGGCAAGACGACGACGCTCTACTCGGCCCTCCAGACGGTCAACTCGGCGCAGATCCACATCCTGACGCTCGAGGATCCCGTCGAGTACAACATCCCGCGGGTGAACCAGGTCCAGGTCAACGAGGAGATCGGCTTCGGCTTCGCCACGGCGCTGCGCTCGTTCCTGCGGCACGATCCCGACGTCATCCTGGTCGGCGAGATGCGTGACCTCGACACCGCCCAGATCGCCAACCGCGCCGCGCTGACCGGCCATCTGGTCCTCAGCACGCTGCACACCAACGATGCGCCGTCCACGGTGACCCGGCTCATCGACATGGGCATCGCGCCATTCCTGCTCGGCTCGTCGCTCCGGCTCGTGGTGGCCCAGCGGCTGGCCCGCAAGGTGTGCGAGGACTGCCGCGAGCCGTACGAGGTCGACGAGGGCGACCTCATCCAGCATGGCCTGGCGCCTCGGGGCCGGGGCCGGGTGACGCTCTACCGCGGCCGTGGCTGCCAGGTCTGCAGCCTCACCGGCCTCCGGGGCCGCATCGCGCTCTACGAGGTGATGCCGATCACCCGGGAGATCCGCGAGCTGATCGTCACCAGCCGCAGCGTGGACGACATCAAGAAGGCGGCGCGTGACCTCGGCATGCTGACCCTGCGCGAGTCGGGCCTCGTCAAGGTCCTGGAGGGCGTGACGACGGTCGAGGAGGTGCTGCGCGTCACCGCCGAGTAATCTCGGGGCGTGCTCGAGATCGTCGTCGCCCCCGCCCCGCCGCCCGCCGCGCTGCCACCCTGCCGCTTCCGATTTCCCGATCCTGCTCGCGCCGACGCCGAGGGCCCGCTCGCCGAGGGCGGCGACCTCGAGCCGTCGACGCTGATCGACGCCTACCGTCGCGGGATCTTTCCGTGGCCGGTCGAGGAGCACGAGCTCCTGTGGTGGTCGCCCGATCCGCGGGCGATCCTGCCGCTCGACGGTCTGCACGTCTCCCGAAGCCTGACCCGCACGCTGCGGCACGCGCGCTTCCGCGTCACGCTCGACGCGGCCTTCGACGACGTGATCGCCGCCTGCGCCGACCGCGAGGAGACGTGGATCACGGACGCGCTGCGGACCGCCTACCTGCGCCTGCACCGCGCCGGCTGGGCGCACAGCGTGGAGGTGTGGACGCCCGAGGGGAGGCTCGCCGGCGGCCTGTACGGCGTGGCGGTGGGCGCGCTGTTCTCGGCCGAGTCGATGTTTCATCGCGCGACCGACGCGTCCAAGGTGGCGCTGGTCGCGCTGGTCCAGCACGCCCGGCGGGTCGGGACCACGCTGCTCGACGTGCAGGTGCCCTCACCGCACCTGACCTCGCTCGGCGCCGTCACCGTCTCCCGCCGCGACTACCTCGCCCACCTCGCCACCGCCGTCCGCCACCCCGTCATCTTCGCGGGCTGAAGAGGCGCGGCACGGCTTTGCCGGGGCGCGCCGAACGCCGGGGGTTAGAGGAGCGCCACGGCTGTGCTGGGGCGCTCCGAACGTCGGGGGGTTTGGGGGCCATGCGGGGCCCCCATGTAGAATGATCGCGCCATGACCCGCGTGCTCACGCTGCTCGTCGCGCTGTCGCTTCTGGCCGGGCTCGCCGGCGCCGCCGCCGCCCAGACGCCGGCGCCGGCCGGCGCGATGTCGCTCGACGATGCCGTGCGCGGCCTGGAGACGGCCTACGGCAAGATCACCGACCTCAAGGCCGAGTTCGACCAGACCGCGTTCAACAAGAGCCTGAACCAGTCGATCCCCGCCAAGGGGGTCGTCTACCTCAAGAAGGGCGGCAAGCTGCGCTGGGAGTACGCGGATCCCACGCCCCAGCAGATCGTCTCCGACGGCAAGACGCTGTGGATCTACACGCCGGCCCTCAGCCAGGTGAACACCGGCGCCGCTCCCGAGGCGCTGTCGGGGCCGGCCGGCTCGTTCCTGGCCGGGCTCGGCAAGGTGCGCGAGCACTTCGCGGTGCGCTTCCTCAATCCGGCCGAGCCGCGCGACAAGGACGGCAACGTCGTGCTCGACCTCACGCCCAAGCAGCCGCTGCCCACCATGGCGCGGCTGGTGCTGGCGCTCGATCCGCGCTCGTGGGAAGTGCGCAAGGCGGTGGTGTACGACCAGTTCGAGAACACGGTGACGATGCTGTTCCGCAAGACGACCGTCAACGGCGGCTTGCCGGACTCGCTGTTCACCTTCGTGGCGCCGAAGGGTGTGGCCACCGTCCCCTTGCGGTAGACTCCCGTCATGGCCGCCGACAACTCCTTCGACATCGTCTGCAAGGTCGACATGCAGGAGGTCACCAACGCGCTGGACCAGACCCGGCGCGAGGTCGACACCCGCTACGACCTCAAGGGAAGCCGGAACGAGATCAAGCTCGAGAAGACCGATATCATCATCACCTCCGCCGACGAGATGAAGCTCAAGGCGGTGGTGGACATCCTCCAGAGCAGGCTCCACAAGCGCGGCGTGCCGCTCAAGGCGCTCACCTACGGCACGGTGGAGCCCGCCGCCGGCAGCACCTTCCGCCAGAAGATCGGCCTGCAGCAGGGCATCCCCATCGACAAGGCCAAGGAGATCGTGCGGCTGATCAAGGACACCAAGCTCAAGGTCCAG
>VBPC01000060.1 GCA_005887895.1 Candidatus Rokuibacteriota bacterium
GCAGGTGGGAGAGGACCTCGCGCGCCGTCCATTCGCCCGGCGCGTCGGATCGCTCCATATAGGGTTCCATGCCGGCCACCTGCGCCGTCAGGTTCTTCCACGCCGCGTCCGATTTCGCCTCGAGCTCGCGGACGGTCTGGGTCGCCATGCTCCCTCCGTGCCCGATGGAAGCCTACCACGGTGGTACGATGAAAGGCGCCGTCGCCTCGCGACCACCCAGGAGGAGCGTCCATGCGCGTCCTGCTCGTTCATCCGAGTCCACTTCTGTACGCGGAGTTGTACCTGCGACTCGAGCCACTGGGGCTCGAGCGGGTCGCGGCCGCGGTCCGCATGGCCGGCCACGACGTTCGGCTGCTCGACTTGCAGGTGTTCGACCATGCCGAGTACGCCCGCGTGCTGAACGAGTTTCGACCGCGTGCCGTCGGGTTCTCGCTGAACTACCTGACCAACGTGCCGGAAGTCATCGATCTCGCCAAGGCCACCCGGGCCCGCCACCCGGAGACGTTCATCTTCGTCGGAGGTCACAGCGCCTCGTTCGTGGCCAGCGAGCTGCTGGAGCACGCGGCCGGCGCGATCGACTGCGTCGTGCGCGGCGAGGGCGAGGTCATCGCGCCGCGGGTGCTGGAGGCGGTCGGCGAGCGCGGCCTCGAGCGGTTGCCGGGCGTGGTCACCCGCGACGGCGCCGGCCCCAGCCCCACGCTGCTGGACGATCTCGACCGCTATCCGCCGGCGCGCGATCTCGGCCGGCGCCGCCACCGGTACTTCCTCGGGGTGCTCGATCCCTGCGCGTCGGCCGAGCTGACGCGCGGCTGTCCGTGGGACTGCTCGTTCTGCAGCGCGTGGACCTTCTATGGCCGCAGCTACCGGAAGTCCTCGCCGGAGGCCGCCGCCGAGGACCTCGCCCGCATCCGGGAGCCGAACGTGTTTCTCGTCGACGACGTGGCGTTCATCCACGCCGAGGACGGTTTCGCGATCGGCCGCGAGGTGGAACGGCGGGGCATCCGCAAGCAGTACTACCTCGAGACGCGCTGCGACGTGCTGCTCCGCAACCAGGAGGTGTTCGCCTACTGGCGACGGCTCGGTCTCTTCTACATGTTCCTCGGCGTGGAGGCGCTCGACGCCGAGGCGCTCAAGCGTCATCGCAAGCGCGTGTCGACCGACGCCAACATGGAGGCGCTGCAGGTCGCCCGGCGACTGGGCCTGGCCGTGGCCATCAACATCATCGCCGATCCCGACTGGGACGAGACACGGTTCGCCGCCGTGCGCGACTGGGCGCTGACCGTTCCGGAGATCGTCCACCTCACCGTCGCCACGCCGTATCCCGGCACCGAGACCTGGCTCACGGAGAAGCGCGAGCTGACCTCGCACGACTACCGGCTCTTCGACGTCCAGCACGCGGTCCTGCCGACCCGGCTGCCGCTGCGCCGCTTCTACGAGGAGCTCGTGCGGACGCAGGCCGTGCTCAACCGCAAGCACCTCGGCTGGGGCGCGCTGCGCCGCTACGGCGGTCCCGCGCTGCGGGCCCTCGCGCGCGGGCAGACGAACTACCTCGCCATGCTGTGGAAGTTCAGCGCGGTCTACAACGCCGCGCGGCAGCACGGCGATCACGCGCGGCCGGTGACGTATGCCATGCGGCCCCGGCGCGTCGTCACCGGCGCGCCGACCCCCGCCCAGCTCTATATCCACCAGCCGCAGTCGGCGAGGAGGACGGCGACCGCCTGATCCCTGCCTTGACTCGGCCTGCCACGGGGTGGTGTATTGGGGCTGCAATGCACGCGATGACGCCAATTTACGGGAAGCCCGATGCCCCTGTTCAAGGCTGAGAAGAAGCCGCCGAAGGGCCCGGCCGGCCGCTGGGACGTCGTGGTCGGCGAGGAGATGTGCAAGGCGTGCGGCTTCTGCCTCCACATCTGTCCGGTGGACGTCTTCGCCTGGCGCAAGGCCCCGAACAGGATCGGCTGGTTTCCGATGTACACGGCCCACGAGGAGAACTGCATCGGCTGCATGCTGTGCTATCAGATCTGCCCGGATTTCTGTATCGACGTGAGCGTGAAGGGAGCCGCGTGAGCACGCTGGAGATCGGCGTCAAGGAAACGCTCGTGGCCCCCTGGCCCGAGTGGGCGCGTCGCGCCACCCGCGGGCGGCGGCTGCTGGAGGCCGGCACCTACGCGCTGACCGAGGGCGCCATCGCCGCCGGCTGCCGCGTCTTCGCCGGCTACCCGATCACGCCGGCCACCGACATCGCCGAGTACATGTCCAAGCGCTTGCCGCAGGTCGGCGGCTATTACGTGCAGTGCGAGGACGAGCTGGCCGGCATGCACGCCTGCGCCGGCGCCAGCCTGGGCGGCCTGAAGGCGATGACGGCGACGTCGGGTCCGGGCTTCACGCTGATGCACGATGCCTACGGATGGGCGATCACCAACGAGATTCCGCTGGTGGTGGTCGACGCGATGCGCGTGGGGCCGATCAGCGGCATCACCGGCGCCCCCGGTCAAGGCGAGTTCTACATCGCGCGCTACGCGAGTCACGGCGGCAACTTCGAGACGATCGTGCTGTCGCCGTCGTCCGTGCAAGAGGCCTTCTGGCTGACGATCGATGCGTTCAACCTGGCGGAACGATTCCGAACGCCCGTGACGATTCTGACCGATCAAGTGATCTCGGACATGTGGGAGGATCTGTTCGTGCCCGAGGACTACGACGCGCTGGACTTCGTCGTGCCCCGCCGGCACAACCTCATGATGCCGTTCTACCCGGTCGGCAGCGCCGACCTCGACGTGCCTCCCAACGTCATTGGCCACGGCACCGGCGTGTGCGTGTCGGCCTACACGCACACCGAGGAAGGCTACGACATCGAGGAGATGGAGGCGCAGTGGGCGCAGACCTACCGCCTCATCAACAAGATCCGCCACCACCGCGACCAGCTCACGCGCTACGAGACCGTCGGCGTCGAGGACGCCGAGGTCATCGCGGTCGCCTATGGCGCCAACGCGCGCACGGTCAAGACCGGCGTGCTCGAGGCCCGCCGCCGCGGCGTGCGGGCCGGCTTCGTCCGCCTGATCACGCTGTGGCCGTTCCCCGACGAGCTGTTCGCCCGCGACCTGCCCTACGTGGTCTGCGAGCTGAACTACGACGGCCAGCTCGTGCGCGAGGTGATGCGGTCGGCGCCCGACGGCCGGACCGTGCGGTTCATGGGCAAGAGCGCCGAGCTCCACACGGTCGCCGAGGTCGCGGCCGGTCTGGAGGGCGTGGCGCGCAACGGCCGGGTTCCCGAGCTGCCCTACATCTGGACCGAGGTGAGATAGCCCGATGAACAAGCTGGCGAAGAAGTACCTGCGACCGAGCCAGATTCCCACGAAGGCCTGTCACGGCTGCGGCATCGGGATGATCGAGAACTGGCTGCTGCAGGCCATCGACGAGATGGGATTGAAGCAAGACGATGTCATCTTTGGAACCGGGATCGGTTGTGTGGGCCGACAGACCTTTGCGACCTGGGGCGGCGATAATTTTGGCGCCACCCACGGCCGCGCCCTGGCGGTGGCGACCGGCCTCAAGCTGGCCCAGCCCGACAAGAAGTACCTGATCGTCGTCGGCGACGGCGACGCCGCGTCGATCGGCACCTCGCATCTGATCCACGCGGCCCGCCGCAATCTCGGCGTGACCGTGATCTGCGAGGACAACATGGGCTACGAGTCGACCGGCGGTCAGTTCTCGCCGACGACGCCGGCCGGCTACGTCACCAACTCCAGCCCCTACGGCATGGTGGAGCCGGGCTTCGACCCCTGCGACGTCGTGAAGGCGGCCGGGGCGACGTTCGTCGCCGAGACCACGGCCACCCAGTGGCACCAGACGGTGAAGATCGTCAAGAAGGCGCTGGCCAACGACGGCTTCTCGTTCGTGCACGTGCGCTTCCCGTGCAACGAGAACTTCGGCGCCTACGCGCTCGGCACCCGCGACACGCTGAAGAACCTCGAGTGGATCTACGAGCACACCCAGGGCCGCAAGGCGGACGGCACCGAGACCGACTTCACGTGGGAGACCGGCATCAAGCACGATGCGTCCAACAGCCGGCCCGAGTTCTCGAAGGTCCTGCGTGACATGAACGCCCGCGTGCGGGCCGACCTGGCGGCCCGGGCCGGCACGTGAGCGACGCGCCGACGAAGGCGCGCACCGAGATCCTGATCTCCGGCTTCGGCGGCCAGGGGGTGATCCGCATGGGCCAGATCCTCGGCCTGGCCGCCATCAAGCAGGGGCATCGCGTGACGATGCTCAAGAGCCACGGCACCGAGACGCGCGGCGGCTACGTGCGCGCCCAGCTGGTCATCTCGCCGGAGTACGTCGACAGCCCGGTCGTGGAGAACGCCGACGTCTTCGTCGCCTTCTCGGCGCCGGCCTACAAGAAGTTCTTCGACTTCTGCCGGGGCAAGATCCTCTACGACCCCGAGATGGTCGAGGCGATCCGTCCCGACGCGCCGGAGCGCCACGTGGCCGTCCCGGCGACGGCGCTCGCCAAGGAGCGCTTCAACAACGTCCTCTTCGCCAACATGGTCATGCTCGGCGCGCTCACCCGGCTGGGCGGCCTCGACGTCGAGGCCATGAAGAAGGCGATGCTGGAGGTCATCCCGCGCTTCCACGAGCAGAACCTGGCGGCGCTCGAGCTCGGCTACACGCTGCCCGCCGTCGTTCCCGCCTGACGTGAAGCCCTGGCACGGCGCCTGGCCGGCGCACGTTCCGCATTCGCTCGACTATCCGGCGGCGCCCGCCTGGTGGCTGCTCGAGCGCAACGTGGCTCGGTTCGGCGAGCGGGTGGCGCTGCGCGAGCTGGACCACGAGACCCTGGCGGTCGGCCGCACGCTGACCTACGCGGCGCTCTTCCGGGCCGTCCGCGGCGTGGCGGCCGGCCTGCGCGCGCGCGGCGTCGCGCCCGGCGCCCGCGTGGCCCTCGTGCTGCCGAACAGCGCGGCGCTCGTGATCGGCTACTACGCGACCTGGTACGCCGGCGGCGCCGCGGTGCCGGTCAATGCCGCCGCCCGCGGGAGCGAGCTCGAGCAGCACCTGGCCGACGCGGCGGCGTCGCTGGTCGTCGCGCCGCGCGGCGCCGTCGCCCACGCGGTGGCCGAGCGGCTGAAGCTGCCCGCGGTCGACGTGGACGAGCTGCGCGCGATGGAGGCGCTGGCGCCGGCCCCGCCGGGGCCGTGCGAGCCCGCCCGCGACACCGCCGTGCTGCTCTACACCGGCGGCACGACCGGCACGCCCAAGGGCGCCATGCTGAGCCATCGCAACCTGGTCGCCAACACGATCCAGTTCGCGGAGTGGTACGCGTTTGCCCCCGGCGAGGAGACGTCGATCTGCGCGATCCCGATGTCGCACAGCGGCGGCCTGGCCGGCGTGATGAACGTGCCGCTGTCGGCAGCGGCCACGTTGCTCGTGTTCGGACGGTTCAACCCGGCCGCGGTGGCGCGCACGGTCACCGCGCAGCGGGTGACGCGGCTCTTCGGCGTGCCGACGATGTTCATCGCCCTCCTCAACGATCGCGACGGGCGCGCGGCCGACTACGGGAGGCTGCGGGCCTGCCGCACGAACGCGGCCCCGCTGCCGCCCAGCGTGAAGGCGGCGTTCGATGCGCTCGTCGGCCGCGAGGTGCTGGTCGAGGGCTACGGGCTCACCGAGACGAGCCCGCTGACCCACGCCAACCCGATCGAGCGCGCACGCCCCGGCTCGATCGGCCTGCCGCTGCCCGATACCGACGCGCGGATCGTCGACGAGCGGGGCGGCGACGTGACGCCCGGCGAGGCCGGCGAGCTGCTCGTGCGCGGCCCCCAGGTGATGCTCGGCTACTGGAACCGACCGGAGGAGACGGCGCGGGCCGTCGAGGACGGCTGGCTGCATACGGGCGACATCGCCCGCATGGACACCGACGGGTACTTCGCCATCGTCGATCGGCGGAAGGACCAGATCAACACGGCGGGGTTCAAGGTGTGGCCGCGCGAGGTGGAGGAGACGCTCTACGCGCACCCGGCCGTCCGGCAGGTCGCCGTGATCGGCGTGCCGGACGACTACCGCGGCGAGGCGGTGAAGGCCTTCGTCGTCCTGACGGACGCGCACCGCGGGCGCGTGGACGCCCGCGCGCTGATCGCCTTCTGCCGGGAGCGGCTCAGCGGCTACAAGGTGCCGCGCGCCGTCGAGTTCCGCGACGACCTGCCGATGAGCGCCGCCGGCAAGCTGCTGCGGCGCGAGCTGAGGGACGAAGCGTTGACCGACAAGGAGATCAGGCCATGACCGACATGAGTCCGTTCCGCCAGCGCCTGCAAGAGGCCGTCAACGCCCGGCACAGCCGTCTCAACCCGTTCACCGAGCAGTGGGTGAAGGGCGCGCTCTCGCGCGACCAGCTCGGGGCCTGGGCCGCCCAGCACTACCAGTACGTGTCGCAGTTCTCCCGCTGGTGCGCGACCGTCTACGGCGACTGTCCCGATTCCGACGCCCGCGACTTCCTGCTCGAGAACATCATCGAGGAGGAGTCCGGCACGAAGCACGTCGACCTGCTGATCCGCTTCGCCGAGGCCTGCGGCGTCTCGCGCGCGCAGATCGAGACGGCGCGCCAGCTGCCGACCACGCGCGGCCTCACGGCGTGGTGCTTCGAGATGTCGCACCGGCCGTTCCACGTGGCGGCGGCCGGGCTGCTGGTCGGGCTCGAGTCGCAGGTGCCCGGCATCTACAAGCGCAACCTGCCGCCGCTCAAGACGCACTACGGGTTCGACGATCACGAGGTCGAGTTCTTCGCCATCCACATCGAGGCCGACGAGGTGCACGGCGAGCGCGGCTATCAGATCGTGGAGCGCCACGGCACGACCCCCGAGCGCCAGGCCGAGGCCATCGAGGCGGTGCGCCAGGCCACCGAGATGCGCTGGCAGTACATGACCGGTCTCTACCGCGCCTACGTGCTGAAGGAGGATCTGTGAGGTGAGCGGGACCGCCGTCGCGCGTCTGGACGAGCTGACGGCCGGGGTGCCGCGACTCGTGGAAGTCGGCGGCGCCCGGATCGTCCTCGCCCGGGTCGGCGATGCCGTCTATGCCTGCGCGGACGCCTGCGCCCACCAGGGCGGGCCGCTCAGCCAGGGGAAGCTGTCCCGCACTCGACTGGCCTGCCCGTGGCACGGCTGGCAGTACGACGTGCGCACCGGGCAGTGTGTCTTTCCCGGGCGGGGCGCGAGCGTGCGGTCCTATCCCGTCGAGATCGCCGATGGAGAGATCCGTCTCGTCCTGTCCTGAACGACCCCGATGGTGCTGAGCCCCTCGTGCTGACCCTGGAGCGCGCGGTGGGGTGCATCGCCAGGGGGATCGCGAAGGCGCGCGCCCTCGACTTCTGCGTGGCGGTCGCCGTGGTGGACGACGCCGGCCATCTGGTCGCCTGCCATCGCATGGACGGGGCGCTGTGGATCACGCCGGAGATCGCGCGCGCCAAGGCGAACGCCGCCGCCGCGTTCCGCACGACCACGCTCGACATGGAGACGCGCTTCAGCCAGGGCCGGCAGCTCTTCGCCAGCACCGTGGCCTCGCTCGGCGACTACCAGCTCGTGTTCGGGCGCGGGGGCGTGCCGCTGCTCGACGACGGGCGGGTCGTCGGCGCGGTCGGCGTCAGCGGCGCCGTGCCCGCCGACAACGACCACGCGATCGCCGAGGCCGCCGCCGGCGGATGAGCGGGGCTCCTCGGTGTCCGACTCTACGCGCCAGCCGGCGCGGTCACGGCCGGGCGAAGCGCGAGGCAGAGCGGAATCGTCGCGAGGACGACGACGCCCACGAGCGTGAGCGTCGTCGGCACGCCGGCGAGGTCGCCGATCACGCCCCACACCGTCGGCGCCATCGCCGAGGCGGCGATCGTCAGCGTGTAGTACAGGCCGTACCCGCGCGAGCGCCGCTCGGGCGACACGAGGTCGGCGACGGTGCCGTAGAGGACCGACGAGGTCCCGTTCAGCGCGATGCCGAGCGGCATCAGCACCGCGAGCGCAAGCGGCAGCGGCGCCGCCACCACGGTGAGGATGCCGAGCGTCGTCGCGACCTCGGTGAGGACGACCGTGCGGATCACGCCGACGCGGTCGGCCACCACGCCGCACACGAACTTTCCGGTGGCGCCGCCGACGAACACCAGCCCGAACGCGAGGCCGACACCGCCCACCCCGAGGTCCTTGCCGATCAGGATGAACGGCATGAAGGTGAGGAAGCCGGTGCGCGTCGCGTTGTCGATCATCCCCACCGCACAGAGCGCCGAGAATCCGCGGCCGTCGCGGATGCCCCAGCCGGACGGCGGCGGCCCGGCGGCGGCGTCGCGGACCTCGGCGCCGCCGGCGCCGAGGCGGCTCAGCAGCGGCACGATGAGCAGCGCGGCGGCGATGCCGAGCAGCCCGTAGGCGGCGCCGGCCGCGCGCCAGCCGATGACGCCGGCCAGCAGACCGATGGCCGCGGCGACCCCGGCCTTGCCGACGTCGCCGGAGAAGTTGTACGTGCCGAGCGCCGTGCGCCGCCGGCCGCCCTCGTAGGCCTTGGCGACGATCGACGAGGACAGCGGATGCTGGACGCCGGAGCCGAGCCCCGCCGCCAGCAGCAGCACGAGCAGTGAGGCGAACCCACCCGCCGCGCCCGCCGCCACGAAGCCGAGAGCGGTCACCGCGGTGCCCGCCGCCAGCAGCCAGCGCTCGCCGAAGCGCTCGGCCAGGAATCCGGCGGGAATCTGAAAGAGCGACATCCCGCCGGTGTAGGCGGAGCGGATGAGACCGACCTGGGCGAACGAGAGCCCGAACTCGCGCGCCCACAGGGGCAGGAACACGTAAAGCGTCTCCGAGAACCCGTCGTGCAGGAAATGGATGCTCGACGCAGCGCCGAGAATCGCGCGGGAGCGAGGCCTCACGGTCCGATCATCCCCGACCGTCCGCCGGGGTTCAAGTAGAATACCGGCGCCAACGGGAGGTCGAGCGATGCCCATCAGCATCACCCGCGTCTACACGCGCCTCGGAGACCGCGGCGAGACGGCCCTGGTCGGCGGCCGGCGCGTGGCGAAGGACTCGCCGCGCATCGTGGCCTACGGCACGGTCGACGAGCTGAACGCCGTCGTCGGCCTGGCGCGCGCCTTCAACGCGGAGCGGATGAAGGCGCGGGGGCCGCGCCGCCGGCGCCACGCCTGGCTCGACGCGACGCTGCGCAAGATCCAGAACCAGCTCTTCGACGTCGGCAGCGAGCTGGCCACGCCGGCCGACGCCGAGTACGAGGGGATGTTCAAGATCGGCGACGGCGAGGTGACGGAGCTCGAGCAGATCATGGACGAGTGTCAGAAGGATCTGGCGCCGCTCAAGTCGTTCATTCTCCCCGGCGGCGGGCCCATCCACGGCTTCCTGCACCTGGCCCGCACGGTGTGCCGTCGCGCCGAGCGCGAGCTGCTCGCCCTCTCGCGCGTGGAGCCGATCGGCGAGGGCCCGCTGCGCTACCTCAACCGGCTGAGCGATCTCTTCTTCGTGCTGGGCCGCTGGGTCGGCAAGCACATGGGCGAGCAGGAATACCTCTGGGAGCGCGGCCTCAGCGCGCACGGGCGGCGCCGCGCGAAACGCTAGGTCTTCTGCCGTCGCTGCGTTAGCAGGCGTCGCACCTGGGCTTCGCGATCCTCCGGCAGGCAGGGCTTGGTGAGGAAGACGTCGGCCCCCATCTCGAGCGCGCCGAACTGGATCGCCCGGTGGCCGTGACCGGTCAGCAGGATGATCGGGATCCTCCGCGTCCGTGGGTCGTGCTTCAGATGATGGGCGGCGCTGATGCCGTTGATCCCCGGCATCGCGAGGTCCATCACGATGACGGCTGGCTTTCGCTGGGTCGCGAGGGCGATGCCCTCGTCGCCGTCAGCCGCCGTGATGGCGTCGAATCCGCGATGACGGAAATAGGTCGCGTAGAGCTCGCGCGTGTCCACCGAGTCGTCGACGACGAGGACCAGCGGCGCGCGTCGCGCGCGGTGGCGCGGGCCGCGATGGAGGCGCGGTGCCGGAGCCTGGCCGGGTCCGGATTCTTCCTCGCGTCGTCGGGCCGAGGGACTCATGGGTACGTGGAGGGGGCGATGGCGCCGTCTCCGTACGATTAGCTATCACACCCGGGGGTGCCGTCGGAAGACAGGAAAAGATTTTCCCACTCGAATTGACAAGTCTGTCGATCTGCCCGTATAAGCAGGAAGCCTTCCGATAATACCGCGCGGGCCCCCGCGCGGACCGACGAGGAGAGGTGTCCGATGCTGGCCGTCCGTGACCTCACCGTACGCTTCGGAGGCATCGTCGCGCTCGATGCGGTCTCGTTCGACGTCCAGGCCGGGGAGATCGCCGGGCTCATCGGCCCCAACGGCGCCGGCAAGACGACGCTGTTCAACTGTCTGAGCCGGCTCTATGCCCCCGAGCGTGGCGACGTCCTCTTCGAAGGGCGCTCGATCCTCGGGCTCGGCGCGCATCGCATCGCGACGCTGGGCATCGGCCGCACGTTCCAGAACCTGGCCCTGTTTCCGACGCTGACCGTGCTGCAGAACGTGATGATCGGCCTGCACAGCAAGACCCGCAGCGACTTCCTGAGCAATGCTCTGCGGCTGCCGTGGGTCGGGCGCGAGGAGCGTGCGATCCGCGCCGAGGCGCTGGAGCTGCTCCACTTCCTCGCCCTCGACGCCGTCGCCCACCACCCGGCGGCGGGCCTGCCGTTCGGCACCCTCAAGCGCGTCGAGCTGGCCCGAGCGCTGGCCGGGCGCCCGCGACTCCTGCTGGCCGACGAACCGGCCGGCGGCCTCAACCACGAGGAGGTGTCCACCCTTGCCAAGCTCATCAAGGCGATCCGCGACCAGCGGGCGGTGACGATCCTGCTCGTCGAGCACCATATGGGCCTCGTCATGCAGGTCTCCGACAAGGTCGTCGTCCTCGACTTCGGCCGCAAGATCGCCGAGGGCCGACCGGCCGAGGTCCAGCGCAACCCCGAGGTGATCCGGGCCTACCTGGGCGCCGACGAGACGGCGGCCGAGGCCGCGCGCTGATGGCGCTGCTCGAGGTGCAGGGCCTGGAGGCCCAGTACGGCTGGACGAAGGTCCTGCACGGGCTGGCCTTCACGGTGGAGGAGGGCGGCATCACCACGATCCTCGGCGCCAACGGGGCCGGCAAGACGACGGCGCTGCGCGCGGTGTGCGGCATGGTGCGCACGCGCGGCGAGGTGCGGTTCGAGGGCCGCTCGATCGCCGGCCGCGCGACCGAAGACCTCGTGCGGCTGGGGATCGCGCACGTCCCGGAGGGCCGGGGAACGTTCGTCAACCTCACCGTCGAGGAGAATCTCCGGCTCGGCGCCTACGGGCGGCGCGGGGCCGGGTCCGGCGAGGACCTCGGCCGCGTGTACCAGTACTTTCCGGTGCTGGCCGAGCGGCGTCGCCAGCTGGCCGGCACCCTCTCCGGCGGCGAGCAGCAGATGCTGGCGGTGGCCCGCGGCCTGATGGCGCGGCCGCGCTTGCTGCTGCTCGACGAGCCGTCGCTGGGGCTGGCGCCGCTGGTGGTGCGCGAGATCTTCCGCATCGTGCGCACGATCAATCGCGAGCAGCGGGTGAGCGTGCTGCTGGTCGAGCAGAACGCCGCCATCGCGCTCCGGCTGGCCGACCACGCCTATCTGATGGAGACCGGGCGCATGGTCATGTCCGGCACCGCCGCCGACCTGCGCGAGCACGACACCGTGCGTCGCGCCTACCTCGGGTACTGACGATGGAGATCCTCTTCCAGCAGATCGTCTCCGGGCTGGCCACCGGGGGCATCTACGGCAGCGTCGCGCTGGCCCTGGTGATGATCTACCAGGCGACCGACGTCGTGAACTACGCCCAGGGCGAGATGGCGATGTTCAGCACCTACCTGGCGTGGACGCTGCTCAACGCGGGCCTGCCGTACTGGGTCGCGTTCGGCGCCACCCTGGTCATCTCGTTCGTCGGCGGCCTGCTGATCGAGCGCATCGTGATCCGTCCGGTCGAGGGCGCGCCGGTGCTGACCATCGTCATCGTGTGCATCGGCCTCCTGGTCATCCTCAACAGCATCGCCGGCTGGATCTACTCCTACATCCAGAAGCCCTTCCCCAGTCCGTTTCCCTCCCGGCCCCTTCCGCTTCACCACGCTCGGGCTGGCGATGCGCGCGGCGGCCCAGAACCCGGTGTCGAGCCGCCTGTGCGGCATCCGGGTGGGCTGGATGCTGGCGATCGGGTGGGGGCTGGCGGCCCTGGTCGGGGCGGTAGCCGGCATGATGGTGGCGCCGGTGGTCTTCCTCGATCCGAACATGATGGCCGGTATCCTGATCTACGCCTTCGCGTCCGCCACCCTCGGCGGCTTCACGAGCCCCGGCGGCGCCGTCCTGGGCGGGCTGATCGTGGGCGTCATCGAGAACCTCGCGGGGACCTACGTCCACTTCATCGGCACCGAGCTCAAGCTGACGGTGGCGCTGGCCCTGATCCTCGTCGTCCTCCTCGTCCGGCCCAGCGGCCTGTTCGGCCGCGCGGCCATCCACCGCGTGTGATGCCGCTGCGGACGCTGCGGCTGGGCGTGACGCTGCTGGCGGTCGTGGTGGCGCTGGCGTTGCCGTTCACGCTGAGCAACTTCCGTCTGTTCCAGTTCACGCAGGTGTTCATCTACGCGATCTCGCTGCTCGGGCTCAACATCCTCACCGGCTACAACGGCCAGATCTCGCTCGGTCACGGCGCCTTCTACGCGGTCGGCGCCTACACCACCGCCATCATGCTCGACAAGTGGAACGTGCCCTACGGCTGGACGATCCCCGTCGCCGGCCTGCTCTGCCTGGTGGCGGGCTTCCTGTTCGGCATCCCGGCGCTGCGGCTGGAGGGTCTCTATCTCGCGCTGGCGACGTTCGCGCTGGCGCTGGCCGTGCCGCAGATCCTGAAATATTTCGAGAACTGGACCGGCGGCTCGCAGGGCATCGTGCTCAGCAAGCCAACGGCGCCGTGGGGGCTCAGGGTCAATCCCGACCAGTGGCTGTACTTCCTCACGCTGGCGGTGCTCCTGCTGCTGTTCGTGCTCGCCACCAATCTGCTGGCCGGCCGTACGGGTCGCGCGATCGTGGCCATCCGCGACAACCCGATCGCCGCCCAGGCGATGGGCGTGAACACCGCCCTCTACAAGTCACTGACGTTCGGCGTGAGCGCCGGCTACGTCGGTGTCGCCGGCGCGCTCAGCGCGCTGGCGGTGGCGTACGTCGCGCCCGACGCCTTCAACGTCTTCCTGTCCATCACGTTCCTGACGGGCATCGTCATCGGCGGCCTGGCGTCGATCTGGGGGGCGATCTTCGGCGCGCTCTTCATCCAGTTCATCCCGAACTGGGCCCAGGACATCTCCAAGGCGGCGCCGTGGGCGATCTACGGCATCTTCCTCATCGGCTTCATGTACGCGATGCCGCGCGGCATCGCCGGCGCGATCCGCCTGCTGACCGCCCGCGCGTGGCGCCCGCGCGCGGAACCGTCCGGGGCCGCCCCGGGTTCTCCGAGGTAAGATTGGCCCGACCCACGCGTCACCCGACATCGACTGACATCGACGTCCCAGAGGAGGAGTTCATGAGGACACGAGGCATCCTGTGCGTGCTGGCGCTGGCGCTCGGCGTGGCGGCGGCGACGCTGCCGCTGGCCGCCGAGACGATCGGCGTCACCGCCACCGAGATCAAGATCGGCAACACCAATCCCTACAGCGGGCCGGCCTCGGCCTACGGCACCATCGGCAAGGTCATCGGCGCCTACTTCAAGAAGGTGAACGACGAGGGCGGTGTCAACGGCCGCAAGGTCAACTACATCAGCTACGACGACGCCTACACCCCGCCCAAGGCCGTCGAGATGGTGCGCAAGCTGGTCGAGCAGGACCAGGTGGCGGCGCTCTTCCAGACGCTCGGCACGCCGACGAACACCGCCATCCACAAGTACGTGAACCAGCAGAAGGTGCCGCACCTGTTCGTGGCCACCGGCGCCACCAAGTGGAACGATCCCCAGCATTTTCCCTGGACGATGGGCTGGCAGCCGAACTACCAGACCGAGGGCCGCATCTACGCGCAGTACATCCTCAAGAATTTCCCCGACGCGAAGATCGGCATCCTCTACCAGAACGACGACTACGGCAAGGACTATCGCAAGGGGCTGCACGACGGGCTCGGCGAGGCCAACGCCAAGAAGATGATCGTCATGGAGCAGACCTACGAGGTGACCGATCCCACGATCGACTCGCAGATCGTCAACCTCAAGAACAGCGGCGCCAACGTGTTCTTCAACGTGACGATTCCGAAGTTCGCGGTACAGGCCATCAAGAAGGCGCACGACATCGGCTGGAAGCCGACCCACTTCCTCAACAACGTGTCGTCGTCGCTGGCCACCGTGCTGAAGCCGGCCGGCCTCGAGGCGTCGAGGGGCCTGATCACCGCGCTCTACATGAAGGAGATCACCGACCCCCAGTGGAAGAACGACAAGGGGTATCAGGACTGGGTGGCGTTCATGAAGAAGTACTATTCGGAAGGCGCGCTCGATGACCAGGGCAACGCCTTCGGCTACACCGTCGCCCAGGCCATGACGCTGGTCCTCAAGCAGTGCGGCAACGACCTCAGCCGCGAGAACATTCTCAGGCAGGCGGAGAGCCTCAAGAACGTCGAGTTGCCGCTCCTGCTGCCCGGGATCAAGGTCAACACGAGCCAGACCGACCACGCGCCGATCGAGCAGGAGCAACTCGCCAAGTTCGACGGCGAGCGCTGGGCGACCTTCGGCGAGCTCTACGACGCCGCAAAGAAGTAGAAGTAGAGCCTGATTACTTGGGGGCCGCGAACGGCCCCCAAGCATCAGGCGAACGGCGATTGGGGTCCTTGGGGCCATGTCGGGGCTCCCCAGCGCATCGGGTTGACGAGAGCCGTCCCGGCTACGCCGGGGCGGCGCGAGTGATGGGGGGTCTGGGGGCCATGTCGGGGCCCCCAGCACGAAAGGAAAGCGCCGGGACCCGGCCGGGAGGCCGAGCCCCGACGCTGCCGGCTAGCGCCGGCGGACGCGCGCTGGCACGCGCGTTCCGCCCCGTTCGCCGGTCGTCACCCTGTAGAACGCCACCGCGACCGAGCACGTCAGCGCCAGGACGATCAGCTCGATCACCATGGCCAACCCCAGCCCTTGCTCACCGACCCGCAGAGCCTGCGGCTCGCCGGAGGCCCGCGGGGGCGCGGGGAGGAACGACGGCGGCACTGCGACCCCGTCGATCGCGGCGGGTGACGCGCCGGCCAGCCCTGCCGTCAGTCCGAGCAGGCACGCGATCGAGCCACTGACCAGGACGACTCGCGCCGTACGCCCCATAGTTCATCTCCTGGCTCCTGACTGTTCCGGCTCGGACGAGCCTGCGAACCAGCATCTTCAGTGCCAGGGCTGCCGCCGCGCGGACCGCCGCACGATTTCCAGCGGTTGCGGCGGGCGCGTGCGTGATCGACGCTGCCGGCTGGGCGGGAACTGATCACCGCGCGGTTTCCCCGCCCGGTCAATTTCTAGCGCGCCGGGCGTTGCGCCCGAGACGCGGGGCGGCGCGCTGCGGCCGCGCGTTTCTCCGGCCGTCGACTCGCGCCAGGAAGTCGAGCGCGGCGCGGTTCCAGGCCTCGGGCTGGTCACGGTTGGCGAAGTGGCTCGCCGGCGAGAGCACGACCAGCCGGGCGCCGCGGATCTTGCGCTGCATCACCTTCATCGGCTCGAGCGAGGGGTCGCGATCGCCGCCGATGAGCAGGACGGGCACGCGGATCTTCGGCAGCTCGTCGGTGATGTGATCCATCGCCAGCAGCGCGCGCAACGCGTTGGCGTAGCCGATCGGCGACAGCCGCCGGTACTCCTCGTAGAACTCGGCCCGGGCGCCTGGGTCGAGCTTGAGGCGCTCGACCAGGTTGGGATTGGCCCGCATGGCGAACTCGGCCATGGCGTCCAGGCCCTGCTCGAGCGTGATCTTGATCGACTGCGCGCGCATGACCAGGTTGTCGACGGAGAGCGGCAGGCCCACCGCCGAGGACGAGTTGGTGACGAGCAGCGAGCGCACCCGCCCCGGGAAGCGCAGCGTGAAGCGCGTGGCGATGCCGGCGCCCAGGCTGAGGCCGCCGACGTGCGCGTGGCGCAGGCGCAGGTGATCGAGGAGATCGCGCAGGTCGAGCGCCCAGCGAGCGAACGACACCCGGGCGGGGTCCTCGGGGCTGTCCGAGCGGGCATGGCCGCGGGGCTCCCACAGGACGAGGCGGTGCGCGGCCGACAGCCCCGCCACGTTGACGTCCCACATCTCGACGCTGCCGCCGATGCCGTACGCCAGCACCAGCGGCGTGCCGGCCCGGCCGTGCTCCTCGTAATAGATCTTGATCCCGTCGGACGTTCGCGCGTAGGGCATCGCTCTCCTCCCCGGCCGGCCGCCAGCTTACCTGATCGTTCGCATCAGACGATTTGATTCGGCGGCACGGCGTTCCTGGACTGGCCCGGGCTCGGCGCCGTGCCCCCGGCGGCCGACGTCAACGGCTTCGAAGACCTCGTGCGGCTGGCGCGACGGGCCATCGCCGCCCCGGTCGATCTCGTCGCGCAGTCCATGGGCGGCGTCGTGGCGCTCCGGCTCGCCCTCGAGCACCCCGACCTCGTGCGGCGCCTGGTCCTCGTCGCCACCTCCGGCGGCGTCGACATGAAACGCCTCGGCGGCGCCGACTGGAGCGCCGAGTACGCGCACCGGTTTCCGCACGCGCGTCGCTGGATCATCGCGCAGCGTCCAGACCTGACGAATCGTCTCGCCGAGGTCCGCGCGCCCGCGCTGCTGATCTGGGGCGACGCCGATCCGATCAGTCCGCCGGCCGTCGGGGCGCATCTGGCCTGGCGGCTGCCCCACGCGGAACTCGTCGTGATCTCCGGCGGCACCCACGCACTCGGCCGGGACCGCGCGGGCGACGTGGCCCCCACGTCGCGCGGCACCTCGCTTGACAGGCCGCCGCGACTTCAGTATTTTTTAACCGTCGTTCAGCCACAATTAACTCCGCGCGAGGGCCGGCGGCCGATGAAGACGCGCCTCAGCCTGATGGTCAACGGCGAGAGCCACGACGTTCTCGTCCCGGTGCACAAGACCCTGCTGGAGGTCCTGCGCGAGGATCTCGACCTCATCGGCACCAAGCACGGCTGTGAGCTCGGCGAGTGCGGCACCTGCACGGTGCTGGTCGACGGGGCTCCGGTGCTGTCCTGCCTGGCCCTGCCGGCCGATCTCGAGGGCGCTGCCGTCACGACCGTGGAGGGCATGGCCCACGCCGGCGAGCTGCACCCGCTGCAGCAGGCCTTCGCCGAGCTGGGCGCCGCCCAGTGCGGCTACTGCACACCGGGCATCCTGCTGACCGCGCAGGCGCTGCTGGCCGACGAGCCGCAGCCGCCCCGCCAGCGCATCCGCGAGGCGCTGGCCGGCAACCTCTGCCGCTGCACCGGTTACACCAAGATCCTCGAGGCAGTCGAACTGGCCGCGCTGCGCATGAACCGGGCGGGGAGTCGGGCATGAAGGGGAAAGAGGCCTTCAGCGTGATCGGTCAGCCGCTGCCCAAGATCGACGCGTGGGCCAAGGTGACCGGCGAGACCCGCTACGCCGACGACCTCGTGCTGCCTCGCCTGGCTCACGGCAAGCTGCTGCGCAGCCCGCACGCCCACGCGCGGATCATGGGCATCGACACCACGCGGGCCCGGGCGCTGCCGGGCGTCTACGCGGTGATCACCGGGCACGAGCTGCCGCGCGTGAAGTTCGGCATCCTGCCGGTCTCGCAGGACGAAGAGGCGCTCTGCACGGACAAGGTGCGCATGGTCGGCGACGCGGTGGCGGCGGTGGCCGCGGTGGACGAGGAGACGGCCGACGCCGCCTGCCGCCTCATCGACGTCGAGTACGCGCCGCTGCCCGCGCTGATGTCGATCCACGAGTCGCTGGCGCATCCGGAGGTGCGGATCCACGAGTACGGCGACGGGCCCAACGTCCACAAGAACGTGGCGCTGCAGTTCGGCGACGTGGACGGCGCCTTCGCGGCCTCGCACCTCGTGCGCGAGGACGTCTTCTACTACGAGGGCAACACGCACCTGCCGATGGAGCAGCACGCCGCCGTCGCGCACTTCGCGGCCGACGGTAAGCTGACGCTCTGGTCCTCGACCCAGACGCCGCACTACGTCCACCGGCTGCTGACGAAGATCCTCGACCTGCCGGGCGCCCACATCCGGGTGATCGCGGCGCCGGTCGGCGGCGGCTTCGGCGGCAAGCTCGATCCGTTCGCCCACGAGATCGCCGCCTGCAAGCTCTCCCAGCTCACCGGCCGCCCGGTGAAGATCGCCTGCACGCGCGAGGAGGTCTTCTACATCCACCGCGGCCGGCACCCGGTCCTGATGTGGCTCAAGACCGGCTTCACCAGGGACGGCGACATCACCGCCAGCCACATCCGCACCTGGCTCGACGGCGGCGCCTACGGCTCCTACGGCGTCGCCTCGACGTTCTACACCGGCGTCATCAATCCCGTGACCTACAAGATGCCGGTCTACAAGTTCGAGGGCGCGCGCGTCTTCACCAACAAGCCGCCGTGCGGGCCCAAGCGCGGCCACGGCACGCCGCAGCCGCGCTTCGCGCTCGAATGCCAGCTCGACAAGGCCGCCGAGCAGCTCGGCCTCGATCCGGCCGACCTGCGCCGCCGGATCGTCGCCGAGCCCTTCACCAAGACCGCGAATCACCTCACGGTGACGACCATCGGGCTCGGCGAGTGCATCGACAAGGTGGTGGAGGCCTCGGGCTGGCGGACCAAGCGCCCGCGCTACGCCGAGGCCGCCCGCGAGGACGGCGTCCGGCCGCTGTGGCAGCCACGCAAGCGCAAGGGCATCGGGATCGCCGGCTCGTCGTACATGACCGGCGCCGGCACGGCGATCTACTGGAACAGCATGCCCCACTCCGGCGTCGTGGTCCGGGCCGATCGCAGCGGCGGCGTGGCGGTGCTCTGCGGGGCAACCGACATCGGTCAGGGCTCGGACTCGATCCTCGCCTACCTCCCGGCCGAGGTGCTGGGCATCGAGCCGAAGGACGTCCACGTGCACCCGGCCGACACCACGCTCACGCCGGTCGATCTCGGCTCGTACTCCTCGCGCGTGACGCTCATGTGCGGCATGGCGGCCATCCAGGCGACGACCAGGCTGCGCGAGGTGGTCGCCCGGGCCGTCGCCCGCAAGCTCGAGGTCGAGCCGGAGCGCCTCGTGTTCCGCGAGCGCAAGGTCGGCGTGCCGGAGGACTGGGAGCGGGCGATCGCATTTCCGCAGGCGATCGAGCTGGCCGAGGCGATGCACGGGGTGCTGGCGTTCGCCGGGTCGTACGCCCCGCCGAAGCGCGCCGGCAAGTACAAGGGCGGCGGCGTCGGGCCCTCCCCGTGCTACTCGTACTCGGCCTGCGTCGTCGAGCTGACGGTCGACGAGGACACCGGCTGGATCGAGCTCGACGAGATCTGGATCGCCCACGACATCGGCCGCGCGCTGAATCCGTTGCTCGTCGAGGGGCAGGTCGAAGGCTCCGTGTACATGGGCATCGGCGAGGCCCTGATGGAAGGCCAGGTATTCCGGAAAGGGCTGCACAAGCATCCGTCGATGCTGGAGTACAAGAGTCCCACCACGCTCGAGACGCCGGACATCCACACGATCTTCAGGTGCGGATGGACCAGGTGCCGATCACCCCCGACATGGTCCTGCGCGGGCTGGAGCTGAAACGCCGGGGCAAGGCGGCGCGGATCGGGCCGGACAAGCTGCCGCTCTTCAAATTCAAGGAGCCACTGGTCGTCGAGTCCGCGTTCGGCCAGCCCGCCGACGCCGTCGCCGTCCGCCCCTTCGCCGATAAGAACGGAGCCGGCAACCCTCTATGACAGGCCACCCACGACCTTACCCGAGTAAGCGGCCCCCGCTCCAACGGAGCCGGCAACCCTCTATGACAGGCCACCAACGACCCTACCCGAGTAAGCGGCACCCGCTACCATGATCCGGCTGCCGTCCTTCGCCTACCTCGCTCCCCGGACCGTGGACGAGGCGGTCCGCGCCATCGCCGATGCGGGCCCCGACGGCATGCTCGTCGCGGGCGGCACCGATCTCTATCCGAACATGAAGCGGCGGCAGTTCGAGCCGAAGGTGCTCGTCGGCCTGCGGGCGATCGGGCCGCTCCGCGGCGTCGCCGGCTCGCCGAGGGACGGCGTGCGGATCGGCGCCTGCACGACGCTGACGGCGGTCGCGACTCACCCCGGCGTCGGACGCGACTATCCTGCGCTGGCGACGGCGGCCGGACTCTACGAGTGGCGAAAGGCGATCGGCTTCTGCATGAAGAAGGACGGCGACATCTGCCTGGTGGCACCCGGCAGCTCGCGGTGCTGGGCCGTGTCGTCCTCCGACACGGCGCCGGCGCTGTGGAGCCTCGGCGCGAGCGTGCGCCTGGCCGGGCCCTCCGGCGAGCGGACCGTGCCCATCGCGGCGCTCTTCCAGGACGACGGCATCCAGTACCTCGCCAAGCGCGCCGACGAGATCGTCACCGAGATCCTGCTGCCGCCGGCCGGCGGCTGGCGCTCGACCTATCTCAAGCTGCGCCGCCGCGGCTCGTTCGACTTCCCGATCCTGGGCGTGGCGGCGGCCGCGCGCCTGGAGGGCGACGTCGTGCGCGAGGCGCGCATCGTGCTGGGGGCCGTCGCCTCGGTCCCGCGCGAGGCGACCAAGGCGGCCGCGCTGCTGGTCGGGCACCGCCTCACGACGGAGGCCATCGAGGCGGCAGCCGACGCCGCCGCCGGCCCGGCCAAGCCCCTGGACAACACCGACCTCACGCATCCCTATCGCAAGAAGGTCACGCGCGTGTACGTGGCGCGCGCGCTGGCGCGCCTGGCCGGACTCGACCAGGGCCCCGCCCAGCAGGCCATCGCATGACGTCGCTCGGCGCGCGCATCAAGGCCCTGCGCCTCGAGCGGGACCTCCAGCAGCGACAGCTCGCCGAGAAAGCCGAACTGACGCCCAGCATGGTCTCGCAGATCGAGTCCGGGCGACTCACGCCCTCGCTCAACACGCTCGGCAAGATCGCGGCCGCCCTCGGCGTCCCCATCGCCACGCTCTTCGACGGCCAGCCGGCCGGCCGCATCCACGTCTCGCGGCGCAAGGACTATCCGGTGGTCTCGTTCGACGGCTCCTCGGAGAAGTGGGCGGTGCTCGGCGCCGGCCTCTTCGAGGGCAAGATCCGCGCGGTGGTCTCCACCCTCGACGGCCGGGCGCGCGGCGTCACCACCGAGAAGGTCCTCATCAAGGCCGGCCAGATGAAGCTGTTCTACGTGCTGGACGGCACGGTGCGGCTGCACTACAACGGCGAGCGGCACACGCTCGAGACCGGCGACAGCGCGCTGCTCGACGGCGGCCTGCCGCACGGCTGGGAAAACGTCGGCACCCGCAAGGCCCGGGTCCTGTGGGTGATCCTCGGGTAGGAGCGGAAATGAAAGAAACAGGCGAGCACGTGCAGGTCGACTTCCGGACGGAGCCGTCGCGCTACAAGCACTGGCGGCTCGAGCTCGACGGCCGCGTCGCCACGCTCCGCATGGACGTGAGGGAGGACGGCGGGCTGCAGCCGGGCTACGAGCTGAAGCTGAACTCCTACGATCTCGGCGTCGACATCGAGCTCTACGACGCCGTGCAGCGGCTGCGCTTCGAGCATCCCGAGGTCGGCGCGGTGGTGCTGACCTCGGCCAAGGAGCGCGTGTTCTGCGCCGGCGCCAACATCCGGATGCTCGGTCGAAGCTCACACGCCTGGAAGGTGAACTTCTGCAAGTTCACGAACGAGACGCGCAACGCCCTCGAGGAGGCCTCGGCCGAGTCGGGGCAGAGCTGGCTGTGCGCGGTCAACGGGCCGTGCGCGGGCGGCGGCTACGAGCTCGCGCTGGCCTGCCAGCACATCGTGATGGCCGACGACGGCAACACCTCCGTGGCGCTGCCCGAGGTGCCGCTGCTGGCCGTCCTGCCCGGTACCGGGGGTCTCACGCGCCTGATCGACAAGCGCAAGGTCCGGCGCGATCGCGCCGACTACTTCTGCACGCTCGAGGAAGGTGTCAAGGGCAAGCGGGCGGTGGAGTGGAACCTCGTGGACGAGGTGGTCCCCCGCACGAAGCTGGAGGAGACCGCGCGGCGCCGGGCGTCGGAGCTCGCCGCGCGCAGCGACCGGCCGGCCGACGCGCGCGGCGTCGCCCTGCCGCCGCTCGAGCGGCGGGTCGACGGCGATCGCGTGGCCTATCGCTGGGTGACCTGCGCGATCGAGCGCGGCCGCGGTGTGGCCGAGATCACCGTTGCCGCGCCGGATGCCGGGCCGCCGCCCGATCCGGCCGGCGTGCAGGCCCAGGGCGCCGCGTTCTGGCCGCTCGCCGTCGCCCGCGAGCTCGACGACCTCATCCTGCACCTGCGCGCGAACGAGGAGGCCATCGGGCTCTGGGTGCTGAAGACCTCCGGCAGCGCCGATCTCGTCGAGGCGTACGACCGGCTGCTCGATCAGCACGCCGGCCACTGGCTGGTCCGCGAAGTGCGCCTCTACCTGCGGCGGACGCTGAAGCGGCTCGACGTGACGTCGCGCTCCCTCTTCGCGCTCATCGAGCCCGGCTCGTGCTTCGCCGGTACGCTGCTCGAGCTGGCGCTGGCCGCCGACCGCTCGTACATGCTGGCCGGCACGCGGGAAGGCGAGAGCGCGCCGCCGGCCACGCTGCGGCTGACCGCGGTGAACTTCGGCGCCTATCCGATGCCCAACGGCCTGAGCCGCCTGGCCAGCCGCTTTCTCGCCGAGCCCGGCCGGGTCGACGATCTCAAGGGTCGCCTGGGTCAGGATCTCGACGCCGCCGCGGCTGCCGAGGCCGGGCTCGTCACGTTCACGCCCGACGACATCGACTGGGACGACGAGGTCCGCATCGCCCTCGAGGCGCGCGCCGCGTTCTCGCCGGATGCGCTGACCGGCATGGAGGCGTCGCTGCGCTTCGGCGGCCCGGAGACGCTCGAGACCAAGATCTTCGCCCGCCTGTCGGCCTGGCAGAACTGGATCTTCCAGCGGCCGAACGCGGTCGGCGCCAAGGGCGCGCTGCAGGTCTACGGCACCGGACAGCGCGCCGAGTTCGATCCAAGGAGAGTGTGATGGCGCGCGTCGACTATACCGAGCGCATCCCGAACAATGTCAGCCTCGCCGAGAACCGCCGCCTGCTCCGCGCGCTCGAGGAATGGCGGCCGCGCTATCTCGACTGGTGGCAGCAGATGGGCCCCGACGGGTTCCAGGCCAAGGACGTCTACCTCCGCACGGCCATCAGCGTCGACCCTCAGGGCTGGGCGCACTTCGACTGGGTGAAGATGCCGGAGTATCGCTGGGGCATCTTCCTGGCCGAGCCGGAGCCCGGACGCAGCATCGCGTTCGGCGAGCACAAGGGCACGCCGGCCTGGCAGGAGGTGCCCGGCGAGTATCGGGGCACGCTGCGGCGGCTGATCGTCACCCAGGGCGATACCGAGCCGGCCTCGGTCGAGCAGCAGCGGCACCTCGGGCGCACGTGTCCGTCGCTCTACGATCTGCGCAACATCTTCCAGGTCAACGTGGAGGAAGGCCGGCACCTGTGGGCGATGGTGTACCTCCTGCACGCGCACTTCGGCCGCGACGGCCGCGAGGAGGCCGAGGGGCTCCTGCAGCGCCGCTCGGGCGACTCCGACAAGCCCCGCATCCTCGGGGCCTTCAACGAGAAGACGCCCGACTGGCTCTCGTTCTTCATGTTCTGCTTCTTCACCGACCGTGACGGCAAGTACCAGCTCGCGAGCCTGGCCGAGAGCGGCTTCGACCCGCTCTCGCGCACGTGCCGCTTCATGCTGACCGAGGAGGCGCACCACATGTTCGTGGGTGAGGCGGGCATCGGGCGTGTCGTGCAGAAGACCTGCGAGCTGATGCGCGAGCACCGCACCGACGACGTCCGCCGTCACGGCGGCATCGACCTGCCGACGATGCAGAAGTACCTGAACTTCCACTGCTCGGTGTCCCTCGATCTCTTCGGCTCGGAGATCTCCACCAACGCCGCGAACTTCTACACGGCCGGGCTCAAGGGACGCTTCGAGGAGACCAAGAAGACGGACGACCATCTGCTCAAGGAGGCGACCTACTCGATCGCGGTGCCCGACGGCGACGCGGTCAAGATGGCGGAGGAGCCGGCGCTGCTGGCGCTCAACGAGCGGCTGCGCGACGACTACATCGCCGACTGCCAGCGCGGCGTGGACCGCTGGAACGCCACGATCAAGCGCCACGGCATCGATCTGGTCCTGCGGCTGCCGCATCGCGGCTTCCATCGCGCCATCGGCAACTTTGCCGAGCTGCGGGTGTCACCCGACGGCCGCATCGTCAGCCAGGCCGAATGGGACGCCCGCAAGCACGACTGGCTGCCGACGCCGGAGGACGAGGCCTACGTGGCGAGCCTCATGACGCCGGTGGTGGAGCCGGGCAAGTTCGCCGGCTGGATCGCGCCGCCCACGCGCGGCATCAACGGCCAGCCGGTCGAGTTCCAGTACGTGAAGCTCACCCCCCGCGAGTAGGGGGTTGGGGAGCCATTTCGGGGCCCCCCATCAGGCAACGCGGACCAGAGGAGCGCCACCGCTCCGCCGGGGCGCGACGAACGATTGGGGGGTCGGGGGCCATTTCGGGGCCCCCCAGCAGGCGACGCGAACCAGAGGAGCACCACGGCTATGCCGGGGCGCGACGAATGATGGGGGGTTGGGGCCATTTCGGGGCCTCCCAGCAGGCGACGCGAACCAGAGGAGCACCACGGCTATGCCGGGGCGCGACGAACGATGGGGGGTCGGGGGGCCATTTCGGGCCCCCCAGCAGGCGACGCGAACCAGAGGAGCGCCACGGCTATGCCGGGGCGCGCCGAACGTTTGGGGGTTTGGGGGCCATTTCGGGGCCCCCAGCAGGCGACGCGA
>VBPC01000231.1 GCA_005887895.1 Candidatus Rokuibacteriota bacterium
CGCCGGCCATGCGGTATCCTACCGCGGTCCGGCCGGCGGCGGTGATAGTCTCCGGGAAATGCCCCGCCGGCCCGTTCCGCTCCGCGCCGTCGCCACGCTCTTCCTCGAGCGCCAGCACCTGGCCCGGCCGCGCGCGGCGACGCTCACGGCCAGGCGCCTCACGCGGTTCGTCGAGGACGTGGGCGGCATCCAGATGGACTCGATCAACGTCCTCGATCGCGCGCACTACCTCACGGTGTGGAGCCGCTTCGGCCCCTACGAGCGCGCCGCGCTCGACCGCCTCGTCTATCGCCGGCGGCTCCTGTTCGAGTACTGGGCGCACGCGGCCTGCCTGGTGCCGACGAGCACGCTCGCCTGGTGGCGGCGCGCGATGCTCGACTACCGCGTGCGTCACACCGGCTGGTCGGACTGGCTGCGCCGGAATCCCAGGACGCTGGCGCAGGTGAAGGCCGCCATCCTCGCCAACGGGCCGATGGGCAACGCCGACTTCGAGGGGCGACGTCCCGCCGGCGCCAGCGGATGGTGGAAATGGCGGCCGACCCAGCACGCGCTGCACTACCTCTGGATGACCGGCGCGCTCACGATCCACTCGCGCCGGCATTTCCACAAGCGCTTCGACGTGATGGAGCGCGCGCTGCCGGCCGCGCTCGCCTGCGAGCCGGTCTCGGCGGAGGAGTTCTCCCGGTGGCACGTCGAGCGCTCGTTGCATGCGATGGGCGCCGCCACCGCCGCGGATCTGGTCGGCTATCTCACATTCCCGCGGTTCTTCACCGACGCCCGGCGTGCCGGGCTGCGCGCGTTGCTCGCGCGCGGCGACGTCACCGAGATCGAGGTGGAGGGCCGTCCGGGCCGCTGGCTCGTCCTCACGCGCGACCTGCCAGCGCTGGCTCGCGCCGCGCGCGCGCCGGCGCCCTCCCGCGGCACGACGTTCCTCGCCCCGTTCGACTCGCTGCTCTGGTATCGCGGGCGAGTGGCACGGCTGTTCGGCTTCGACTACCGGATCGAGGTCTACACGCCGGGCCCCCAGCGTGTGCACGGCTACTACACGCTGCCGATCCTGCACGACGGGCAGCTGATCGGCCGGCTCGACGCCAAGTCCCATCGGGCCGAGCGCCGGCTGGAGGTGCGCCACGTGCACCTCGAGCCGTGGCTCGCCGCGGGCCAGGCGCCGCCAACGGGCGGCGCGCCTCTCGAGCAGGCCGCGGCGCTGCAGGGCGTGGCCGATGCGCTTCGCTCACTGGCGACGTTCGTCGGCGGCGACGACATCACGCTGCGCCGCGTGACGCCACATCGCCTGCGGGCGCCGCTGGCCCGCGCGCTGGTATCCTGTGCACCCTCAGGGAGGCAGGCATGAGCAAGAGCGTGGTCACCCCCGAGCGGTTCGCCCAGGGCATGACGTTCGACGCGTACGTGAAGTACGTCGGCAGCCCCGACAACCTCGCGCGCGAGGGCTTCAGCGCCTATCACCCCGACGCCGGCTCGATCGGCGGGCCGCGCAAGGACAACAGCGCGGTCTTCCGCGAGCGCTACGCGCGCACGAGGCTGGCCGACCATCAAGTCGCGGCGATCAAGTGGCTGGCCGCCCAGCCGGACGGTCCCGCGAAGATCCTGGTCGTCTCCGAGGACTGGTCGTCCGACTGCCGTCGCGACGTCCCGATCCTGGCCCGGTTGGCCGAGGCCGGTGGGCTCGAGCTGCGCATCTTCAACCGCGACGGCAAGAAGATCCTCGATCGCCGGCGCCCCGATCCCGCCGTCGCGCCGGACGCCAACCACGACCTGATGCTGGAGTTCATGAACGCGAAGAGCGGCGGCGAGTTCGCCTCGCTGCCCGTCGTGGGCGTCTACACGAAGGACCTGCGCGAGCTCTACCGGTACTTCGAGTACCCGGCGATCTATCACAAGGATCTGGTCCGCGGTCACAAGCAGGCCGCCCGCCCGGGCGAAGGCGACGCCCAGCGCAAGGAGCGCGATGCCCGCGAGTTCCTGGCCATGCAGCAGTCGCCCTTCTTCGACCTGTGGGCGTCGGCGGGCGTGGACGAGATCCTCAGCGCGCTCTACGAGCGTCGGATCCTGGGCGCGGATTGAGCGTGATCAGGTCCTCGCTGGCCGGGGTGTCGAGGAAGACCATGTGCGCCAGGCCCGGATCATCGGGAATCTCCTACTTGGCGTCGGCGGTGATGGCGAGGTGGCGGAGGGCGTGGTCGGCCAGCACCAGCGTCGTCATCGCTTCCACCATCGGCACCGCCCGCGGCAGCACGCAGGGGTCGTGGCGGCCGCGGCCCGTGATGGTCGTGTCCTCGTGGGCGACGCTGACGGTGTGCTGCTCGCGCATGATCGTCGCGGTCGGCTTGAACGCGACCCGGAAGAAGATCGTCTCGCCGTTGGTGATGCCGCCCTGGACGCCGCCCGAGCGGTTGGTGCGCGTGCGCACGCGGCCGGCATCCATGTAGAACGCGTCGTTGTGCTGGGAGCCGCGCAGGTCGGTGCCGGCGAAGCCGGAGCCGATCTCGAAGCCCTTGCTGGCCGGCAGGCTCATCACGGCCTTCGCCAGATCGGCCTCCAGCCGGTCGAACACCGGCTCGCCCCAGCCGGCCGGGCAGCCGCGCACGGCGCAGCTCACGACGCCGCCGAGCGAGTCGCCGTCCTTGCGCGCCGCCTCGACGGCCGCGATCATCCGCTCGGCCGTCGCCCGATCGGGACAGCGGATGGGCGTGCGATCGACCGCCTCGCGGGTCACGCGCTCGGGGTCGCACTCGACCGTCAGCGGGCCGACCTTCGACACCCAGGCGACGACCGTCACGCCGAAGCGCTCGGCCAGGAGCTTGCGGGCGATGGCGCCGGCGGCGACGCGGCCGGCCGTCTCGCGGGCGCTCGTACGCCCGCCACCGCGCCAGTCGCGCACGCCGTACTTCGCCTCGTACGTGTAGTCGGCGTGGCTCGGCCGGTACTTCTCCATCACCTCGCGGTAGTCGCCGGGCCGCTGATCGAGGTTGGGCATCTGCAGGCTGATCGGCGTGCCGATGTCGGCCTCGCACAGCGGCAGGCGCGGCGGGCAGCCGTCCACGACGGCGCCGATGGCGGCGCCGTGCGACTCACCCCACGTCGTGACGCGGAACAGCCGGCCCCACGTGTTCCCCACGCTCCGAAGATACCGCGGCCCGGCCCGCTCGGGCGATTTTCGGGCGGCGCGCGGCCCGATGCCGGCGAGGGCGCGCCGGGCGATCAATGCGCCTGATCGTGACGATCACGACGATTGATTTGCCCCGCCGGGGCGCCGCCGTCACGATGGCGGCGGAGGACGAGGGCCATGCATGGTGTGGAGCACGTGATGCCGGTGACCAGGCGCCCCCCGGTCGTGATGGTGGAGGGCGAGGGCTCGTGGCTGCGCGACGGCGACGGGCGCGCGTATCTCGACTTCGTGCAGGGCTGGGCGGTCAACTGCCTCGGCCACAGTCCCGCCGTGATCCGCGAGGCGCTGGCGGCGCAGGCCGCCCGTTTGATCAATTGCAGCCCGGCGTTTTACAACGCGCCGATGGCCCGGCTGGCCACGCTGGTGGCCGAGGCGAGCGGCCTCGACCACGTGTTCTTCTGCAACAGCGGCGCCGAGGCCAACGAGGGCGCCATCAAGCTGGCGCGCAAGTGGGGTCAGCTCCGGCGCGGCGGCGCCTTCGAGATCGTCACCACGCATGGCGCCTTCCACGGCCGCACGCTCGCCACCATGGCCGCCTCCGGCAAGCCGGCGTTCGAGCCGCTGTTCGAGCCGAAGGCGACCGGCTTCGTGAAGGTGCCGCTGAACGATCTCGACGCGGTCGCCGCGGCCATCACCGAGCGGACGGTCGGGGTCATGCTGGAGCCGATCCAGGGCGAGGCGGGCGTGGTGCCGGCCACCGACGAATTCCTGCGGGGGCTGCGCGATCTCACGCGCGAGCGCGGCGTGCTGCTCATCCTCGACGAGATCCAGACCGGCATCGGCCGCACCGGCCGGCTCTTCGGCTTCGAGCACGCCGGCGTGCGGCCCGACATCCTGACGCTCGGCAAGGGGCTCGGCGGCGGTGTGCCGCTGGCCGCGCTGGTGGCGAGCGGCGAGGTGAGCTGCTTCGAGCCCGGCGATCAGGGGGGCACGTTCAACGGCAGCCCGCTCATCACCGCGGTCGGCTGCGCGGTGTTCGAGGCGGTGCGCCGGCCGCCGTTCCTGGCGGCGGTGCGCGAGAGCGGTGACTATCTCGCGGCGCGACTGCGCGCGCTGTCGTCCGACCTCGGCCACGGCGAGGTGCGCGGCCGCGGGCTGCTGCTGGCCCTGGCGCTGACGCACGGCGACGCCGACGTGGTGGTGCAGGCGGCGTTCGCGCGCGGGCTGCTCATCAACGCGCCCCGGCCCGACACGCTCCGGTTCATGCCGGCGCTCACGGTGTCGCGCGACGAGATCGACCAGATGCTGAAGCTGCTGGAGGGATGCCTCCGGTAGGCGAACTTACACCGCCGTGACCGCGCAGGTCTTCGTCCGGTCGGTGCTGCAGGGGACCTGCGTCGTCTTGCCAGAGGCTCGCAAGAAGGTGCAACCGTTGGCGCAGCGGAGCATCACCCGGGGACGGGGCTGCTGGGGCTTGCGGGGGCGCCGCCGGCGCGCCGGGCGTTTTGCCGTGGTTTCGGGGGCCGCCGGTCGCGACACCGTGCCCTGGGCGGCGAGGGCGTCGCCCTCCCGGACGTAGGTCTTGATCGAGGCAACGACGATGCGGGCGTCGACGTCCACCAGCTGAAGACCGACCAGGGAAACCCGCAGCCAGACGTCGATCACGATGCCCCTATCGAGAACCCGGTCGAGCACGTCGATGACGTCGGCGGGCGCATGAACGACCCCCTTGCTGACGGCCTTGCTGGTCTTCATGTCCGGCTGGAGTGCAAGGGCGATGCCCTTGATCCGGCGGGGCCGTCTGCCGAAACTTTTGCACAGTGTTACCATGTCCCGCCATGACCGACCAAGCCATCCGCGTGGGGTTCGTGGGCGCCGGTAACAACACCCGCCGTCACCACATTCCAAAGCTCAAGGCCCAGGCCGGCGTCGAGCTGACCGCGGTCGCCAACCGCAGCCGCGAGTCCGGCGAGCGCGTGGCCAAGGAGTTCGGCATCGGCCGTGTCGACGACGACTGGCGCGCGCTCGTGCGCGCCCCCGACGTGGACGCGATCTGCATCGGCACCTGGCCGTACATGCACGCCGAGATCACGATCGCCGCGCTGCAGGCCGGCAAGCACGTGCTCTGCGAGGCGCGCATGGCGATGAACGCGGCCGAGGGCCGCCGGATGCTCGAGGCCGCGCGGCGGGCGCCGCAGCTCGTGGCCCAGCTCGTCCCGGCCCCGCACACGCTCGAGGTCGACAGCACGCTCACGTCGCTGATCGCCGACGGCTATGTGGGCGAGGTGCTGGCGGTCGAGGTCCAGGCCACGCAGCAGCCGCGCTTCCCGGAGCCGGGCGAGCCGCTGCACTGGCGGCAGGACGTCAGCCTCAGCGGCCACAACATCCTCAACATGGGAATATGGTACGAGGCGATGAGCCGCTGGCTGGGCGAGGCCCGGCGCGTGATGGCGGTGGGCAAGGTGGCGGTGGCCCGCCGGCAGGATGCCGGCGGCACGCTGCAGGACGTGAAGGTGCCCGACCACGTCGAGATCCTGGCGAACCTGGCGCGCGGCGCCCTCGCGCGGCTGCGCTTCAGCGCGATCACCGCGCTCGGGCCGGCCAGCGAGGCGTGGATCTTCGGCAGCGATGGCACCCTGCGGCTCGAGGCGGACGCCAGGCGACTGTGGGGCGGACGGCGCGGCGACAAGGCGCTGGCCGAGATCGCCATTCCCGCCGAGCGGCGGATCGGCTGGCGCGTCGAGGAAGAGTTCGTCAACGCGATCCGCGGCCGCGAGAAGATCGCCCGCACGACGTTCGAGGACGGCGTGCGCTACATGGAGTTCACCGACGCGGTGGCCAAGAGCATGGCCACGGGCCATGCCGTGGAGGTCGCCCCGCTGTGAGCACGGGCGGCCCGATCTGGACGGCGGCGGCGGCGGTGCGCGAGCGCTTCGGCACGCCGACCTACGTTTACGACCGCGCCGCGCTGGACGCGGCCGCCCGCAGCGTGCTCGCCTTTCCGGCGCCGTTCGGCTTCACGCTGCGCTACGCGATGAAGGCCAATCCGAGCCGCGGCGTGCTCGACGTCTTCCGTGAGCTGGGATTGCACATCGACGCCTCCAGCGACAACGAAGTCGTCCGGGCGCTGCGCGCGGGGTTTGCACCGGAGAAGATCCAGCTCACCTCGCAGATGCCCTCGCGCCAGCTCGCCGAGCACCTCGCGCGCGGCGTGATCTTCAACGCCTGCTCGCTGCACCAGCTCGAAGAGCTCGGACGGATCGCGCCGGGCCGTGAGGCCTCGGTGCGCCTGAACCCTGGGCTCGGCAGCGGCTCGGCCAAGCGCACCAACACCGGCGGTCCCGCGTCGAGCTTCGGCATCTGGCACGAGTACCTCGACG
>VBPC01000061.1 GCA_005887895.1 Candidatus Rokuibacteriota bacterium
TGGTCGTCCACGGCTACTGGAACATCGGCGGCGGCAAGATGTCGAAGTCCGTCGGCAACGTGGTCGAGGCCTTCGCGCTGGCCGACAAGTACGGCAACGACGCCTTCCGCTACTTCGTCCTGCGCGAGATGACGTTCGGCCTGGACTCCGACTTTTCCGAAGAGGCCTTCGTGGGTCGCCTCAACGCCGACCTCGCCAACGACCTCGGCAACCTCGTCTCACGCGCGACGACGCTGATCGCCAACGCCGCCCCGGCGACCGCGCCGGCCTTCGCGCCCGGCGCCGGCGACGACGAGCTCCGCGCGAAGGCCGACCAGACGCGGCAGGGCATCGAGCGCGCGATGGGCGACTTCGCCTTCCAGCGCGCGCTGGCCGAGATCTGGGAGTTCATTGGTGCGGTCAACCGGTACGTCGATGCGACGCAGCCGTGGGCGCTGGCCAAGGACGCGGCGAAGGCGGGACAGCTCAACCGCGTGCTGCTCACGCTGGCCGACGCGCTGCGGTTCCTCGGGGTCATCCTCGACCCGTTTCTGCCCGACGCCGCGCTGAAGGTCCGCGCCACCATCAGCGACCACCGTCCGCCGCGGCTGGCCGACGCCGTCCTCGGGCGGCTCGACGAGATTCCCCGGGTCCAGAAGCTGTCGGGACTCTTTCCGCGCATCGAGGACAGGAAGCCCCAGCCGGCCGGCGCCGTGACAGCGACGGACGGCGGCACGATCTCCATCGACGACTTCTCGAAGGTGCAGCTGCGCGTCGCCGAGGTGATCGCCGCCGAGGCGGTGGCGAAGTCGAAGAAGCTGCTCAAGCTCACCGTCTCCCTCGGCAGCGAGCAGCGGACGATCGTCGCCGGCATCGCGCAGCACTACGCGCCCGGCGACCTCGTCGGCAAGAAGGTCGTCGTCGTTGCCAATCTCCAGGCGGCCAAGCTCATGGGCATCCCGTCGCAGGGGATGGTGCTGGCCGGCTCCACCGACGACGACGGCGCGCTGGCCGTGCTGACGCTGGACCGCGACCTGCCGCCCGGCACCCGCGTGCGATGACCGACGAGCCGTACGTCGACGCCATCATCCAGGTCGCCGAGCGGGACGCCTCCATCGCCGGCGTGCTGCGCGAGATCTGCGCGCTCGACGCCGGCGTGCGCGCCGGGGCGCTGGAGCTGGTGGACGCGCACCTGCGCACGCAGGCGGCCGCCGCCGACGTCCTGCGCTGCGTGCAGGCGCTGCGCGAGGACGCCGTGGCGCGCCGGATCGCCGAGCGCCTCGGGCCGCCGTCGCCGCCGGCGGGCTGAGCCCGGTGGTCGCCTGGCTGCGCCGGTGGGGCATCTCCTTCGCCTCCCTCGCCGGCGGCCTGCTCACGCTGTTCGTCTTCCGCCGCGGCCTGCCGCGCGTGTCGTGGATCGTGGGCTACCTGCTGCTGCTGTGGCTGCTGGTGGCGATGCTGGTGGAGGTGCGCGATACGCTGGCGGCCTCGGACAAGCGCACGCACCGCCTGGTGCTGACGGCCACCGAGTACACGGTCCAGACGCTCTACCACGGCGTGCTGCTCTTCCTGCTGCCGGCCTACTGGGCGGCCACCACGCTGTCGTCGCCCAACGCGATCTTCCTCGCCGTGCTGATAATCCTGGCGCTGCTGGCCACGTTCGATCCCTGGTACCGGGCGCTCGTGCACCCGCGCCCGTGGGCCGGCTACGTGTTCTTCCTGGTGGCGATGTTCGGCGCGCTGAACCTGGCGCTGCCGCTGGTCGGCGTGCCGCCGTTCGCCGCGCTGCTGATCGCGGCGTGGCTGGCCGTCGTCGCGCTCACCCCGGCGGTGTGCCGCGCGCGCGGGTGGCGGTGGCGGACCGGCGTCATCGTCACCTCGCTGGTCGGCTCCGTCGTGGCGGTCGCGGCGGGGCTGCGGCCCATCGTCATTCCCCCGGCGCCGCTCTTCGTCGCCCAGGCGGGCCTGGGCTGGACGGTCGCCACGATCGACTCGCTGGAGCCGATCGCCGGCGCGATCCACGCCGCCGATCTGCGCGAGCGCGGCCTGGTCGCCTATACCGCCATCTACGCGCCGGCCGGACTGCGCCAGGCGGTCGAGCACGTGTGGCGCCAGGACGGTCACCCGCTGGACGTCGTGCGGCTCACGCCGGTAGAAGGCGGACGCCGCGAGGGCTTCCGCACCTTCTCGCGCAAGACCGCGTTTCCGGCCGATCCGGTCGGCCGCTGGACCGTGGACGTGATGACCGGGCACGGCCAGCTCATCGGCCGGGTGCGCTTCCGGGTGGTGCCGTGAACGAGGCCGAGCTCTTCGACACGCACGCTCACCTGCATTTTCCGGAGTTCGCCGACGACCTGTCGGCGGTGCTCGAGCGTGCGCGGACCGCCGGCGTCGGGCGCCTGGTGACGATCGGCACCGACGTCGAGACGTCGGCGGCGGCCATCGCGCTGGCCAGGCGGGAGTCCGGCGTGTGGGCGTCGGTCGGCATCCATCCCCACGACGCCGAGGCGGCCGACGAGGCGGCGTTCGCCGAGATCGAGCGGCTGGCGCGCGCGCCGCGCGTCGTCGCCATCGGCGAGATCGGCCTCGATTTCTTCCGCAACCTCTCGCCGCGGGAGACCCAGGAGCGGACGTTCCGGCGGCTGCTGGACCTGGCGCGCCGCCTCGACAAGCCGGCGCTGATCCACTGTCGCGACGCCCACGCCGAGACGCTGGCGATCCTGGCGGAGGTCGGTGTCGGCCAGACAGGCGGGATCATGCACTGCTTCTCGGGCGACGTGGCGATCGCCCGCCGCTGTCTGGACCTCGGCCTCACGATCTCGCTGGCCGGGCCCGTGACGTATCCGAACGCGCGCGCGCTTCCCGAGGTCGCGCGCTTCGTACCCGGCGACCGTCTCGTCGTCGAGACCGACTGCCCGTTCCTGCCGCCCCAGGGGCACCGCGGCAAGCGCAACGAGCCCGCCTATCTCGCCCTGACCGCCGCGCGCGTCGCGGGGCTGCGCGGCGAACCCCTGGCGGCATTCGGCGCGCAGGCGAGCGACAACGCGCGGCGCCTGTTCCGGCTGGACTGACACCGGCGTGGGGCTGCGCGACGTCGGCTTCTACCTGCGCGGCCGGCTGAGCCAGACCGTCGCGCGCTTCCTCAATCGCCGGGCGCCGGCGCCGCGGCCGCCGGCCCCGATCGAGGACGTGCTGCGGGGGCCCGTCACGCCGCTCGCGCTCACACGCCTGCTGGAGGGGCGCAGCAACGACGCGCGGCAGGCGGCCCTGGCGCACTGGCTCCAGACGCGCGGGGTGCCGTTCCGGCGCCACGCGTTCCACACGTTCGAGGGCGCCGGCGAGAACCTCGTGGTCGAGGTGGGCCACGGCGCTCGCGCGCTCGTGCTGATCGCGCATCACGACGCGGTGCCCAAGAGCCCCGGCGCCAACGACAACGCCGCCTCGGTCGCCATCTTGCTGTCGCTGCTCGAGCGCTGGGCCGCGCGCGAGCCGCCGACCCGCGTCCGCATTCTGTTCGCCGCCTGCGAGGAGATCGGCTATCTCGGCAGCCGCGCCTGGGTGCGAGCCCACGGCGTGGCCGACGTGCGTGGCGTGCTGAGCCTCGAGCTGCCCGGCGTGGGCGACAGCCTCGCCGTGTGGGACGCGAGCGCGCCGACGCCGTTCTTGGAGACCGTGCGCGGGGCGCTGGAAGGCCTCGGGCTGCGCGCCGACGACGGGTATCACGTGGTCGGGCGCATCCCGGTGTTCGGCAGCGACCACCGCGCGTTCGCGGCGGCCGGCGTGCCCGCCTACGGGCTGACGTCCGTCCCGGCCGCGGAGACCGAGGCCCTGCGGCAGTTCATCTTCCGCCCGCTGCGGACCGCGCTGCGCGGCGCGCGACGGCCCCGGCCGTTCGACACGTACCATACCGCGCGCGACAGCGGCGAGACGCTCGACGCCGGAGCGCTGGAACGAGTCGCGCGAGTGCTCGATGCCATCGTCGCGCTGGGCGGGTGACACGCTCTGATCGGCCGGTAAGCCGGTGGCTCGGATCGAGCCGACGTAACGGAGCAGCTACCGAGTGCCGGAGCGAGGCGCCAGGCGGGCGAGCAGGGCGCGGCCGCGGGCCAGCTCGCTCTCGGGCACGAGCACGACGGCCTCGCCCTGGGCGCCGACGGTGAACGGATGCACGGAGTGGGCGAGGCGCGAGCGGAGCAGCGTCGGGATCCCCTCGCTCTCCAGCAGGCTCTTCACGACCACGGCCTCGGCCTGATCGCAGCGGTGCAGCTCGACGAGCGCGCGCTCGTCGGCCGGGGGCCGGGCGGTCGCGCCCCGCGTCGGGAAGGGGATGATCTTGGCTCGCCGCGCCATACTCCGATCATACCCGAGCCGTGGGTCCTGGCGGCCCCGGCGGTACAATCGCCAGCGGGAGGACGCCGCCGTGGAGAAATACGAGTACTTCAGCGGCACGCCGGAGGTCGGCATCGTTCCGCGGGCCCCGCACGCCGGGCCGCTGCTGCGTCACGTCTACGAGCAGGAGCACGGCCGCGGCGGTTTCGCGGGCAAGGTGAGTCACACCTATCACCTCTATCCGCCGACGAACTGGCTGCCCGGCGAGAGCCGGCATCTGCCCGACTGGGCGCCGGCCTGGGACTCGCCGCTGCGTCCGATCGGCGGCCTTCACCACCTCCTCGGCGTGGCGCCGCCCGAGCCGGCCCGCGACGTCTATCGCGGCCTCGGTCGCGTGGTGGCCAACGCGACGGCGGCCATGAACGTCACCGCGCCGCGCGCGCCGATGGACTACTTCTTCGAGCATCATTCCGCCACGATGGTCTTCTTCGTGCACGAGGGGCGCGGCACGCTCGAGACGACCTTCGGACCGATCGAGTACGGCAAGGGCGATTTCCTGATCGTCCCCAAGGGCGTGACGCACCGCTTCGAGCTCGGCAGCGGCCGGCACTACTACTGGATGTACGAGTCGTTCGCCGGCGACCCCGAGAAGGCGGAGGCGCCGACCACCGGACAGTTCATCACCCACAGTCGCAGCGACTACCGGTTCCCGCGCTCGCTCGACACCCGCAACGAGAGCGGGCGCTTCGAGATCGTCTCCAAGGTCGACGCCACGTACACGCGCCGCGTGCATCCCACGCATCCGTTCGACGTCATCGGCTGGCGCGGCGAGTACCTGCCGTACAAGTTCGCCGTCGAGGACGTCCGCCCGCTGGTGGCCGACCGCTCGCACGTGCCGCCGTCGGGGCACACGATCTTCAAGCTGCCGGGCGCCTACCTGTGCGTGTTCACCGTGCGGTCGGTCGAGAAGGAAGCCATGTGGGTGCCGTTCTTCCACAAGAACCTCGACTACCTCGAGACGCTCGGCTACCACTTCGGCGACTTCTTCAGCGCCGGCGGCGTCGTGGGCCCCGGCATGGTCACGCTGCACCCGGTCGGGCTGCCCCACGGGCCGAAGCCGCGCTCGCTCCAGGCCTTCATGGACGGCGCCAACGCGGGCGTGCACAACGAGGTCGGCATCATGGCCGACTTCGCGAACCCCACGCGGGTGTCGGAGTGGGCGCTCGGGCTGAGCCGACCGGACTACATGAGCGCATGGAGCGGGTACACGAGCGATCCGCGCTTCACCTACGCGCCCGGCCGCCTGGCCGAGGTCCGCGCCCTCGGCGAGCGCCTGGCCGACGCCCGCGACGCCCTGCGGCCGCCGACGGACGATTAGGACGGCGCCGGCGTAAAGAGGCGCGCCCTGGCTTGCCGAGTACGCCCCGGCTTTGCCGGGGCGCGCCGAGCATGTGGGGGGTTGGGGGCCCTGTCGGGGCCCCGGCCGGCGAGGGGAAAACGAGGTGCGCCACGGCTTTGCCGGGGCGCGCCGAGCATTCGGGGGTTTGAGGGCCCTGTCGGGGCCCGGCCGGTCAGGGGAACAGGAGGTGCGCCACGGCTTTGCCGGGGCGCGCCGAGCATTTGGGGGGTTTGGGGGCCATGTCGGGGCCCCCATGTCAGAAGACCTCGTGCGCGGCCGGAAGATCAGGTAGCGAGGTCGCCGCGCGCACGCCGCGGACGATCGCCCGGGCCACCGCCTCTGCCGCCGCCAGCCCCAGCCGCGTCAGATCGGCGCGCTCCTGGCCGATCGACAGCGCGAACAGCGTGTCGCCGTCGAACGCGGTGTGCGGAGGCGACAGCGCCCGCGCGAACCCGAGCATCGCGAGCGACGCGAGCTTGGCAGCTTCCGGCTTGCTCAGCCGCGCATCGGTGGCGACGACGCCGATCGTGGTGTGTTCGGGTGCAGCGAACCGCCCGAGTGTCTCGCCGCCGAGCAGCGCGCGGGCGGTATCGATCAGCCGTCGACCGCCGGCGGCGTCACGCGTGCCGGCGATCAGCGCGCCCGTGTCCGGATCGCGCACGTCGCCCACGGCGTTCACGGCGACGAGCGCCCCGACGATCACCCCGCCGACGTGCACGCTCGCCGAGCCGATGCCGCCGCGCATCGCCCGCGCCCGGCCGTACAGCTTGCCCACGCTGGCGCCGGTGCCGGCGCCGACGCTGCCCTCGGCCACCGCGCCGCCGGTCGCGACGCTCGCCGCCTCCCAGCCCATCTCCCGCGTCGGCCGGGCGCGACCGTCGCCGACGTTGAGGTCGAAGAGGAACGCGCCGGGCACGTGCGGCACGACGCTGGGTCCGGCCGCGTACCCGCAGCCCTTGGTCTCGAGCCAGCGCATCACGCCCCAGATCGCCTCCCCGCCGAACCGGCTGCCGCCGCCGAGCACGACACCGTCGACGGTGCCGACGAGGTGACGGGGGTCCAGGTAGTCGAGGCCGACGACGTCGTTGGCGCCGCCGCGCAGCTCGACGCCGGCCACGGCGGGTGTGTCGCAGAGCACGACGGTGACGCCGGTGAGGCCGACGGGGTCGGTCGCGTGGCCGACGCGGATCCCCGGGACCTCGGTGATCACGCGGCTCCGGGCTTCCGGCTGACCTCCGCGGCAGGGATCCGGCCGAGCGCCACCTCGGCGGCGACCTCCAGGGCGCGCTGGGCGAGCGCGCGGGCGAACGGCTGCCGCCGCGGCTCGCGCGCGTCGTCGACGAGCGCGGCGGCGGCCGCCTCGGCGAGCGCAGCCGGCTCCGGGCGGTCGGTCGCGCGGAAGACGAACGCCATGTCCACGAGCCGGCGGGCCCACCGCCGCCGCGCGTCGGCATCGAACTCGCGCTCGACCACGCGGCCGACCAACGCCTCGTCGCGCTCGGCCTTGATCTGGTCGCTGACGACGAGCTTGCTGTCGCGGGCCTGCAGCATCTCGAGCGCATCGCTCTGCACGCTCTCGGGATCGAGGAACCAGCCAGCCAGCTCGGGCAGCTCGAGCAGGGTCGCGCCGCGCTCGACCAGCGCGGCATCCGCGGGGGGCGCCGGCAGCGGCGGCCCCTCGGCCGGCGCGAAGAGCCGTTCCCACCGCTGGAAGGCGGCCGGCGGCGCCGTCCCGCGTGCACGATGGACGGTCAGCGCCTCGCCCACGGCCTGCAGCGCGCGCGCCGGCTCGACCTCCACCCACGGTAGCTTCTGCGAGGCGCGCAGCGCCGCCAGCTCGGCCTCGAGCCGTTTCTTGGAGATCTCGCCGCCGGCCACGTCGACGACGCCGACCTGGTCGTTGACGATCAGCGAGCACAGGGCGTAACCACTCAGCGCGCCCTCGAACAGCACCCACACCGCGCGCGAGCCGCTACCGTCGATGCCGGACAGCCAGGCGCGCAACGCCCGTTCGGCCCGGCGCTCGACGACCGGTCGGGGGGCCGGCCGCGGGGCCGGCTGCACGCCCCGCTGCGCCAGCCGGTACAGCGCCCGGCGCGCCACCCGCCGCACGGCGCGATCGACGCGGTCGGAGGTCAGCGCCTCCAGCACCGGCAGCGCCGCCGCGCCGTGGGCATCGGCGAACGCGCGCACGGTGTCGTCGAGGGCGTCGGGGGCGGTGGCGCCCAGCGCGCTGAGCGGCGCCGGATCGAGGCGGGCCGGCTCGGCCAGCGCCGCGTCGAGCGCGCGGCGGGCGGCGACGGGATCGACGTCCACGGCGGGTGCCCGCTACTCGAAGCCGAGGCGGAAGAAGGGCAGGGTCGGCGCGTCGTGGAAATGAACCCGCCGCGCGTAGTCGAGCGCCCACGCGTAGTTCTCGAAGCGCTCGGCCAGCCGGGCGTAGAGCGGGCCACCGTCACGCGCCGCCGGCGCGGTGCTGGCGCGGTCGTGCTCGGAGACGAACCGGTAGGCGCGCTTGCCCTGACTCACGTAGAAGCCGGTGGAGGCAAGCCGCTCGACGCGCTCGCGAAAGACGCCGGTCATGAACAGCGTGTAGTCGCCGATGTGGCGGCGCACCGTGACCTCGCGCTCGGGACCGAAGTGGGCCGCCGCGTCGTCCCAGGCCGCCTGCGCCTCGAGCAGCAGATCGACGACGGTTTCCAGGCGAGGCGCGGTGACGCCGGGCGGGAACAGCTGCTCGGTGCGGGCGAAGCGGGTCAGCAGGTCGCCGAGATAGCTCGCCACCGGCTCGTCGTGGAGGGCCAGATCGCGGAAGCTCGACCGGACCGCCCGATCGAAGAATCGCCGGAGCTCCACGAGCCGATCATAACAAATTTCCGCCGGGCGCCGGTTGCTCGCGAGCGGGCCGGCCCGTAGAATCAGCCCCCGTGACTGACGCGCCGCGCGCCCGGCTGCCGTGGCTTCTCGTCGCGGCCAGCGCCCTGCTCGCCGTCCTGCTCGCCTACACGCTGTTCGGCGGCTATCTGCCGGCCAAGCGTCGCGTCGCCCGGCTCGAGCGCGAGCTGCGCGACGTCTATGCCCGCGAGGCCGACCTGCAGACCAAGGTCGCCCAGAACGAGCAGCGCTACGGCCTGCGCGAGCAGCAGCTGCTCGCGGTGAGCGCCGAACGCGACGCGCTCGCCCACCGCCTCGAAGCCCTCGAGCGCGAGCTCGCGATCGCCCGCGGCGCCAAGCGCCGCTGAGCTCGGAGGGGGCTCCGCCCCCTTCCGACGGTCGTCGCCCGCCTGGCGGCGCGCTCCTCCCTGCCTCCCCGCGAACAGGGTTGCGCCGGCAAAGCCGGCGCTCGAACCGCGCTACGACGCGCGCGGCTTCACGCTGGGCGGAGCGCTGCTGAGGCGGGCCAGGACGTCGAAGATGATCGCGAAGTCGTAGTCGCCGAGACCGAGGCCGCGGGCGGCGGTCATCCACTCCTGGGTCACCGACGTCAGCGGCAGCGGCACGCCGCTGGCACGGCCGGCGTCCAGGGCGAGCTGCAGGTCCTTCTGCATCATGGCCACCTTGAACCAGGCGTCGCTCGACATCTGGCCCAGCACGAACGGCCCGCGGTACCTCACCATCGGCGAGGCCACCACCGACTTCAGCAGCGCCTCCACGGCGCGCTCGCGCGCGATGCCGGCCTTCTCGGCCAGCAGGACCGCCTCGCTGAAGGCCAGCATCTGGACGGCGAGGCCCAGGTTCGTCGCGACCTTCATCGTCTTCGCCAGCCCGAGCTCGCCGACGTGGGTGATCGCCGTGCCCATTGCCAGCAGGAATGGACGGACGCGCTCGAGCGCCCCGGCATCGCCGCCGACGATGAACGAGGCCTGGCCCTGCTCGACGGTGATCGTGCTGCCAGAGACCGGAACGTCGAGCAGCGCGGCGCCGCGGGCGGCCACCGGCGCGGCGAGCTCGCGCACGACTGCCGGGGACACCGTGCTCATGTCGACCAGCACGGCGTTGGCCGCCAGGCCGGCGATCACGCCGTCGGCGCCGAGCGCCACGGCGCGCAGCGCCGCGTCGTCGGTGACCATCGTGAAGACGGCCTCGGCGCCCTCGGCCGCCGCCCGCGGCGACTTCGCGAGCGTGAGTCCGGCGCCGACGAGCTCGCGCGCCTTGTCCGGTGTGCGGTTCCAGCCGCTGACGTGATGCCCGGCGGCCAGCAGCCGCCGGGCCAGCCGGCTACCCATGGCGCCGAGCCCGACGAACGCCAGTCGTGCCACGCTACTCCTCGGCCACCGCGATGGCGGTGATCTCGAGCTTGCAGCGCGCGTGCGTCGCCAGGCGCGAGACCTCGACGGTCGTCGTCGTGGGCAGGTGGCCGTCGAGGTAGTCGGCCCAGACTCGATTCAGATCGTCCTGCTCGCGGACGTCGGTCAGGAAGCGCGTGGCGCTGACCAGGTCGCCGAGCGTGCAGCCGGCGGCGGCCAGCGTCTTCTTGAGATTCTCCATCGCCAGCACGGCCTGCTCGCGCATCGAGGCCGGCAGGTCGAACTCTTCCTCGCGGTGCGGATGGCTGTGGTACACCGCCGCGGCCGTGATGCCGGAGAGGAAGACGAGACGGCCACGGCGCACGACGATCCCCGGCGCGTACGGCATGACGACGTCCGTGCGGCGATCGGGATGATGGACGGGGGTGATCTCCTTGGGCATGTCACTCAGGCGGCGTCGAGCGCGCGAAGCAGGCGCTGATTGGCCTCGTGGGTGCCGAGCGAGATCCGCAGGTGGTCCGGGAAGCCGACGGCGGCCCCGTCGCGCACCACCAGCCCGGCCCGCAGGAGACGCTCGCGCACGGCGCCGGCGTTCGGGATCTTGACGAGCAGGAAGTTCGCCTGCGACCCCGGGAACGTCAGGCCGCGCCTGGCCAGCTCGCGCGACATGAACGCGCGCTCCTCGAGGACGAGCCGGCGCGTCCGCTCCCGGTGCTCGGCATCGCTCACCGCGGCGAGCGCGGCGGCCTGGCCGAGGCGGTTGATGTTGTACGGCGCCCGTACCCGGTTCAGGCGGTCGATCGTCTCCAGGCCACCGACCGCGTAGCCGACGCGCAGGCCCGCCAGCGCGGCGATCTTGGAGAACGTCCGGAGGACCAGCAGCCGGGGATGGGCGGCCAGCAGCGCGATGCCGTTCGGATAGTCGGGATCGTCGCAGAAGTCGCAGTACGCCTCGTCCAGCACGATCAGCGGTGGATCCTCGCCGAAGGCCTTCAGCAGCGCCAGCAGCGCCGCCCGCCGGATGATCGTCGTCGCCGGGTTGTGCGGCGAGCAGAGGATGACCGCCTTGGTGCGGGCGGTCACCCGCCGGCGCACGTCGTCGAGGTCGACCTCGTAGCCGGCCAGCGGGCTCGCCACCAGCCGCGCCCCGGCCAGCGTCACCGACGTCACGTACGGCTCGAAGGAGGGGACCGGCACCACGACCTCGTCGCCGGGATCGAAGGCCGCCAGGGCCACCAGGCTGATCAGCTCGTCGGCGCCGTTGCCGATGACGACCTGCGCGGGGGAGACGCCGAGGTGCCGTCCGAGCGCCTCCCGCAGCGCGCAGCTGCCGCCGTCGGGATAGAGGTGCGCGCGCTCGGCCTCGCGGCGGATCGCCTCGACCACGCGCGGCGACGGCCCCAGCGGACTCTCGTTGGCCGACAGCCGCACGAGCTCGCTGAGCCCGAGCTCCCCCATCAGCGCCTCCAGCGGCTTGCCAGGATCGTACGGCGTGATCCCCTCGACCACCGCCCGCCACACCCGTCGCGCCACCGTCCCCTCCTCCGTCTCCGCCCGTCATCGAACCGCTCCGGCCGCCGACGCCTGACTCTATGCCGTGCCCCGATACGGATCAAGCCACGGCCCAAACCATCCTCTGCTGCGCCGATCGCGATACACGCGTGTCCGACGGAGAGCGCCGGCTGGCGCGGCCGCGGGGGCGGGGTGTGGCGGGCGGGACCGCTTGTCTCACGCGGAACGGCGGGACACCCCGCCCCCGCGGCCGCGCCAGCCGAGGTGTCGCCACGGGCGAGGCGTTTGACTGCGCGTGAGGCGGGCTGCTACGCTCAGCGGCGACATGTCGCCCGAGCTGTATCGCCGGGCCCGGCGCGCCGAGGCGGGCGCCGACCGCGCCGAGGATCGGCGACGTCTTCGCCTCGAATTCTTCCGCGCCGTCCTCGCCGAGGGCCTCGAATCCCTCAAGCACATGCACGTGGAGGGCGCGTCGGGCCAGGAGTCCGTCCGCGCGCACGCGCACTTCATCGACGACCTCGTGCGCTCGCTGACGCGCCTGAGCGTCGCCGACAGCCGCGCCGCCGGCCAGGCCCCGGGTCTACGACGGCGCGCTGTCGCCGTTCGTGCAGCGGCTGATGCAGGAGCTGCTCTATACGCTGTGGGACCTCGGCCTGCAGGTCGGCCACAGCCTGCGCTCGCTCGAGGACTGCGTGGCGATGGCCCGCACCGACTTCCCCAGCCGGACCTCGATGCAGGAGGCGCGGCTCATCGACGGTGACCGCAAGCTGTTCACCCGCTTCCGCCGGGTGCTCCGCGACAACGTCTACCGCCACGACTTCGGCGAGTTCCTGGCCATGACGCTCGCCGAGCGCGAGCAGCGCTACCGCAAGTTCGGCGGCTCTCCCTACATCGGCGAGCCCAACGTCAAGGAGTCGGCCGGCGGCCTGCGCGACATGCACACCGCCATGTGGCTGGGCTCGGCCAAGTTCGGGACCCGCACGCTGCGCGAGCTGGCCGACCACGGCCTGATCACGCCGCGCGAGCAGGCCGGCGCCGACGCGGCGCTGACGTTCCTCTGGCGCATCCGCAACGAGCTGCACTTCTTCTCCGGCCACAAGAACGACGTCCTCACCCGCGACCTCCAGCCGCGCATCGCCAAGAACCTCGGCTACGAGAACGAGGGGGACACCCTCGGCGTCGAGCGCTTCATGCGCGACTACTACCTGCACGCGCGGGCCATCCACCGCATCTCGCGCCGGCTCATCGCCCGCTGCCAGGAGACGCTGTCGCGCCGCGGCTCGGCCGAGCGCCGCCAGCGGCAACAGGCCCTGGCCGACGGGCTGGTCTTCTTCGACGGCCGGCTGCACCTGGCCGACCGCGACTCGACGGCGCTGCGGACCGATCCGGTGCGCATCATGAAGGTCTTCTGGCACCTGCACCGGCTGGGCTGCGAGCTCTCGCTCGACCTCGAGCGCGCCATCGAGGATTCGCTGGACGTCGTCGACGCCGCCTTCCGCGCCGCCCCGGCCGTGCGCGATCTCTTCCTCGACATCTGCCGCTCATGGGGTCGGGTGGCCTTCACCCTGTCCGAGATGCACGAGCTGGGACTGCTCGGCCGCTACCTGCCGGAGTTCGGGGCGCTGACCTGCCTGGTGCAGTACGACGTCTATCACAAGTTCTCGGCCGACCAGCACTCGCTCCTGGCCGTCGAGCACCTGGAGGCGCTGGCGCCCGGACAGTCCTCGGAATCCGAGGGCGCCGCTCAGGTGTTCAACGAGGTGGAGAAGCCGGAGCTCCTGATGCTCGGCATGCTGCTGCACGACATCGGCAAGGCCAAGGGCCACGGCCACGTGGCCAAGGGCATTCCGCTCGTCCAGGCGCTGACCCGGCGGATCGGCCTGCCGCCGGGCGACGCGGATCGCGTGGAGTTCCTGGTCGCTCACCACCTGACGATGTCGCACATCGCCCAGCGCCGTGACATCGACGACCCCCGGACGGTCGCCGACTTCGCCGCCACCGTCGCCGACACCGAGCGGTTGCGCATGCTCTACCTGCTCACCTACGCCGACATGCGCGCGGTCGGGCCCGGCGTCCTCACTGGCTGGCAGGCCGCCGTCCTGTACGAGCTCTACCGGCGCACGCTGGCCCGCCTGACCGGCGGACGGGAGGACAAGCCCAACCGCACGCAGCTGGTCGAGCGGCTGCGCGAGGTCGTGAAGGGCGAGATCGGCCTGCAGGCGGTCAAGGCCCACGTGGCGATGGTGCCGGACCGCTACGTCACGAACACGAGCGTGCAGCGCATGGCCGAGCACCTGCGCCTGATCGCCCGGCTCGACTCCGAGCCCGTCGCCACCGAGCTGTTCCACCACGCCGATCTCGGCTCGTCCGACCTCGTCGTCGTCACGCGCGACGTGCCCGGCCTCTTCGCGCTCATCGCCGGCACCCTGGCCGCCCTCGGCGTCAACATCATCTCGGCCCAGATCGCCACCCGCGCCGACGGCATCGCCATCGATACGTTCCAGGTGAACGACCCGGCCGGCGAGGCGGTGACGTCGGCCGCCCGCTTCCGCCGCGTGCTCGACGCGCTGCGGGCCGTACTGGTGCGCGAGCAGACGGTCGAGGCGCTGCTGGAGCGGCGGCAGCGGGCGGGCCGGGACGCCGTTGCCGACTTCGCGCGACCCAAGGTCTCCATCGACAACCGGCTCTCCGACGACTTCACGGTGGTCGAGGTCAAGTGCCCGGACCGCCTCGGCCTCCTCTATCTCATCACCCGCACGCTCTCGGCCCAGGGCCTCGACATCGCCAGCGGGCGCATCGCCACCGAGATCGACCAGGCGCTCGACACCTTCTACGTGCGCGACCACGCCGGCCACAAGCTCGACGAGCCGGCGGCGACCGAGCTGCGTGACGCCCTGGAGCACGCGCTCATGCAGCCGATCTGACGATGCTGGGCCGCTATCGCGACACCGTACGGCTGTGGAGCGACCCGGTGGGACGCACGCTCTTCCGCCTGCGACTGCGCCCGAACCACCTGACGATGATCGGGATGGTGATCAGCCTCGTCTCGGCGGCGGCGTTCATCACCGGGCGCCTGCGCACGGCGGGGCTGCTGCTGGTGGCCGCCGGCCTCTGCGACATGCTCGACGGCTCGCTGGCGCGGGTGTCGGGTCAGGTGACCGCCTTCGGCGCCTTCCTCGACTCCGTGATCGATCGGTACTCGGATCTCGTCGTGCTGCTCGCCATCGTCGTGCTGTTCGCGCGCACGCCTAACATGCGCGGCGCGCTGGTGGCGGTGGCCGGCGTGATCGGCTCGGTGATGGTCAGCTACACGAAGGCCCGGGCGGAATCGATCGGGGTGGAGTGCGAGGTGGGGATGATGGAGCGCCCGGAGCGCATGCTGTGCCTGATCGCGGGCGGCGTCTTCGACGTGCTGGAGCCCGCGCTGTGGGTGCTGGCGATCCTCTCCAACATCACTGCCCTGCATCGCATCATCTTCACGCGCCGGGCGATGCACGACTCGGCAGTGCTGCGCTCGACGCTCCTGGCGCTCTTCGTCCTGCCGGCGCTGGCCGGGGCGGAGCCCGTCCGGCCGTCGCCCGCGCCGCTGCCGTCCGCCGAGAGCGAGCAGGCCTGGACCCGCGCCATCGCCGCCTACCAGCAGGGGGATCCCGACCTCGTCGTCGCGCAGCTCGGCGATCCGGCGCTCGGCAGCCCGATCGGCGATCACCTCCGGCTGATCCTGGCCGACGCGCTGGCCCGCCGCGGCGACCTCGACGGCGCTCGCGCCGCCGCCCAGGCGGTGGCGGATCGCCAGCGCGACAGCCGGCTGGCCCCGCGGGCGCTCCTGATGGCCGCCACGCTGGCCGCCCAGGCCGGCGACGAGGCAGCCGCTCAGGCCACGCTCGTGCGCCTGCTCGACCGCGACCCGGACGCGGGCGAGGCGCCGGCCGCGCTGTACCTCCTCGGCCAGACGGCGGAGGCCCGCGGCCAGCGCGACAACGCCGCCCACGCCTATCGCGAGCTCAGGGTGCTGGCGCCGACGACCGGCTGGGCCGACGGCGCCACCGACCGCCTGGCGGTGCTGGCGGCGGCCGGAACGCCGGTGCCGGCGCTGACGCTCGACCAGCGTCTCGACCGAGCCGAGCGGCTCCTCAAGGGCGGCGTGCCGAAGACCGCCGCCGACGAGGCCGAGCTCATCGCCGGCGAAGCGCGCGATCCGTCGATCCTCGTGCGCGCGTGGCGCATCGTCGCCGACGGCGCCCAGCGCCTGGGCCGCTACGAGGCGGCCGCCAAGGCGCTGGGGCTGGCCATTGCCCGCGCGCCGGCCGAGCAGCAGGAGGCGCTGCGGCTCGAGCAGGCGCGCCTTTACCTGCGCGCCGGCAAGCGCGAGCGCACGCTCGAGATCGTTGCCCGCGTGGCCAAGAGCGGCTCGGAAGCCGACGCTGCCGAGGCGCTGTGGCTGCAAGGCCGGGCGCTCGAGGACGCGCAGCGTTACGCCGACGCGGCGGCGGCCTACCGGACGCTGGTCACCCGCTTTCCGCGGCGCGAGGTGGCCGCCGGCGCGCTGTGGCACCTGGGCTGGAACGCCTACCTCGGCGGCCGTCCGGCCGACGCGGCCGAGCAGTGGGCGAAGCTCGATGCCACCGGCAATCGCACGTGGCGGCTGCCGGCGCTCTACTGGCGGGGGCGGGCCGTCGAGGAGTCGCGCGATCGCGCGGCGGCGGCGCCGCTCTACGCGCAGGTGCTGGCCGAGGCGCCCCGCAGCTACTACGGCGTCCTCGCGCTGCGCCGCATGGACGGCGGAGCGGGCGACGTGCGGCCGGCGCCGGTGAAACTGCCGGCCGATCCCGCCGAGGCCATCGCCGACGATCCCGGATTCGCGCGCGTCGATCTGTTGCGGCGACTTGGCCTGGTCGAGGCCGCGCTCGAGGAGCTGGCCGACGTCGTGGAGCAAGCCGGCGGCGACACCGTGCGGCTGTACGGCTTCTCGAGCGCCTACGTGCGCGACGAGCGCTATCACATGGCGTTGCGCATCTTGCGCCGCCACTTCGTGCTCCTCGCCGCCAGCGGCGATCCCGCGCTGCCCAAGGCGTTCTGGGAGATGCTGTACCCGTTCGGCTGGCGCGACGACGTGACGGCGGCCGCGCAGCGGGCGGGACTCGATCCGTTCCTCGTGGCCGCGCTCGTGCGCGAGGAGTCGTCCTACTACCCGCGGGCGCTGTCCCGCACGGGCGCGCGGGGGCTGATGCAGCTGCAGCCGTCGACGGCGCGCCCGATGGCCGAGCATCGCGGCCTGGCCTTCGCGGGCGGCGACCTGCTGGACGACCCGCGCACGAACCTCGACATCGGCACCGCGTTCCTGGCCGGCCTGCTGCAGGAGTTCAAGGATCCGCGGCTGGCGCTGGCGGCCTACAACGCCGGCCCGGCGCGGCTGCGCCAGTGGTGGAAGATCCGACGGACCAGCGACCTCGAGGCCTTCGTCGAGCAGATTCCCTTCGACGAGACCCGCCTCTACGTCAAGCGCGTGATGCTCGCGTGGGACGAGTACCGCCGGGTGTACGGCGCGGCGGGTCCCGACGTCTCCCCCCAGACGTCTCAACGCTAGTCAGGCCCGACAGCCGGGACAGGCGTCTGGGCTAGCGAGTGGCCTCGGCCACCGGCTCCAGCGGCTCGAGCGCGGCGAGGCGCTCCTCGAGCGTTGGTTCGGTCGCCAGCCAGCCACCGCGGGGGGCGCCGTTGACCTTGGCCGCCTCGCGGAGCGCGTCGGCGAGCGCCCGGCGCGGAGCGTCGTACCCCAGGGCGCCGAGGATGTCCGCGCCCTTGAGGTCGGCGGCGATCTCCTGATCGCGCGTGTACGCGCGCACGACGAGCGGGCTGACGAGCAGGTCGAGCAGGCCGGCGCCGGGCACGACGATGCCGAGCACGGTGAACCCCGCCGACAGACCGAGTGAGAGCGAGCGGCGCTGGCCGCGGTGGCCGAGTAGCTCGTGGGAGACCTCGTGGGCGACGAGCGCGTCGACCGCCCGGCCGGATTGGCGGGCCAGGCCCTCCGAGAAGTAAAACGTTGCGTCCTCGGCCGTGTAGGCGCTCACGTCGCGGGTGGCGATCATCGCGAAGGAGTACCGGGCCGGATTGTCGCCGGCCGCCTGGGCCACGCGATAGAGCGTCGTCGCCAGGAGCCGCGTGTGGTCGCGATCCGGCGGCGGGAAGTACGCGCGGTCGGGAACCGTCGTGCAGGCGGCGCCGGCGAGGAGCAGGATGCACGCGAGCGGGCCGTACCGCATGCCGTCCATGCTACGGACGGCCGGGCCGGAAGCCGCCGGGAATAATACGGCGCCGGCGCGCCGTGCCGCGCTACGCCGCCTGAGTCGGTCCCGGCGACGGCCTTGCCCTGCGCATCGGTGCTCCCCGACCCCCCGGGGCCGAAATACGTCCTGTTCTTCATGGCCAGCGTCTTCAGCGCGGTGAGGTCGGCGTTGCTGTACGTGAACCGCGCGACCATGGCCGCGGGCTCCTCGCTGAAAAAACGGTCAGGCCCCTGGGCGCCCGCGCCGCTCCTCGCGGCGCAGGACCGCCTCCGTCAACCGGGCGAGGAGCGGCCAGACGACCGGAATGCGCTGGACGGCGTCGCCGATCGCGTCGGCGATCCGATGGCGCGGCGATCTCAGTCGCTGCCGAACGGCCTGCAGCTGTGCCTCTGCTTCTTCCGCGCGCTGCCGCAGTCGGGTCTCGCGTGACTCCGCCTCGGCCACGCTCATGGCGAGCGTGGCGAGGTATCGCCGGCTGGGCGCGGCATCGGCGCCCGGCTCTGCCTCTCGCGTCATCGAAGGGCCTCCGCGGGTGATGATCTCTTCGTACGCTTGCCCATATCGCCGCCACATCGTCCCGATCGGGCGGTCCAGCCCAGGCGGCAGCGTCGGATGCGCTCGCCCTGGGCCCCGAGGTCGGCGGCGATCACCGGGATGCCCGCCTCGACGAACTCGCTCACCGTGTAGCTGAAGGTCTCGGGCCAGACGGCGAGCTGCAGGCCGACGTGAATGCCGTCGGCGACGAGGCGCCGCACGATCTCGGTCGACTCGTACGGACCATGGTAGACGAAGTGCGAGCCGTCGAGGCGCCCGCCGCGGTCCCGCTCGGCGGGGGTCAGGTCCGGATCGGGCGCGGTGCCGTAGAGGTGAAACGTCGTCTCGCGACGGCGGTTGGCGCGCAGGAGATCGCGGAGTACCGAGGAGCCCTTGTGCACGTCGAGCGCGCCGATCACGGCGACGTCGAGCCGGGCCCGGCCGTCGCGCTCGATCGGCCGGCGCGCCCGCGGTCCGTCGGGCGCCGGCCGATGCCCATGCTCGATCACCGTCATCGTGTCCCTCAGCTCCGGATAGCGGGCGCTGACGATGTCGCGCACGCGGATGTTCGGCACGAACAGACGGGCGGCGCCGCGCAGGAACGCGGCCATCGCCTGCTGGTAGTCGTGCAGATACGACGCCGGCTGGCCGAGCGCCTTCAGGCAAGACTCGGGCGTTCCACGGTGTCCGGGGTCGAGGCAGGCGCCGCATGGGCGACCGTCGGGGTCGAGCAGCGTGTAACTCGGGCAGACCGTGTAGTAATCGTGCAGCGTCATCACGTAGGGGATGCCGCGCGCGGCGGCGACGGAGGCGATGTCGAGCGTGTGGTGCATCAGGTGGTGCACGTGGACGAGATCGATCTCCAGCGTCCGGCACACCGTCGCCAGCGCGTCGCGATAGCCGGCCTCGGGGGCCGGTGCGTACGGCCCGATCGCGGCCCGCAACGGGAAACGCAGCGACCGAAGGCGGCGGCCGGCGTGGTACTCATCGACGTCGAGGGCGTGGCCGTGGCTGACCAGCACGTAGTTGCGTACGCCCGGATCGTCGGTGGCGGCGAGGTCCCGCGCGTGCTTCTCGGTGCCGCCGCCGTGATGGAGCATGTGCAGCACCCGCGCGCGAACGGACTGCCGGCTTTCGAGTCGCGCGGCGAGGGCGTGGCCTAGGTACTCGTGGAACGGCCGCAGCGGATGGGCCGCGCAGACGCGGGCGACGTCGGCGTGGTAGCGGGGATGGCGGGCGGCCAGCGTGGCGAGGTTGCGGGCCAGCAGGTCGTCACCGCGCGGGCCGAACGAGCCGCGCCCCTTGTGGTAGACGAAGGCATTGTCCGCGATGAGATTCACGAAGCCGGCCTCGATGGCGCGCTGGCAGAAATCGTTCTCCTCGCCGTAGCCATCGCCGAACGCCCGCGCGTCGAAGTCGCCCACGGCGTCGAGCGCCCGGCGCGTGATCAGCATGCAGAATCCCACGCCGGTCGGCACTTCCGGGAAGATCTCCAGCGAGACGCTCGCGATCAACGCGGCGAAGCGGTCGACATCGTACCCTTCGGGCAGGGCGTTGTCCTCGAGCGGGCTCGGCACCGAGCAGATCGTGCCGTTGTTCGTCAACGGCGTGACCGTGGCGATGTCGGACCGCGAGGCGGCGAGGGCGGTCATCCGCGCCAGCCAGCCGGGCGTGACGACCGTGTCGGAGTTGAGGATGACCACGTCGCTCGCGGGCCCCAGCCGAAAGCCCTCGTTCACCGTGCGCACGAAGCCGTGGTTGTCGGGACGGTCGACCACGACGACGTTCGGCGCGGCGCCGTCGAGCGCGGCCAGGAGCGCTGGCACGCGCGGATCCCGGCTGCCGTCGTTGATCAGCGCCAGCCGGAACGGCGCGTCGGTCTTGACGGCGACACTCGCGAGGCAGTCCACCGTGTCGTCGAAGGCGTCGTGGATCGGCACGATGACGTCCACCGGCGGGCGTGACGCCGTCGCGAGCGGTGACCTCAGGAAGGGATTGGCCGCGATCGCGTCGCGGACGGCCGCGATGCGCGCGCGCGCGCGGTCGTCCGTCATGCCGGCGCTACGCCGATGGCGGCTCGCCGCCCCACGTCCGCAGCGGATCGGTGCAGACGAACGGCTCCTCTTCGGGACCTCCGGATCCTCGTCGTAGAAGGAGACGTGCTCCACGCCGTAGCGCTGCGCGGGCCGGAAGATGTTGG
>VBPC01000062.1 GCA_005887895.1 Candidatus Rokuibacteriota bacterium
CCAGCGCGAGTAGTTCTGCGGGCCGTCCTTGCCGTACCAGGCGCTGAAGATGTCGGAGGGGTCCATCAGCGAGGACACGATGGCGCTGATCGCCAGGTCGAAGTTGCCGGCCGCCGCCTCGTCGAACCACACCGACGTCTGCACCACGCGGAGGTTCGACTCGATGTTGAGGTGTTCCTTCAGCATGGCCTGGATGGCCACCGACCACAGCTTGAAGCTGGCGATGTCGCGCACGACGAAATCGAGCCCCCTGAGGCCACCGGCGTAGCCGGCCTCCTTCATCAGCCGCCGGGCCTCCTGCACCGCCGGCTTGATGTCCTTCTGGTAGCCCAGCTTCTTTTCCAGCTCGGCCCGCGGCGTCGACGTCTCGTGGAATGGATAGACGAAGCCGCCCACCTGCATCGGCGCGGTGTCTTTCACCACCTCGACCAGCGTGGGCCGGTCCATGGCGAGGTGGATCGCCCGGCGCACCCGCGGATCGGCCAGCGCCTTGTTCTTCTGCATGTTGGTCCAGAAGGCCTGGATGACCGACTGGTTGAACGCCGCCGCCGTCACGCCCGGCATCTCCTTGGCCTTGCGCCAGGAGACGGGATCGAGCAGGCGCGCGTAGTCGATCTTGCCGGACAGGAACGACGAGCCCAGCTCCGGCGAGAACGGCGGCAGGTGGTAGATCTCGAGGCGATCGACCAGCGGCAGGCCCTTGTTCCAGTAGCTCGGGTTGCGCTCCTGGATCCAGACTTCCTTGTCCTGGCGGGAGACGTGCTTGAACGGCCCGGTGCCCGGATAGTTCATGACCTGGCGGAGGTTGCCCTGGTTGTCGTCGAGCGTCTTCTTGCGCACGATGATGTTCCAGCCGCTCGCGAACGCGCCCAGCATGTAGGCCTTGGGGCGCGGCTCGGTCATCCGGAACTCGATCCGGTGCGGGTCCAGCACGACGATGTCGCCGACGGTGGCGAACAGCGGCGTGCGCGGGATGACGATGCCCTGGGGCGGCCGCGCGATCCGCTCGTAGGTCGCCTTGACGTCGTCGGCGGTCAGCTCGGCGCCGTCGTGGAACTTGACGCCGTTGCGCAGGTGGAAGGTGTACTTCTTGCCGTCCGGCGAGATCTCCCATCGCTGGGCGAGGTCGGGGATGATCGTCTGCCCGTCCTTCGGATGGCGGCGGATGAGCGTGTCGTACATCGGGCTCTGGGGACCGATGTTGGCGACGGTCCCCGACTGATGGACGTCGAAGTGAGCGGCGGCGCTGAGGATGCCGTAGCGCAGCGTGCCGCCCCGCCTGGCGGCGGGATCGGGGCGGAAGGTGGCATCCTGGGCGGCGGCCAGCTCGGCGCCGGACAGCCGGACCGCGACGACGGCGCCGGCGCCGACGGCGCCCGCACGCTTGAGGAAGCTGCGACGGTCGAGATGCTCGCTCATCAAATTCCTCCTAGCCCGGCCCGGCGCCCTGCGTGTTGACGTACACGGCGTAGAGCGATTGGCTGGCGGCCATGAACAGACGATTGCGCTTCGGTCCGCCGAAGCAGACGTTGCCGCAGATCTCCGGCAGGCGGATGCGCCCGATCAGCTTCCCCTCCGGCGTCCACACCGTGACCCCGCTGTAGCCGACGCTGCGGCCGGCGTTGCTCGAGCACCATACGTTGCCGTCGACGTCGCAGCGGGCGCCGTCGGGGCCGCACTTGACGCCGTCGATCATGAAGTCGCTGAAGAGCTTCTGGTTCGAGAGCTTGTTGTCGGCGCCCACGTCGAAGACGTGCATGTCGCCCTTGCCGCCGGCGCCGGTGTCGCCGGGGCCCTTGCCGGTGCTGATGACGTAGAGCTTCTTGTAGTCCGGCGAGAACACGAGGCCATTGGGATCGGGCACCTGGTCCTCGCCCACGACGAGATCGACGCGGCCGCTCGGATCGACACGATAGCAGTTGGTCGGCAGCTCCCGCTTGGAGTTGCCGGCTTCCGGCGGCTGGCCCAGGCGCGACTTCAGCCGCCCGGCGCTGTTGCTGGGTCCGCCGGCCGCGTCGGGGGCGCCCTCGTAGAGCTGGCCGCCGTAGGGCGGATCGGTGAACCAGTAGCTGCCGTCGGGATGCGCCACGACGTCGTTCGGGGAGTTCAGCCGCTTGCCGTTGTAGGCGTCGGCGAGGATCGTCACCGAGCCGTCGTTCTCGTAGCGCACCACGCGCCGCATCAGGTGCTCGCACGAGAGCTGGCGGCCCTGGAAGTCGAAGCTGTTGCCGTTGCTGTTGTTGGACGGGCTGCGGAAGACCGTCACGCGGCCGTCGTCCTCGAGCCAGCGCAGCTGCCGGTTGTTCGGGATGTCGCTCCACACGAGGTAGCGCCCCTGGCTGCTCCAGGCCGGGCCCTCCGACCACAAGGCGCCGGTCCACAGCCGCTTGATCGCGCTGTTCGGCTGGCGCAGTCCGTTGAACATCGGGTCGATCGTGAGGACGTCGGGATCGGTGAAGTAGGTGGTCGGCGCTCCGCCGGGTCCGAAGTCGCGGGGCGGCGTGGTGACCGTGCTCGGCGGCGCCATCGGTCCGGAGGGCGGCGCCTGAGCGAGCGCGCGGGGCGCCAGGGCCGCGATGCCGGCCACCGCGCCCATGGCCGTGAGGGCCGAGCGGCGCGACATCACGGGGCGTCGATCTCGATCGTGCGGGTCCAGCGTCATCGTTGACCTCCCGGCGGGCGAATGGCGGGACGGTATCAGATGCTCAGCGCGATCGCAATCACGGCATGATCTCGCCGCCGTTCGGGTGGAGCGTCTGGCCGCAGAAGTAGCGGCTCTCGTCGGAGGCGAGGAACACGAAGGCGCCGACGAGATCGTCGGGCGTGCCGAGGCGCCCGAGCGGCAGCGACGCGGCGTGAGCACGCTTGGCCGCCTCCGGCAGCGGATCGAAGCCCGTGTCGATGAGGCCCGGCGCGACCGCGTTGACGAGGATGCCGTGCGGCGCCAGCTCCTGGGCGAGCGCGCGCGTGAACGTCGCGAGCCCGCCTTTGGCCGCGGAGTAGGCGGTATAACGCGGCCGGCCGAGGTAGGCGAGCTGCGAGGTCAGGACGATGATGCGGCCGCTCCGCTGCCGGATCATCGCCGGCGCCACCTCGCGGCAGCAGAGAAACGCCCCGCGCAGGTGGACAGCCATCATCCGTTCCCAGTCGTCGAGCGAGGTCTCGGTGAGCGCCTGCGGCTTCTGGATGCCGGCGTTGTTCACGAGCACGTCGATGCGGCCGAACCGCTCGATGACGGCACCGACGAGCGCCTGGACGTCGGCCTCGCGCGTCACGTCGCAGCGCACGGACAGGGCGCGCCGGCTGCGCTTCTCGAGCTCGGCCACCAGCGACGCGGCGTCCGCCTCGCGGGCGATCCAGGCGATCGCCACGTCGGCGCCCTCGTCGGCGTAGGCCAGGGCCACCGTGCGGCCGATCCCGGTGTTGCCGCCGGTGATCAGCGCGACCTTGCCGCGAAGCCGCAGCGCCGCGCGGCTCACATCAAGAACCCGGCCGGCCCCCCATCAACTCGGCTCCAGCTCGCGGCTGACGTCCCGAACCGCCGTCTCCAGCGCGGCCACGTCGCTCGCGCTCCACCGGCGCGGACCGCCCGTATGGTGCACCGAGACCCAGCCCACGAGCACGCCGTCGCGGAGCACCGGCCCCAGCATCTGCGCGGTGGCGCCGTACAGGCGAACGAGCTCGGGCGGCGGCGGTGCGTCCGCGTTGCTCACGTCCTCCTGCACGAGCACGCGTCGATGCGTCTCGAGCCACTCGATCGAGCCGGCCGCGCGCTGATCGATCGACGTCTGCCCGCGCAGCGAGGCGACGCCCGGCGCCAGGGCCTCGGCGGTGACGTCGGCCACGCTGAGGTTGCGCCGGGGGACGTCCAGCCGCAGCGTGACGCGGGCGGCGCCGGTCGCCTGCCGCAGCGTCGCCACGATGCCGTCGAGCTCGGCGTAGAGCAGCAGGCGCGCCAGCGCTTCCGGCTCGCTCAGCATCGGGTAATGGCCGGTGTCCAGCTCGTGCCAGGCGGCGCCGAGGCGCTCGGCGGTGCGCCGCTGATGAGACTCCGGCGGATTGGCCGCCTGGCGGCAGCGGATCACGGTCGCCCGCCACGCCTGCTCCCAGAACGTCGTCGGCTCCATCGGCGCCTCGAGCGCGGCGAGCGGATGCGGGGTGATGCGCGCCAGCGCCCACGCCCGGGTCGCCGGATCCAGGTCGCGGAACAGCCGGCTCTCGGCGTCGGCGCGCGTCGGGCCCGTGGTCAGCTCGGTGACCTCGTTGGGCGCGCTGCGCTTGACGATCGCATCCACACGCTCGCCCGGCAGCAGCGCCAGCGCGTCGACGAACACCAGGCGGCGGATGCGCTCGCGCGCCAGCTCGGCGGCCTTCTGGATCACCATGCCGCCCGAGCTGGTGCCGACCAGCGTCACGTCGCCGAGGTCGTCGTAGAAGAGGAGCTGCGCGACCTCCTGCGCGTGCGTGCCGACGGTGATCCCGCGCCGCACGAGGTGGTGTCGCTCGCCGCAGCCGTCGAGCGAGGGCGCCAGCACGAGGTGGCCGGCGGCGCGCAGGCGCGTGGCGACCGGGTTCCAGATCCAGCCGCCTTGATAGGCGCCGTGGATCAGGACGTAACGGGCGATCGGGCCGGCTCCGGAAACGCCAGGCTGACGGGAGCGTTCGCCTCGAACGGGCTCCACAGCCCCAGCTCCTTGCCCATCTCGCGCAGCGCCGGCAGCACCTCCTGGCCGAGCAGGCGGATGCACGTCCGCGCGTCCTCGTTCTTCACGAAGCCGTCGCTGGCCCAGAATCCGAGGATCGACGGCCGCGTCTCTTCCAGCAGCCGGCGCAGCTTCGGGATCACGGTCCGCGGCGTGCCGGCGACGATCTGCTGGTCGCGCAGCTGGTCCTCGAAGGCGGCGCCGCGCGGATTCGACCGCCGGCCCACCGCGTACTCGACGAACGCCGTGCGATACGACGGCGAGAAGTAGCCGGACGGGCTCGACCACACCGGATGGGCGAGCCCGGTGAACTCACCCTGCATCCACATGAACTGCCGCGCGTTCTCGAGCGCCTTCTCCTCGGTCTCGGCGACGTGGCAGCGCTGCAGGTAGCCGCGATACTCGGGACCGCCGGCGTAGCCGGTCTCGGCCGCCACCTGGTCGTAGAGCTCCCAGATCTTCTTGGTGGCGTCGATGGCCGTGCTCAGCGCGATGTAGGGATAGCGCTTGCGCGCGGCCCAGATGATCGTCTCCTTGCTGAGCACGCCGGGGATCCACACGCGGGGGTGCGGCTTCTGCAGCGGCAGCGCCCACGGGTTCACCACGCGGTGCTGGTAGTGCGCGCCCTCCCACCGGAACGGGCCCGTCTGCGTCCACGCCTTCACGATCAGCTCGTGCGCCTCCTCGAACCGCTCGCGGTTGTAGGCGGGATTGACGCCGGTGGCGAGCTGCTCCTGGCCGCCGCCGCGCACGAAGCCGGAGACGAGGCGTCCGCGCGAGACCATGTCGATCATCGCCAGCTCCTCGGCCAGCCGCACCGGGTTGTCGGCGAGCGGCAACGGATTGCCGAGCAGCACGATCTTCACCCGCTTGGTCATGGCGGCCAGGATCGAGGCGAACACGTTGCACTTGGCCTGCATGCAGAACGGCGCGTTGTGGTGCTCGTTCAGCATGATGCCGTCGAAGCCGACCTCCTCGGCCAGCCGGTAGTGCTCGAGGTACTCGTTGTAGAGCCGGCTGCCGGCCACCGGATCGAAGTGCTTGTTCGAGAACATGAGGGCGGTGGCGCCGAACGTCCGGCCCTCCTCGGCCGGATAGGCCGACATGGGCTGCTCGGTGAAGTACATGAGGTGCACGGGGCCTACTCCTTGCCGGCGAAGCCCGCCACCAGGCGGGCCAGCGCGTCCGGCTGTTCCATCTCCACGAAGTGCCCGGTGCCGTCGAGGACTTCGAGCCGCGCCTGGCGCAGGGCCTTGGCATACCGCTCGCCGCACTCGAGCGGCACGATGCGATCCTCGCGTCCCCACACGACCAGCGTCGGCGTGACGATGCCGCCCAGCAGGTGGGGCAGCGTGGGGTTGTACATGTAGGGCTTCCAGGCGATGCGGAACGTCATCTCGCGGTTGAGGTCCCACTGCTCGAGCTGGCTGGTCGCGGGCTCCGCGCCGAAGACGCCCTCGAAGGCGGCGCCCTCGGCGAAGCCCAGCCGCACGTAGTCGATGTACGAGACGAGCGCCTGATCGGCGATCTCCCCGCGCTCGGGCTTGATGCCCATGGCGCCGACCAGCACCAGCCGGTGCAGCGCGCGCGGCGCCATCGTGGCCAGCTCGGCGGCGATCCAGCCGCCGAAGCCGAGCCCGACGATCGACAGCCGCCCGAGCTCGCGCGTCGCCTCCAGCTCGCCCAGCAGCCACTGGTAGACCACCGCCATGTCGCGCACGCTGCGCATCCAGTCGGGACGCGGCGAGCCGTCGTAGCCGGGGTGCGACGGCACCAGCACCGTGAAGTCGCGCGCCAGCGCCTCGTAGAACGGCAGCCTCGGCCGCGTCCCGACGTCGTGATGCAGCACCAGCACCGGCGGACCGGCGCCGGCGCGGGCGACCGGCAGGGCGATTCCGGCGACGGACAGCGTCTGGGACGTCCACGTGACGGGCATCGGGCTCATGGCGCGCACACTACCACACTCACCGCCACGCCTTGCGCCCGCGGCGCGCCAGCTTCGGCCACTGCCGACGAAACTCCGCCCGGCTCTCCTCGCGCCGCCGGCGCTGTCGCTCGAGCAGGCCGCGCAGCGCGGCGCGGGCCGCCGGGCCGCGGCCGCCGCGGAGCAGCGCGCGCAGGCGTCGCTCGGCCACCACCGCGTCCTGGTGCTCCCCCAGGATGTCCTGCACCCGGGCGGCCTTGTGCACGAATTTCTCCGCGCGCGGCCCGGCCTCGGCTTCGGCCAGCTCGCCGGCGTAGCGCGCCCGCTTGAGCTTGATGCGCACCGCGTGTAGCTCGCGATCGCTCGGCTGCCGGGGCAAGGCCTTCACTGCCCGGCGCAGCTTCTTGAATTGCTTGGCGGCGATCTCGGCCAGGGCGAGATCGCCGGCCGCCGGCGGCCGACCGCGCGTGATCGCGGCGAGATCGGCGAGGAGCGCGCGGTACCGCGGGGACGCCAGGGCGGCCACGACGCGCGCGCGTGCCTGCCGGCCCTCGGCATCGAGCCGACCCCGCAGCCGACGGACGGTGGCGGCATCGACGCGCCCGAGGGCCGCGAACGCTCCGCGCAGATGCGCACGCAGCACGTCGGCATCGCGGGCGGCGCCCAGCGTCGAGCCCAGCCAGCGCAGCTCGCCGCGCAGGCGCGCGATCTCGGCGGCGTCGAAGACGTCGCGCACCGCGCGCAGGATCGCGCGGAGGCGGCGGACGGCGGTGCGCATGTGGTGCAGCTCCTCGGCATCGCGCCCGCGCCGCGCTCCCGGCGCGTGCCGCCGGATCGCGCCGACCTGGGCGCGCAACGCCGCCAGCACCCGGTTGCCGGCCGCTCCGCCCTCGCCCATGGTCCGCCCCGCTCAGGGCACGACGCGCAGCACGCGGTCGTCCTCGGGGCGCGGCGAGCCGCGGCCGTCGCGGTTGCCGGTCGCGACGTAGAGCGCGCCGTCGGGCCCGACCACGACGTCACGCAGCCGCCCGTAGGCGCCCTTCAGCAGCTCGCCGGCGACGGCGATCGTGCCGTCGGCGCCGAGGGTCAGCACGAGCAAGCGCTGGCCACGCAGCCCGGCCACGTAGAGGTGCTCGTGCAGGACGGCGACGCCGGACGGCGCCCACGTGTCGTCGCCGGACTCGAGCGCGGGGCCCACGAAGCCCTCGCGCGTCTCGCGCCCGCGCACCTCGGGCCAGCCGTAGTTGCCGCCGGGCCGGATCAGGTTGATCTCGTCGTGGGCGCTCGAGCCGTGCTCGCTCTCCCACAGCCGGCCCCACGCGTCCCAGGCGAGCCCTTGCGGGTTGCGGTGCCCGAGCGACCACACCGGCGAGCCGCGGAAGGGATTGTCGGTGGGGACCGCGCCGTCGGCCTCGATGCGCAGGATCTTGCCCGACAGCGAATCGCGGCGCTGGGCGTTGGACGGCTGAGCGGCATCGCCCATCGTCACGTAGAGCTTGTGATCGGGACCGAACTTCAGCCGGCAGCCGTCGTGGATCGTCGCCGCCGGCATGTCGTCGAGGACCACCCGCTCGTCGACGGCGCGGTCCGCGCGCACCGTCAGGCGCGCAACGCGGTTGACCGAGGCGCCCTGGCGCGAGGCCGTGTAGCAGACGTAGAGGTGGCCGGTGCGCGCGAAGTCGGGAGCGAGGGCGAGCCCCATGAGCCCGGCCTCGCCGACGGCGGTGACCTCGAGGCGCGCCAGCGGGGCCGCGGCCAGCCGGCCGTTCACCGCGACGCGCAGGCGGCCGGGACGCTCGGTGACGAAGAGGCGACCGTCCGGCGCCCAGGCGAGCGCCCACGGAATCTCGAGGCCCTGGAGCAGCGTGTCCACGCGCGGTGCTGCCCGCAGGGGCGGCGCCGGCGCGGCGAGCGTCAGAAGAAGAAGAGCAGCACCAGAAAGAGCACGACGAGGAGCGTCACGCATCCGTAGAAGCCCTTCTGGATCCGCCCGAAGGTGTCGCGCTCGGACCTGGCCTCGGCCGCCAGCACCATGCGCAACCGGCGCTCGGCCTCCGCCTGGGGGTCCGGCTTGCGGTCGTCGGTCACGGGATCACCCGATCCGATGATAGCCCGAGGTAGGCCGCGCGGATGCGCGGATCGACCGCGAGGTCGGCGCTGCGGCCGGCGGCCACGACGCGGCCGGTCTCGAGCACGTAGCCGCGTGCGGCCAGCGTCAGCGCGGCCCGCGCGTTCTGCTCGACGAGAAGCACGGCCACGCCGTCGGCGTTGATGCGCCGGATGACGCCGAGGATCTCGCGCATCAGCCGCGGCGCCAGACCCAGCGAGGGCTCGTCGAGCAGCAGCAGACGCGGGCGCGTCATCAGCGCGCGGGCGATGGCCAGCATCTGCTGCTCGCCGCCCGAGAGCGTGCCGGCGCGCTGCCGTCGCCGCTCGCGCAGCACGGGAAAGAGCGCGTAGGCCGCCTCCAGCCGGGCCGGCACGTCGCGCGCGGGCACGGTGTGGGCGCCGACCTGCAGGTTCTCCAGCACGGTGAAGTCGGTGAAGATCTCGCGGCCTTCCGGCACGTGACCGATGCCGGCGGCGACGATGGCATCGGCGGTCAGTCGCGCGAGGTCGCGCCCCTCGTAGCGGATCGCGCCGCCCGCCGGGCGCACGAGCCCGGAGATCGCCCGTAGCGTCGTCGACTTGCCGCTGCCGTTGGCGCCGAGCAGGGTGACGATCTCGCCGGGCCCGACGTTGAGCGCCACGCCCTCCAGCGCGCGCCGTCGGCCGTAGACGACCGTGAGGTTTTCGACCTCCAGCATCAGCCGGTGGCGACGTCGGTCGGACTGCCCAGGTATGCCTCGATCACCGCCGGGTCGGCGGCGATCGCGCGCGGCGTGCCCTCGGCGATCTTCCGGCCGTGGTGTAGCACCGCCACGCGGTCGGAGATGCCCATCACGAAGTCCATGTCGTGCTCGACCACGAGGATCGTGAGGCGGAGCTCGTCGCGCAGGCCGCGCACGAGGTCCATCAGCGTGCGCGTCTCGGTGGGGTTGAGGCCGCCGGCCGGCTCGTCGAGCAGGAGCAGGCGCGGGCCGCCGGCCAGCGCCCGCGCCAGCTCCAGGCGCTTCTGGCTGCCGAGCGGCAGGTCGCCGGCGGGGACGTCGGCGACGTCGCCGAGTCCGACGCGCGCCAGCAGCGTCCGCGCGCGGGCGCGCGCCGCCGTCTCCTCGCGCCGCACGGCGCCGAGCCAGCAGGCGGCGGCCAGGACGCCGGCGCGCAGACGCGGGTGCTCGCCGACCAGGACGTTGTCGACGGTGGCGAGCGCGCGAAAGACCTCGGTGTTCTGGAACGTGCGGCCGAGGCCGAGGCGTGCGATCCGGTGCGGGGCAAGGCGGAGGAGATCGGCGCCGGCGAACGTCACCCGGCCGCGACCGGGCCGGTAGAGCCCGGTGACGACGTTGAAGACGGTGGTCTTCCCCGCCCCGTTGGGCCCGATCAGCGCCACGATCTCGCCCTCGCCGACCGCGACGCTGACGTCGCTCAGCGCCGCCAGCCCGCCGAAGGCGATCGAGAGATGCTCGACGGCGAGCAGCGGCACCTAGTCGGCCTTGAGCCAGTCCGTCAGCTGCTTGAAGTGGCCGCGCTCGACCCGGACCCAGAAGCCCTGGCGCTGCGTCTCGTGGTCGCTGCCGATCGTGATCGGCGGCAGGATACCGTTCTCCCAGCCCTTGATGGACTCCAGCGCGGTGACGAGCCCGTCGCGCGTGAGGTTGCGCCCGGTCCGCCGGGCGCCTTCGCTGAAGAGGAGCGCGGCGAAGTAGCCCGAGAGCGCGTAGCGATTGGGCTCATTCTTCGCGAAATACTTCTGCATGGCGTCGCGGAACGTCTTCATCGCCGGCAGCTCGGAGGCCACCGGATCGGGCCAGAGCGACAGCCCCTCCACGCCCTCGGCGGCCTCGGCGGCCAGCGCCAGGTAGCGCTCGTCGGTGAGCGGGCCCGAGGAGACCATGAGGGTCTCGGTCCAGCCGATCTTCTGGCGCTCCTTGAGCGCCTGGGCGCCGGCCGGCGGCGTCAGCACGAGGAACGTCACCTGCGGCCGGGCGGCCTGCAGCTTGGCGATCTGCGCGCTCACGTCGTTGACCCCGCGTTTGACCGGCTCCGCGGCGACCAGCTTGAGCTTGTGGCGGCCGAGGTCCTTCTCGAACGCGCCGAGGAACGCCTTGCCGTACTCGTCGTCCTGGTAGAGCGCGGCGAACGTCCGGTACTTCCGCTGGCCGACAAGATAGTCGATCATCATCCGCGACTGGCGGTCGTAGAGCGTCATGCCGCTGAACACGTACTTGTGCCCGCGGACGATCGGCGAGCCCTGGAACGGAAACAGCAGCGGCACCTTGTTCGTTTCGAGATAGTCCAGCGTGGCGACCACCGGCGGCGTGCCCTGCGGCGCGATGACGGCGAAGATCCCGTCCTGCTCGACGAGCTTGCGGGTGTTGGCCACCGCCTCCTGCGGCTTGTAGCCGTCGTCGTAGTAGACGGTGCGCACCTTGCGGCCGTAGATGCCCCCGCCGTCGTTGACGACCTTGAAGTAGAGATCGACGCCGAACTTCGTCGCCTGCTCGCCGGTGAACGCCAGCGGCCCGGAGAAGGAGTTGGAGCAGCCCAGCACGATCTCGGTGTCGCTGACGCCCTGCTCGGCGACCGCCGGCGCGGCGACGGCGAGCATCATGAGCGCAAGGAGACCGACGGTGGGGAGACGCATGGAGGTCCTCCTGGAGGGCGCCGCCAGCGCGCGCAGCGCGCGGGTG
>VBPC01000232.1 GCA_005887895.1 Candidatus Rokuibacteriota bacterium
CGCGAGCGCGCCCGGAAGTGATACACGCGGGCCGCCCCCAGACCGCCGAGCGTCACCGGGTGCGCGGTCACGAGACTCGACTGCATCGGGCTCAGGCTGCCGTAGGCGGTCGTCGGGCCGTACTCCACCTGCGAGTCGCTGGCCTTGTTCGTCGTCCAGCTGATCGCCGCCCCCGACGTCGTGATCGACGCCGCTGTCACCCCCGAGATGACCGGCGGCGTCGTGTCGGCCACGGTGACCGTCACACCGGCCGCGGTGCCGACGTTGCCGGCGGCATCCCGGGCCGTGGCCGTCAGCGTGTGAGGCCCCAGCGAGGCCGTCGTCGTATCCCAGGTGACCGTCCAGGGTGCCGCGATGACCTCGGCGCCCAGCGGCGCGCCGTCGAGCTGGAACTGCACACCCACGACGCCCACGTCGTCCGTCGCGCTCGCTGTCACGGTCGCGCGACCGGATACCGTCGCGCCCGCCGCCGGCGCCGTGATCGACACCGTCGGCGCGGTCACATCGGGTCCGGCCGGCGTCGTGAACGTGGCGTCGGCGGACACGCCGAGGTTACCCGAGATATCGCGCGAGCGCGCCCGGAAGTGATACACGCGGGCCGCCGCCAGACCGTTGAGCGTCACCGGGTGCGACATCACGAGGCTCGACTGCATCGAGCTCAGGCTGCCATAGGCGGTCGTCGGGCCGTACTCCACCTGCGAGTCGCTGGCCTTGTTCGTCGTCCAGCTGATCGCCGCCCCCGACGTCGTGATCGACGACACCCGGACCGCCGTCACCACCGGCGCAGTGATGTCGGCGGGAAGCTTGACGATGACGCCGGCCGACGTGCCGGTGTTCCCGGCCGCGTCCCGCGCGACGGCCTGCAGCGTGTGGCTCGAGCCCGGCAACACACCCGTCGTATCCCAGGTCACCACGTAGGGCGCCGCGGTGAGCTCGGCCCCCAGGTTGACTCCATCGAGCTGGAACTGGACGCCGACGACACCGAAGAGATCCCAGGCGCTGGCTCCGACCTTGACCTGGCCCGAGACGATCGCGCCCGCCAGGGGCGTCGTGATCGACACGCTCGGCGGCGTCTGGTCGAGGTCGCCGACCACGAAGATGAGCGCGCTGCTCTGCGGTCCGAGGCTCGCGCCACCGGTCGGATCGCTCAGCGTGAGCCTCACCGACTCGGTCGGCTTCGGCGTCGCGGGAGCGATCAGCGGGACGGCGAAGGTCTTGCTGGTTTCCCCCAGCCCGAAGCTCACCGTGCCGGAGGTGGGGACATAGTCGGCGCCGGCGGTCGCGCTGCCATCGCTCGTCGTGTACTGCACCGTCACGTCGCTCGCGGTCCCTCCGGTCCGTGTGATCGACACCATGGCGACGCCTGACCGGTCGGACGCGCTGTAGCCGGGCGCGCTGAACTGGACCGTCCCGGCGAACTCGTCGTCGGCGATGGTGAGCACGGTCGTGCTCGGCGCCGTGAGCGTGGCGCCGACGGGATCGCTCAGCACCAGGCTCAGCGCCTGGTTGCCGGTGGCGCGCGGGTCGTGAAGCGTGGCGAGCGTGAAGGTGCGGCTCAGCACCCCGGGGCCGAAGGTCAGGGTTCCGGAGACCGGCCCGCTGGTGACCGCCGCCGCGGCGGCCAGCGAGTTGGGCGCGTAGGCGACCGTGACCGTCCCGGTCGTCGCCCCCGACCGCAGCACGGTGATGGTCGCCGTGCCGCCCTCGTCGATGCGGTAGGCCCCGGCGCTGAAGCGCAGCTTGGGCTCGTCGTCCACGATGCGCAACATCGCCGTGGACGGAGTGCCGAGCGTCGCGCCGCCGCCCGGCGTCGTCAGCTGCAGGCCGACGGTGCGGTCGCCCTGGGCGATCCGGTCGGCGAACGTCGACACCGTGACGTAGTGGACGGTCACGCCGCCGGCAGTGCCGCCGGCTCGCACCACGGCGATCGTGGCCGGCGCGCCCTCGGTAACGGTGGAGACCGCAGTGCTGAACTGGACCGTCCCACCGCGGTCGTTGTCGCCGATCGTCAGCACGGCCACGCTCGGCGTGCCGATCGTCGCGCCGCCCGTCGGCTGATCGAGCGTGAGGGTGATCGTCCGGTCGCCGTCGACGACGAGGTTGTCGAGCGTGAGCACGGAGAACGTCTGCCTCGTCACGCCGGGGCCGAAGGTCAGGACGCCCGAGGTCGCCAGGTAGTCGACGCCGGACGTCGCCGTGCCGGCCGTCACGGTGTAGTTCACTCCCACGGTGCCGCCGCTGCCGCCCGTGCGCGTCACGGTGATCGTCGCGAGGCCGCCCTCGGCGACCCGGTAGCCGGCCCCGGAGAACTGCAGGGTGCCGGGGGCGTCGTCGTCCAGGACGACGATCTGGGCCGTGCTCTGCGGACCCAGCCCGGCGCCGCCGGCAGGAGCGCTGAGCGTCAGCATGATCGTCCGGTCGGGCTCGACCACGCCGTCGTTGCGGATCGGCACCGCGAACGTCCGTGCGGTCACGCCCGGCGTGAAGGTGAGGACGCCTGACGTGGCCGTGTAGTCCGTGCCGGCCACGGCGGTGCCGTCGGCGGTCGCGAAGCCGACTGAATTCCAGGGACGGTGTCGCCGCGAGGATCGTGAGACGGGCCGTGGCCGACGCGGCGGGGACGCTGCTGCCACCGCTTGGGCTGCTGAGCCGGAGCCAGAGCGTCCGATCACGCTCGCCGGCGGCATTCGGAAAGGTCTGGACCGTGAAGGTCTGGCTCATCTCGCCGGCGCCGAACGAGAGCGTGCCCGCGGTGGCCGTGTAGTCGGTGCCCGCCGTCGCCGTCGCATCGGCGGTCGTGAAGCTCACGGTCACGTCGCCGGCGGCGCCGCCGGTGCGGAGCACGGTGATCGTCGCGAGCCCGCCCTCGGCCACGCTGTAGCTGGCGGCGCCGAAGCGGAACAGTCCGCCCAGGTCGTCGTCCACGATGTTCAGGACCGCCGTCGCCGGCGAGCCCAGCGAGGCGCCGCCGGTGGGCGTGTTCAGCGTCAGGTTCACCGTCAGCACGCCGTCGACCACGGCGTTGGGCACCAGCGGGATCGTGACGGTCTGGCTCAGCTGGCTCGCCGCGAACGTGAGCGTGCCCGCCGTGGCGACGTAGTCACGACCCGCCATCGCCGTCCCATCGCTGGTCGCGAAGGCCACCGTGACCGCGCTGGCCGCCCCGCCGGAGCGGACGATGGTGATCGTCGCCGCCCTCGTCGCCTCGTGCGCCGAGTAGGTCGCCGCGCTGAAGCGCAGCACTCCACCCGCGTCGTCATCGGCGATCGTCAACACCGCTGTGCTCTGCGGCGCGAGGGCGCCGCCGGTCGTCGCGCCAAGCATGAGCAGCACCGTACGGTCGCCGTTCACCACGGTGTCGTTGTGGAGCAGAACGCTGAACGTCTGGCTCGTCACGCCGGGCAGGAACGTCAACGTGCCGCCCCTCGCCGCGTAGTCCACTCCCGCCACCGCGGTTCCGTCAGCCGTTCCGTAGGCCACGGTCGTGGTGCCGGTCGTCGGCCCCGTCCGCAGCACGGTGATGGTCGCGCTGCCCGCGCTTTCACTCACCCGGTAGCCCGCCGCGCTGAACTGCACGCCGACCTGGGCGTCGAGGATCGTGAGCACGGCGCTCTGGATGGCGCCGAGGCGGGCGCCGCCCGTCAGGTTGCGGAGCGTGAGACGCACCGTCTCGTTTCCCTCGACACGCGCGTCGGGCAGGATCGTGATTGGCACGTCCTTGAAGGTCTCGCCGGCGTTGAACGTCACCGTCTGCGTCACTGCTACATAGTTCAACCCCGCCTGCGCCGTCCCGTCACTCGTCGCAACGTCGACACCGACGCCGCTCGCCGCCCCGCCGGTGCGCGTCACCCGGATGGTGGCCGTGGTCGACGCGCCACTACGCTCGGCGACGGTGTACGTGCTAGCGCTGAACTGAACGGTGCCGGCGACATTGTTGTTGACGATCGTGAGCAGGGCGCTGGTCTGCGTTCCCAGCACGGCCAGGCCCTGCGGGTTGCGCAGGGCGAGGTTGACGGTCTTGTTGCCGTCGGCCAGTGTGCCGCTGCTTATCGGCACGGTGAAGGTACGGCTCGCCTGCCCGGCCGCGAACGTGAGCGTCGAGGCGACGGCTGTGTAGTCCGCCGGCGCCACCGCCGGCCCGTTGCCCGTCGCCACGTCCACGCTGACCCCGCCGTGCAGGCCGCCCGAGCGCACCACGGTGATGGTCGCCACCGGCCCGGCCTCGCTCACGGTGTACGTGGGCGCGCTGAAGCTCAGCACCGAGAGGCGCGTGAACGCGGCGTTGACGGTCTTGTTGGCGTCCATGCTGACCGTGCACAGGCCGGCCGCGCCGGTGCAGGCATTGCCCCAGCCCGTGAAGGCCGAGCCCGGGGACGCCGCGGCGCCGAGAGTCACAATGCTTCCGTTGTCGACGCTGCTGGCGCAGAGCGAGCCACAATTGATCGTCGACGAGTCGCTCGACACCGTGCCGGCTCCGGTGCCGAGCTTCGTGACGGTCAGCCGGCGCTTGGGATTGGCGACCGTGACGGCGACGGGGGCGGACGTCGTGACGTTCCCCGCGAGATCGCGCGCGACGGCCGTGAGGGTGTGGGGCCCGTCGGGGCTGGCCGCGGTGTTCCAGGAGACGGAGTAGAGGCGCGCGGCCATCGCAGTGCCGAGACTCGCGCCGTCGAGCCTCAACTCGACGCTGGCCACGCCCGTGTTGTCCGAAGCGCTGGCCGCCACCGTGATCGTCCCCGAGACGATCGTTCCGGCGGTCGGCGTGGTGATCGCAATGGACGGCGGCGTCGTGTCGGGCACGGATGCGCGGGCCCAGGTGACGCGCAGGAAGGGGCGGGCCGTGCTGGTAGGATGCTCCGTGCTGGCGAAGTAGCGGTAGCGATCACGCGGCTTCGAGCCATCCGAGTTGAGGAGCAGGCCGAAGTTCGTCGCCGGGTCGGCCAGCCATTCCTGCACCATGGCCGCGAGGTGCCAGGCGGACGTCGACCCGACCGTCTGGGCGACGGTCTGCGTGTCGTAGGGCGGGGAGATATCGGCCTGGGCCAGCGGCACGTTGTTGTAGCAGCAGCCGTTCGGCGTCCAGCCCTGCGTGCCGTCCGCCGAGTATCCGGTGGCCCGCGAGAGGACGGGATTCCTTCCGACCATCTTGTGGGCGGTGACCGCGTAGGCGGGATCGGATGACGCGTCGCTGTTCATCACCGTGAGCTGCAGGGTCGCTTCCTGCACCACCGCGCCCGCCGGAATGCTCGAGAGGTCGAACTTCATCAGGATGGCGTTGGCCACCAGATTGTCGGGCCAGGTGTAGGTCAGCAGCAGGGAGTCACCGCTGTAGTTCGCCGCGTTGAGGTTCAGCGACGTGTCCTCCGGCGTGAGCCACACCTGGAAGCTTCCGTTTGCCACTGTCACGTTGACGGCGGCGGCGGTGGCGAAGTTGCCGGCGGCGTCGCGAGCGACGGCGGTGAGGCTGTGCACGCCGTCGACAACCGCCAGGGTGTTCCAGGGCGTCGTGTACGGTGCCGCGGTCACCTCGGGGCCGAGCGTGGCGCCGTCGAGCTGGAACTGGACACCGACCACGCCCACATTGTCGGAAGCTGTGGCCGAGACGGTGACAGTGCCGTTGACGGTGGCGCCGTCCGCTGGCGCGGTGAGCGCCACGACGGGCGGCGTGGTATCGGGCGAGGCGCCGGTGAGCAGCTGCGAGGGCACCTTGACGAGAAACGCGTCGAGCCGGCCGCCGCCCATGTTGCTCGTCCAGATGAAATACTGGCCCGTCACGTCGAGGTTGCCCTTGGGCAACTTGCCGTAGCTGTTCCGGCCGCCCGGCGCGTTCATGTCGGTCATCACCGGGGCGACGACGAGAACCCGCAGCGAGTCGTCCAGCAGGAAGCAGGCGATCTCGTTGGCGCGCGGCCCGTTCACGCCGCTTGCTCCGCTGCCGCAGGCGTATTGCTGGGCCACCGGCACCGCCGCGGTGGCGTTCGCGAAGCTGAGGTGCTGCAGGGACTCGCTGTCCGCGGTGGCGTCGCGATAGACGATGGTGCCCGGTCCGAGGGGCGAGGTCCCGAACTCCCACAGGCGGCGGGCGAATGGCACCGCGTTCCAGTTGTCGGCGGCGACCATGACGCCGAAGCCGTTGTCCGATTGGCCACCCGCCCCGTCGCGGGCGAGCAGGTCGGTCTTGACGCTCGTCGTGAGCTCGATGATGCGGTTTCTGCGGGAAGTAGAAGAATTGCCGGATGTCTTCCCGGTACGCGAAACAGCCGAGGTCGGCATAGCTGGACGCGTCCTTGACGGTCGCGGAATGGACGCGGTCGTCGTTGCTCGAGTGCATCTGCCCGACGATGCGGTTCGCCCCGAACAGGCCGGGCAGGGTCGAGACGTCCAGCACCGTCTCGAACGTCCTGGCCACGACGTCGTAGCGCAACAACCGCGGGCCGTCGTTGACGTAGAGCGTGGTGGGCCGGGTGGCGCTGAAGTACCAGCCTTCTCCGCTGGCCCAGGCGAACGGACTGCTCGCGTCGAAGAGCGGCCCGACCTTGGAGACGTCGCCGGTCGTCTTGTCGTAGCTGAACAGCGTGGGGCCGGAGCCGCCGGCGTTCATGTCGAGGCCGACGAAGATCAGCATCGTGTTGCTGCCAGCGTGGTTGTTGATGTTGCGCCAGTACGAGGACCCGACGTAGTCGACACAATCGGCTCCGCCGCTGCAGTCGCTGTCGTTCGTCAGCCGGATGCCCTGCGTCAGGTAGGGCGCCGGGAACGTGAACTGGCCGCGGGGCGGTAGCAGCGCCTGGATCGCGGCTGGTGTCAGCAGCGGGCGGACGTCGACGCTGGTGCCGAACTCGACGAATCCGCCGGGCGCCTGGGCGCCGACCGACGCGGGCGCGCCGACGAGCGAGACGAGCGAGAGCAGCGAACCGATGAGCAGCCGGATGACCGTGGCGTGCCAGCGCCCGGGTCCCATGCCTCTCCCCTGGCGGAAGACGTCATTTCCCGGGCAAGGGGATCGTTCCTTCCGGTGGTAGCCCGGCTATCAGGCCTCTCTCCTGACCCGTGGCTTTGCGGACCCGCCTCACGACGGGGGTGCCCTTGTCTGGGAAGGTTCTTCTCGCCGCCGGGCGAGGGGTGCATCGGGGGTGCCAAGCGGAGGCCTCCCCAGCGTGCCACGTAAGGGTTGATTGCCTACGCTTTTTTCGGCGGCGCGAGAGCTGGCCGTTTCGGCAGGACGTCACACCATGAACACGAGCGCCCGGCACTCTGACACCGCACGACCGACGGCAAATGAACAAAATGAAAGAAAAATGGTGGAGGCGGTGGGAATCGAACCCACGTCCGGGAACCCTCAGCCGCAGGCGTCTACGTCGATATCCGGTTTATCTTACGTCTCTCTCGCCCTTCCGCCCTCCAACCGGCAGGAGGACCGCGGGGCCAGCCTCATTTATCTCGCCCTTCCCCTGAGGCGAAGTTCGGGGCCAGCCACCAGAATATGATGCCGGTTCCCAGGCCCTGATGGCTCGACCTGGCCGACACTGGCCGTTGTTAGGCGGCCAGGGCTAGCTGGTTGTCGGCAGCTATACCGTTCTCACTTATTAACGAGGGGTGAGAAACCTCGAGACGCAGCCTGGACCTCACTGATCCCCGTCGAAACCTGTCGCCCCCTTGTGCGACGCGCTACGACGCGACGAACGTCATTGTACCGCGCCGCGGACGACCTCACCAGCGCCCGCTGCGGGCGGCGCGCGCGGCCTTGTCCATCTCGCGGCGCACCTCGCGCTCTCGCAGCGCGGCCCGCTTGTCGTGCAGCTTCTTGCCGCGGGCGAGGCCGATCTCGAGCTTCACGCGTCCGGCCTTGAAGTAGAGCTTCAGGGGGACGACGGTCAGGCCCTTCTCGGAGATCTTGCCGAGGAGGCGGGTGATCTCGCGGCCGTGCAGGAGCAGCTTGCGGTCACGCTCGGGATCGTGGTTGGCGTCGGTGCCGTGGCTGTAGGGACTGATGTGGCAGCCGACCAGCCACGCCTCGCCGTTGCGAACCGTGGCGTACGAGTCCTTGAAGTTGACCGTCCCCGCCCGCAGCGACTTCACTTCGGTCCCGCGCAGCACCAGCCCCGCCTCGAACGTCTCGAGGATCTCGTACTCGTGCCGCGCGCGGCGATTGGTGGCAACGACTCGTTCTTCGGCCATCCTGGTCTCTTGACTTGCTCGACCCGGGCGGTATCATGAGCGCTCGCCCGTGCCGAAGTGGCGGAATTGGCAGACGCGCTAGATTCAGGGTCTAGTGCCCGCAAGGGTGTCGGGGTTCGAGTCCCCGCTTCGGCA
>VBPC01000045.1 GCA_005887895.1 Candidatus Rokuibacteriota bacterium
TCACGATCGGCCCGCCCGTGCTCGAGTTCGAGCGGCGGCTGGGTGCCATGACCGGCGCCCGCCATGTCATCGGGACCAACACCGGCACCGACGCCCTCATCCTCGCCCTCAAGGCGCTCGGCATCGGGGCCGGGGACGAGGTCATCACCCAGGTCAACACCTTCTATGCGACCGTCGGCGCCATCGTCGCGGTGGGCGCGCGGCCCGTCTTCGTGGACGTGGACGACCAGTTCGCGATCGACCACACGAAGCTCGACGCCGCGATCACGCCGCGTACGAAGGCGGTGCTGCCCGTATGGTGGACCGGCCTGCCTCCGGACCTGCCCGCGATCCTCGACATCGCCCGCCGCCGAGGTTTGCGCGTGGTCGAGGATGCGTGCCCGGCGACCGGCGGCGCGTTCGATGGGCGTCCCGCGGGATCGTGGGGCGATACCGCCGGGTTCAGCATGCACCCGCTCAAGCCGTTGCACGTCTGGGGCGACGGCGGCGCCGTCACCACCAGCGACGACCGCGCGGGCGAGTGGCTGCGACTCTACCGCAACCACGGCATGACGGGCCGCGACGAGGTCGTGATGTGGGGGATCAACCAGCGGCTGCAGACGGTGCAGGCGGTCGTCGCGAATCACGTGCTGGACCGCGTCAACCCGTGGGTCGATCGGCGAATCGAGATCGCCACCCGCATCGACGCGGGTCTGCGCGACGTCGGCGAGGTGAAGCTGCCCCCGCGGCCCGCCAACCGGCGCAACGCCTTCCAGCTCTACATGGTGCGCGCGCAGCGGCGGCCCGCGCTGCTGAAGTACCTCGCGGAGCAGGGCGTCGAGGCCAAAGTCCACTATCCGATCCCCCTGCACCTGCAGCCGGCGGCGAAGGACCTCGGCTATGCGCGCGGCGACTTTCCCGTCGCCGAGGCGCAGGCCGACGACATCGTCACCCTGCCGGGCCATCAATACCTGACGAACAGCGAGGTCGATTACATGATCGACCGCGTGCGGAGGTTCTACGGCCGATGACCCAGACGCTGACCCCGGACGTCAAGCGGCGCCTGTACCACGGGATGCTGCTGGTGCGCCGCACCGAGGAGCGCATCCAGGCGAACTATCACCTGCGTGAGATGCGCTCGCCGCCCCACCTTTATATGGGCCACGAGGCCGCCGCCGCCGGCGTGTGCGCGACGCTGCGCGGCGACGACATGGTGTTCCCGTACTACCGCTCGCACGGCTGGTACCTCGCCAAGGGCGGCGATCTCGGCGCGATGATGGCCGAGCTGTTCGGACGCGCCACCGGCTGCAGCCGCGGCTGGGGTGGCTCGATGCACCTGATCGACGTCGCGGCCGGCGTCTATGGCACCTCCGCCATCGTCGGGGGCACGGTCTCGCACGCCGCCGGCGTCGCCCTGACCTTCCAGATGCGCGGCGGCGATTCCGTGGCCGTCGTCTCGTTCGGCGACGGCGCCACCGAGGAGGGCGTGTTCCACGAGACGCTGAACTTCGCCAGCCTGCGGAAGCTGCCGCTGCTGTTCGTCTGCGAGAACAACCTCTACGCCACCAACACGCACATCCGCGACCGGCAGGCCCAGACGGAGATCTGGCGGCACGCCGAGCGGTACGGCATTCCCGGCCGGCGCCTCGACGGCAACGACGTCGTCGCCGTGTGGCACGCGGCGGCGGAGGCCGTTGCCCGCGCGCGGCGCGGCGAGGGGCCGTCGTTGCTGGAGCTCGAGACGTACCGGTACTTCGAGCACTGCGGCATCAACGAGGATCTGGATCTCGGCTATCGCACGGCCGAGGAGTTGAGCGCCTGGCGCGCGCGCGACCCGCTGGCGTCGGGCCGGCGCCTCGTGAGCGACGGGGAGGCGAAGGAGATGGAGGCCGAGATCGCGGCGCGGATCGACCGCGCCTTCGAGCAGGCGCGCTCGGCGCCGTGGCCGACGGCCGACTTCCAGGAGGCGGCGCGATGAAGATGAAGTTCCGCGAGGCGGTGCGCGACGCGACGCTGCTGGCCATGGACCGCGATCCGAGCGTGTTCCTGATCGGCGTCGGCATCATCGACCCGCGCGCCGTGTGGGGCACCCTCAGTGGCGCGCTCGAGAAGTACGGCCCCGAGCGGGTGGTAGAGGGCCCTCTGTCGGAAAACGCCCTCACCGGCATGTGCGTCGGCGCCGCGACGATGGGCATGCGCCCCCTGCTCGTGCATCACCGCGTGGACTTCCTGCTGCTCACGATGGACCAGATCATCAACCATGCCGCGAAGTGGGCGCCGATGTTCGGCCGCCAGCAGACCGTGCCGATGGTCGTGCGCGGCGTGGTGGGCCGCGGGTGGGGTAACGGCCCGCAGCACACGCAGAGCCACCATGCGCTGTTCTCCCACGCGCCGCATCTCAAGTGCGTGGTGCCGACGACGCCCAAGGACGCCAAGGGTCTGCTCCTCGCCGCCCTCCAGGACGACGAGCCCGTGATCTACATCGAGCACCGCTGGTTCCACGAGGACGAGGGCGAGGTGCCGTCGGAGTTCTACACCACGCCGCTCGGCCAGGCCGCGGTGGTTCGCACCGGCCGGGACGTGACGCTGGTTGGCGTCGGGCCGATGGTGGCCGAGTCGCTCAAGGCCGCACAGTCCCTCGAGCAGGAGGGCATCAGCGCCGAGGTCATCGACGTGCGAACGCTCCACCCGCTCGACTCGGCCACGATCATCAAGTCCGTCGCCAAGACGGGCCGCCTGGTGGTGTCCGACTCCGACTGGCGGCCCTGCGGCATCGCGAGCGAGGTCGTCGCCCGCGTGGCCGAGGAGATCCTCGACTCCCTGAAGGCGCGCCCCGTCCGGGTCACGTGGCCGGACAGCGCCGTACCCAGCAGCCAGGCGATCGAGTCGGTCTTCTACCCGGGGGCGAAGGACATCCACGCCGCCGCCGTCACCGCCTGCGATAAGACACGCGCCACCGGCTCGGTCGAGAGCACGGTCAAGCCGTTCGAGGGCCCGTTCTGAGGTCGTGACAGACACGGTCGAAGCTCACGTAAGCCGCCGCGCCTCTCTGAGTGAACGGAGGGCGCTTTCGGACCGGCTCTTGCGTTATGTCGGACTCAGCATCAGCAGGTCTGCCACAGGCTATGTCTTTGCGTGGGACGCGCGCAAGAGTCGGACGCTCGCCGCGACGCTCCT
>VBPC01000063.1:0-10531 GCA_005887895.1 Candidatus Rokuibacteriota bacterium
GCCCTTGCCGATGCGGCTCACCGCTTCGCGGGCCGCGCCGATCACGGCGCCGAGCGGCAGCGAGAAGAAATCGCGGCCGATCGCCTGGGCGGCGGGCAGTCGCCAGAGGTTCTCGGCCCTCGGGTTCCAGGACGTCACGGTGAAGCCTTGGTCGAGAACGACGATGGCCTGATCCACGCTCTGTACGACCGAGGCGTGGTACAGCGCCAGCCGCTGCAGCTCGGCATTGGTGGCTTGCAGCTCGTCGACCGTGGCCAGCAGCTCCTCATTGGTCGACTGCAGCTCCTGGTTGGTCGTCTCCAGCTCCTCGTTGGTGGACTCCAGCTCCTCGTTCGTCGTCTCCAGCTCCTCGTTCGTCGATTGCAGCTCCTCGGTCATGGTGGCGTGCTGCTCGCTGACGCGCGCGACCTCGTCGCGCAGGCGCGCGTTCTCGGACGCATCCATGACGGCGATCACCAGGCCCAGGCACCGATGACGCTCGAGCAGCGGCACCATGCGGACGTCGACGTGAGCGCTCAGCCCCGAGCGCCGGGCGAATTCGAGGTGCTCGAGCCGGACGGGCACCCGGCTCTCCTTGGCCTCCTCCATCCGTGCCCGCAGGCCCTCGGCCCGGTAGCTGATGTCGAGATCGCGGAACTTCCGGCCCAGCGCGCTCTCCACCGGGATCTCGAACAGCGCGGCCATCGCCGGGTTCCAGGCCCGCACGGTGTCGTCGGGCTGGACGACCATGACGGCAAACGGCAGGCTCTCCAGCACCCCTTCGACCGGCAGCGCCCCGGGGTTCCGCTCGCCGGACTCGCGCGTCATCTCGGCCGCGGTCGACTCGCTCTCCGCGCGTAGCACCGCCGGCTCCGGCCGGGGCGGACCCAGCAGCGTCCGCTCGAAGATCCGCCACTTGGCGCTCAACGGCGTGAACCAGCGCGAGCGGGCGAGGAGCGACTCCGACTTGCCGAGGAACAGCACGCCGCGGCCCCGGAGCGCGTAGTGGAAGCGCGGGAGCAGTCGTTGCTGAAGGTTCGTCTTGAAGTAGATCAGCAGGTTGCGGCAGACGACGAGGTCCAGGTGCGACAGGGGCGGGTCCTGCACGAGGTTGTGCCGGCCGAAGATGCACCAGCGGCGCAGGTCGCGTCGGAACCGATAGAGCTGCCCGTCGCGGGTGAAGTATCGCTCGAGGAGCGCCGGGGGCACCTCCTTGAGCTGCTCGAGACGGTACAGTCCGTGCCGGGCGACGGTCAGCGCGTCCTCGTCGACGTCGGTGCCATAGATCTTGACGTCGATCGATGCCGCCCGGTCGCCGAGCCGTTCGGCGAGCAGCAGCGCAATCGAGTACGGCTCCTCACCCGTGGCGCAGCCGGCCGACCACACGCGGATGGACTGGGTCGTGGCGGCGGACTCGATCAGCCCAGGCACGACGTGCTCGCCGAGGAACTCCCAGGCCGGCGCATCACGGAAGAAGCTCGTGATGTTGATGAGGATCGTGTTGAAGAGCCGCTCGGCCTCCTCGGGATGCCGGCCGAGGTGCTCGATGTAGGTGTCGGGGTCGGCGATGCCAGCCTGCGACATCCGGGTCTGGATGCGGCGGGCGAGCGACGTCACCTTGTAGTCGCGGAAGTCGAAATGATGCTCGGCGCTGAGCTTTTCGAGCAGCCGGAGCAACGCCGGGCTCGTCTCGCTCTCTTCGTCGCCCGCCGTCGGCTCGTTGGGGGTCATCGGGCCGAGGCGCCCGCCCCACTGCCGGCCAGGCGCGCCAGCAACGGAGCGATCGCCGCGAGAGCGAGAACATGATCGACATGGCCGGTGTGCACGGCCGCCGTCGGCATGCTCGGAAACGCCGCCTCACTCGGGTCCTGTACGATCGTCGTCCCCCCCGCGCGCTTCACGGCGACGATGCCCTCGGCTCCGTCCACGCCGGTGCCGCTCAGCACCACCGCGGCGCAGGCCGCTCCGTAGGCGAGCGCCATGGAGACGAACAGCCGGTCGATCGAGGGCCGCACGTGGTGGACCTCCACCGACGGCAGCAGCGCGATTCGCCCGTCATCCGTCAGCATGTGGAGATTGGGCACCGCGACGTAGATCGTGCCACCGGCGATGGCCTCGCCGTCGGCAGCCGCCCGCACCGGCAGCACGGCGCGCCGACCGAGCAACCACGGCAACCGGCTTGGCACCGTGGGATGCATGTGCAGGAGCACCAGGACCGAGGCGGTCAGGTCACCCGGCAGCGCAGCCACGAGCCGCTGGAGCAGCGGCACGCCGCCGGCCGACGCGCCTATCGCGATGACCCGGATGCGACGGGATTCGACGGTCGGCATGAGGTGCCTGCATCGTGGACCGGCGGCAGGATGACGTCAAGCGCCGCCCCGTTGCCGTCATCAGCGGGCCGGACGGGCGCGCGTTACGAGAGCAGACCGATGCGGGACAGGGCGTCGCCGGTCAGCGGGCGCCTTGCCTGGCGAGCGGCGCGAGCGGAGTCCCGAGCGTGGGCGGCGCGCTCGTGCAATTGCCGCGTCACCCAGATCACCTCGTCAGGCGCAGGACGCGAGTCGACCACGCGACCGGAGACGAACGACCATGGGGTTGCCGTGCAACCGCCGGCGATGGGGCGAGTCGCGCCGGGGAGGCCCTCGGCACGGCGCAGCCGCCTCATCCAGCAATTGGCATGCAGAAGGCTTTCGTCGTCGCGGCGGATCGGCTCCCCCGGCAGCACGGCGCGCGCACAGACTGGGCACAGCACCTCGGGACAGTCCACGTGCTGCACGCGCCCGTCGGTCCGGAACGCGACGTTCTGGCCGGGCTGGATACTGACGCGGCACGTCGCACAGCGGGGCAACTCCGCCGCCATGTCGAAAGCCTACCAAGGGAACGCCGAGGGGGCAACCGAATGGAGGCCCCCCGTCATGCCGTCAGCGGTTCGGACGCGCCGCGTTGATCTGGCGCACGTCGACGTGCTCCTCGGTCACGCGGGTCACCTGGATGGCGCCGCGGGCGTCGCGGCGGACGATCTTGTCACCTTTACGTAGCGTCAGCCGCACGCCGAACTCGGGCGCGACCTCGACAGCCACCGCCCGCCGAGAGGTCCGTCTGAACAGCCTCATACTGCCCTCCTGGGGGGTCCGGTCCAGTGTGCCACCGCGGCGGGACGGTCGCGAGACTTGGAGCGGACGGCCGGCGACGTTAGGATGGGGCGTGCCCTCGGCCGGTCCCGCCCGTCCCCACCCCAGCCTCAACGCGATGCTGCTCTGCGATCTGACGATTCGCGAGCACGGCACGGGCAAGATCAGCCTCATCGGCGTGTTCGAGAACATCAGCGCGGCGACCTTTCCCGTCGTGCACCGCACGCTCTCGGTGTACGCCAAGCTCGCCGACGCCGAGGGCGACTATGCGATCAAGCTGGAGCTGGTGCGGCTCGACGACAGCCACGTGGTGGCCCAGGGCACGCTCAAGGCGGCGTTCGCCAACCGCATGACGCCGGGCGAGCTCATCTTCAACCTCGAGAACCTCGCCTTCGAGCGCGCCGGGCGTTACGAGTTCCGGCTCTACGCCGACGAGCGGTTCGTGGCCGGCAAGTCGTTCACCGTCGTGCCGGCGGGGGCGACGACCACCGCATGAGCGCGGCCCTCGAGCTCGAGCCGATCGCCTGCCCGCTGTGCGGGGCGCCCGCCGTCACCGAGCTGTGCGTCGAGCGCGACCTCGCCCTCGGCGTCCCCGGGCGGTTCCCGCTCGCGCGCTGCGAGGGCTGCGGCCTCCTCTACCAGAACCCGCGCGTGCGCCGTGATCAGCTCGATCGCATGTACCCGGCCGACTATCCTCCGCACGCCCGCGACCCCGATTTGGCCCGCGTGCTGCGCGACCGCTCGCCGGCCGTGCGCTGGCTGCTGGCCCGCCGGCTCGGCTACGCGCACATCGACACGCGCGACGTCACGCCCGGCGACCGGGTGCGCGCCCGTCTGCGGCGGCGCCGCGTCGTCAAGAACTTCCCGCCGTGGCGCGGGCGCGGCCGCCTGCTCGACGTCGGCTGCGCGACCGGCCGCTTCCTGCAGCAGATGGCGGCCGTCGGCTGGCGCGTGGGCGGCATCGAGCTCGATCCGGTGGCGGCGGCCAAGGCGCGGACGGTCACGCCCGACATCGTCGTCGGCGACCCGGCCGAGATCGAGCTGGCGCCGGCGAGCTTCGATCTCGTCACCGCGTTCCACGTGGTCGAGCACCTGCCCGATCCCGCCGGCGCGGTGCGCAACATGCTGCGCTGGCTCGCGCCCGGCGGCCTGATGATCGTCGAGGTGCCGAACGTCGGCGGCTGGGGCGGCACGCTCTTCGGCCGCTTCTGGTCGGGTCTCGACTTCCCGCGCCACCTCATCCACTTCACGCCGGCGACGATGCGCGCCCTCGTCGAGCGTTCCGGCGGGCGGATCGTCGACGAGTGGCACTGGTCCAAGCCGCGCTGGATCATCCGCAGCGTGCGCTTCTGGCTCGCCGACCGCACCACCACGCCGGCCCGGCTCGCCCTGGCCGCACTCGACAGTCGGCTCGGCGGCGGCCTCGTCAAGCTGGCGCTGGAGCTCGTGCTGAAGGCGGCCGGCCCCGCGCGCCGCGGCGAGGTCGCGCGGTACTTCATCGAGCACGCGAAGGCGGCGCCGTGCACGTCCTGATCCTCACCGCCAGCTACGGCTCCGGCCACAACGAGGCCGCCCGCAGCCTCGCCGCCGGCTTCGCGGCGCGTGGCGTCGACGTCACGGTCGTCGACCACTTCCGCGACCTCGTCCACCCCGTCTTCGAGCGGGTGAGCCGCGCGGTCTACATGGCGCTGCTGCGCCGCGCCCCGATCGTGTGGGGCGTGGGCTACGCGCTCGGCGACTGGATGCCGAGCGATTCGCCGCTGGCCTTCGGCGTGACGCGCCTGGGCGCCGCGCGACTGGCCGCGCGGCTGGACGCGCTGGCGCCCGACGCCGTCGTCACCGTTCACGCGACGCCGGCCGCCGCGCTCTCCGCGCTGGCCGCCGAAGGCCGCCGCGTGCCCCCGCACACGACGGTGGTGACCGATTTCGTGGCCCACAGCCAGTGGATCGCGCGCGGTATCGACCGCTATTGCGTGGCGGCCGAGGAAGTCGGCCACGAGTTCGTCGCGCGCGGCATTCCGCGCGAGCGCGTCAGCGTCACCGGCGTGCCGCTGCGAGCGGAGTTCGAGACGGGTGTCGACGGCGCCGCCGCGCGGCGGGCGCTCGGGCTCGACGCCGACGTTCCGGTGGTGCTCGCGATGGCCGGCTCGCACGGCAGCGTCGGACGGCTGCCCGACGTGGCGCGCGCGCTCGGCCGCGTACCGACGCCGATGCAGGCGCTGGTCGTCGCCGGGCACGACCGCACGCTGGCCGCCCGGCTCGCGCGCCTCACGCGTGGCACCTCGATTCGCGTGCTCGGCTACGTCGAGGACGTGCACCGGCTGATGGCGGCGGCGGACCTGCTCGTGACGAAGGCGGGCGGGATGACGCTGGCCGAGGCGATGGCCGCCGAGCTGCCGATGCTGCTCTACGGCTCCCTGGCCGGCCAGGAGCGACGCAACGAGCGCTTCGCCGCCCGGGCCGGCATCGCGCTGGCGGCGCGATCGCGTCGAGACCTCCGACGCCTGCTCGAGCGCGCGCTCGGCGAGCCGGCCTTGCTGGAGCACCTGCGCGGCGGCATCCGGCGCCTGCGCCGCCCCGACGCCACGCGACGCATCGTCGATGCCGTCCTCGAGCAGTGCCGGCAGCTCTCATGATCGCTCGGGCGCTCGTCGTCGGGGCCGGCGCCTGGGTCGCCTGGGCCTGGCTGCCGCACCTGCTGACGCCGGCCTGCACCTGGCGCGGTCCGCGCCGTGGTCAGCGCATCGCCCTGACCTTCGACGACGGACCGGATCCAGAATGGACGCCGCGGGTCCTCGATCTCCTCGCCGGGGCCAACGCGCGCGCCACGTTCTTCCTCGTCGGCGACCGCGCGCGGCGCGCGCCGGACGTCGTGCGCCGCATGGCCGCCGAGGGTCACGAGATCGCCAACCACTCCTGGTCTCATCGCAGCCCGTGGCTGTGCGGGCCTCGCGCGACGCGCGACGAGGTCGCGCGCGCCCACGCCACCCTCACCGAGCTTGCCGGCGTACCGCCGCGCCACTTTCGGCCGCCATGGGGCATGGTCAACGCGGCGCTGTTCGCGGAGGTCCGTCGCGTCGGCGAGCGCTTCGTGTTCTGGTCGATCCAGCCCGAAGGCCAGCGCCAGGTGTCCGCGCCGCGGCAAGTCGGCTACGTCCTCCGCCACGCCCACGCCGGCGCCATCATCGACCTCCACGACGCCGAGGGCACGCCAGCCGCGCCAGCGCGCCTCGTCGAAGCCCTGCCACGTATGATCCGCGGCCTCCGCGACCGTGGCTACACTCTCACCACCGTCGCCGACCTGCTGAAGACGTAGATCCGAAGTCCGCACATCGCATGGCGTGAGGCGGCCGGGGGCGGGGTGGGGCCTGTGGCTACCACGAGGTCCACGCCCGACTCGAACCCGCCTGGGCTGGGCTCCATCCGGCTGGGGGGCGTGCGATCAACCCGAGGCGGGAACGGGTCCCACAGACCCCACCCCGCCCCCGGCCACCTCACGCCGCGCCCGCGCAGGCGTCCAGGTCTCTGGTGAGCGTCAGCGCGCGACGGAGAGGACGCGCGTGAGGTCCCAGATGTGGATGGCGTCGTCGTCGCCGCCGGAGTAGAGGAGGCGGCCGTCGCGGGAGAAGGCGACGGCGTAGGTCGTGGCGGCCGGCGATGGCAGGTGCGTCAGCTCGCGGCCGCTCGGGAGGCTCCAGAGGCGGATCGCGGAGTCGCGATGCGCGGAGGCGACGACGCGGCCGTCGGGGCTGGCGGCGACGGACATGATCTCTGGGCCGGGATGGATGCCGTAGTGCTCCCAGCGGGAGACGGGCTCGTCGCTGCGGTCGAGCGTCAGCACGGAGCTCGAGGACGTCGAGGCGAGATTCCACAGGCGCAGCGTCTGGTCGGCGGCGCCGGAGACGAGGGTGCGGCCGTCGGGCGTGACGGTGAGCGCGTGAACCGTGTTGCGATGGCCGCGCAGCGTGCCGAGCAACGAGCCGCCGGCGACGTCCCAGGCATAGATGACGTCGTCAGCGGTGCCGGTGAACAGACGCGCGCCGTCGGGCGCCCACGCCAGGCCGCGCACGGTGTTGCCGTGCGACAGGCGCGCGAGCGGCTTCCACGTCGCGGTGTCCCACAGCCGCACGGTCGTGTCGCGACCGCCGGAGGCGAATACCCGACCGTCGGGACTCCAGCCCATCACGCGGATCGACTGCGTGTGGCCCTCGAGGACGACGTGGAGCGCGCGCGTCTTCACGTCCCAGACGCGCACGAGAAAATCGTCGGAGCCGCCCGCCACCAGCGCGCCGTCCGGCGAGATCGCCACCGTCCACATCGCCTTGCGCCACCAGCCGGGCGAGAGGACGGCCTCCTCGACGTCCCGCGTGGTGTCCCAGACGCGGGCGGTGCCGTCGCGGCTGCCGGAGACGAGCCGGCGGCCGTCGGTGGACAGCGCCAGGCTCGTGATGGAGTGGTGATGGCCGTGCAGCGTACCCACCAGCGCGGCCGGCCGGGGCGGGGCCGGCTGCGGGGCGCTGCAGGCGCCGGCCAGCGACGCGGCGACGAGCAGACCCGCCACGAGGGAGCGCGACCGACGCCTCGGCACGCGACAGACTCTCAGCTCGACTCGCGACGACGGCGGGCGAGGAAGCGGAGGAACTCGACGCCTTCGCCGAGTCGCCGCCGCAGGACGGTGCGGTCGCGCACCATCTCGGCGCCGATGGCGAAGATCTTGCGTGGACGGAAGTAGAACCGACGGTAGAACTCCTCGAGCGAGGCGAAGATCTCGGTGCGGGCGAGGTGCGGATACCCCAGCACGCTCGTCTGCACGCCGGCGGTGTCGACCAGGGCGTCGTCCTCCAGCCAGCCGCGCGCCTGCGCCTCACGGTAGAGCTCGGTGCCGGGATAGGGCGCCGCCAGCGACACCTGGATCGTGTGGGGATCGACGTCGAGCGCGAATCGGATCGTGGCCTCGATCGTGTCGCGCGTCTCGCCCGGCAGCCCCATGATGAACGTGCCGTGGATCGTGATCCCGAGCGCCTTCGCGTTGCGGGTGAACTCGCGGGCCCGGTCGAGGCGAATCCCTTTCCTGACGTTGTTGAGGATCGCCTGGCTGCCGGACTCGTAGCCGACCAGCAGCAGACGCAGGCCGTTGTCCTTGAGGACCTTGAGCGTCGCGTACGGCACGTCGGCCTTGGCGTTGCACGACCACGTCACGCCCAGCCGCCCCAGCCCGCGCGCGATCGCCTCGGCGCGCGGCGGGTCGTCGGTGAACGTGTCGTCGTCGAAGAAGTACTCCTTCACCTGCGGGAACAACCGTGTGGCCCGCCCGATCTCCGCGAGCACGTGCTCGACGGAGCGGGTGCGGTAGCGGTGGCCGCCGACCGTCTGGGGCCACAGGCAGAGATCGCGCTTGTACACGTCCACCACGAAGGGCAGCCGATCCATGTCCTCGAGCGGCGCCCGCTCGGGCGTCCGGTGTACGTGACCGTTGGTGCGATAGGACAGTCCGGCAACCTCGCCGAGGGGTCGGCCCTGGGCGATCTCCTGGATCGTGAAGTCGAACTCGTTGCCGGCCACGAAGTCGATCGCCCGCGAGGCGCCGAGCGCGCTCTCGCGCGCCACCGCCACGTGGGCGCCGACGAACCCGACGCACAGCCGGGGGTTGGCGTCGCGCAGCGCCTCGGCGACCTTCACGTCGTGGCCGAACGACGGCGCGCTCGTGTGCAGCACGGCCAGGTCGTACTCGCGCGCCGCCGGCAGCACGTCGGCCAGCGAGAGGTCGGCCGGCGGCGCGTCGATCAGGCGCGAGCCGGGCACGAGCGCGGCGGGCTGGGCCAGCCAGGTCGGATACCAGAACGAGCGCACCTCGCGGCGCGCCTGGTAGCGGGAGCCGGCGCCGCCGTCGAAGCCTGCGAACGAGGGTGGATGCAGGAACAGCGTGCGGAGGTACTCGGGCATCTGCCTCATCTTATATGAGATGGGGGCCCCGACATGGCCCCCAAACCCCCAAACGGCTCGTGGCGCCCCGGCGCAGCCGTGGCGCCCCTCGTTCATCGGTTGACTATGAATCCGGGCCCCGGCTGCGCCGGGGCGCTGCGAACGTCTGGGGGTTTGGGGGCGATGTCGGGGCCCCCATCTTATCGGTTGACGTAGAGGCGGCGGCCGCCGCCGGCGGCGACGAGGCGGGCGTCCGGCAGGGCGGCGACCACGCTCAGCTCCGGCGGGCGCCCGGTGACCAGCCAGACACGCTGAGAGCCGAGCCAGGCCTGTTGCAGGCGCGGCGTCTGCCACAGCACGTCTGGCGCCGCCGGGGTCGAGGCGCCGAAGGCCAGCACGCTGCGGCGACCGTCGACGACGACTACCTGCCGCCGGCTGTACCAGGGCAGCGCGCCGGCATTCTCCAGCGGCCCCTCGTGCACGACCAGATCGCCGGGCCGCGCGCGCCGCGCGATCTCCTCGGCCACGCTCTTCACCGCCCGCTGCGCCGCGACGAGGCCCAGCGCTCCGGCCGCGTTCGGCAGGACGAGCGCCAGCGTGACGACGGTCGCGTACACCGCGACCGCGCGCGCCCGGGCGACCGCGGCGATGGCCAGGGCGAGCGCGCCGGCCGCCAGCGCCAGCGACGTCGCACCGATGAGCGGGCGGAAGGCGGACCACGGTGGGATCGGCGGTGGGACGCCGGCGGCAGTCGCCTTGCGCGTGGCGACGTCCGCGGCGCCGAGCACCTGGGAGATGAACGCCGAGCCGTCGGTCGTCCACGCCACCGCGCAGGCGAACGCCAGCGCCGCGAACAGCGCCGCGTGGAGGCCGGCCAGCCAGCGGGCGCTCAGATCGCGCCAGCCGCGGGCCGCCAGCAGGGCGATGGCCGGATATGCCGGCAGCCCGTAGTGGGGCAAGCGAAACGGCACCAGGATCGCGAGCCCGAGCACGCCGATCGCCCACAGGCCGAGCGCGACCCACGGCGTCTCGGCCGGATTCCGCCAGGCGCGCCGGCGGCCGAGTTGCCAGAGGCAGCCGGCGGCTGGCATTACCCACGGCGCCGCACCGAGCAGCGCGACCGTCGCGAACTCCCCCATGCCCAGCGGCACGTCCTCGTCGGGAAAGTGTCGCGCCAGGATCATGTTGAGCAGGTGGTTGTCGACGACCGTGTACCAGACGAAGCCCGGCGTGACGCGCTCGGCCTCGATCCACCAGCCGAAGGCCAGCAGGACCGCGAAGAGCACGCCGTACCACGGCAGCCAGCGGCCCACCGGACGCCCGCGGTCGCCGAGGGCCAGCGCCAGGCCGATGGCCAGCGGCGGCGCCAGCGCGCCGAGCGGATCCTTGGCGAGTGCGGCCAGGCCGAAGGCCACGAGGCCGGCCGCCACGCGCACCCGCCGCTCGTCGGCGACGCCGGAGAGCGCCAGCGCGAAGCCGACGGCGAGCGCAGCCACGAA
>VBPC01000063.1:10668-23233 GCA_005887895.1 Candidatus Rokuibacteriota bacterium
ACGTACGGCACGCCGTCGAGAGTCAGCGGCAGCATCGGGCCGGCGCGCCACAGCTCGCGCGCGATCTCGGCGTGCATCCCCTCGCCGGGGTCGTCGAACGGCGCGGCGCCCAGGCTCGCCAGCAGGAACGGCGCCGCGGCCGCCATCGCCAGCGCCGCCGCGACGAGCGCCGCGGCCCAGGCTCTCAGGTGCGCGACACCAGCACCACGCCGAGCACGATGAAGCCGATGCCCGTCCAGCGGGCCGGCGTGATGGGTTCGGCCAGGATGAGGCTGGCGAGGACCGCGACCACGATGTAGTCGAAGGCGGTCATCGGCAGGATCTTGCTCACGTCTGCCCGCGACAGGAGCGTGATGTACATGAAGAAGAACGAGGCCTGCAGCGTCACGCCCAGCAGCAGCCAGGGATTGGTGATCGCACTGAGCACCATGCCCCCGACGCGCGCGGCCGGCGCCTCGGTCAGGTCGCCCACCGTCTTCATGCCCTTGGACAGCAGGACGTGGCCCGTGCCGCCGAGGAGGCCGGCGACGAGGACGAGCGCCACCGTCTTGATCACAGCGCCTTGCCGATGGCGTCGAGCACCGACTTCTCGGTGTCGCGGCTGGTGTCGGTCACCGGCTCGTCGTTGTCGACGAACAGGATGCGCTCGCGCTTGAACACGATCCGCTCGATGCTGACGATCGTACGGTTGGTGCCGGCGGCCCGCACGTTGACGCGCAGGCGGTGGCGCAGCGCCTTCTCGTACACGCCGTAGTTGTCGCCGTCCAGCCGTGGCGACGCGGTCAAGGGGCGCGCTGAAGGTGAACTCCACCAGCCCCGTCGCCCTCGCCGGGGCGACCAGCAGCAGGGCCGCGATCAGCGCCCCCACGATCGATCTCATGACGGTCCTCCTCCAGAGGTGGAGGGCCCCGGCTCGAGCCGTCCCTCCCGCATGTGGTACACGGCATCGGCGGCGCCGACGGCGTCCGCACGGTGGCTGACGACGACCACGGCGGCGCCGGCCCGCGCCCGTGCGCGCAACGCCTCGAGGATCACGCGCCCGTTGGCGTCGTCGAGGTTGCCGGTCGGCTCGTCGGCCAGCAGCAGGGGCGGATCGTTGAGCACGGCGCGACAGAAGGCCACGCGCTGCTGCTCGCCGCCGGAGAGCTGCGGCGGGTAGTGAGCCTGCCGTTCGAGCACGCCGAACTCGGCGAGCAGCTCGCGCGCCCGCCGCCGCGCGTCGAGGCGCGCCCGCCGCGCGTACCGCGCGGCCAGCAGCACGTTGTCGAGCGCGGTGAGCGAGGGCAACAGCAGGAACGATTGGAACACGAAGCCGATGTACCGCCCGCGCGCCCGACCCTGGGCGGAGCGGCCGAGGGCGCTCACGCGCTCGCCGCCCACGATCACGTCGCCGCCCTCGGCGTCCTCCAGCAGGCCGACCACGTTCAGCAGGGTGCTCTTGCCCGAGCCCGACGCGCCGAGTACGAGGGCCAGGCGCCCCCGCGGCACGGCGAGGTCGACGCCGTCCAGGACACGGATCGGCGCGCCGCCGGGCGCGCGATACGACTTCACGAGCGCACGCGCCTCAAGCACCGCGGCGGATCGCCTCGGCCGGGGACAGGCGCACGACCCGCAGGGTCGCGTAGGTGGCCGCCGCCGCGCCCAGCAGCAGGGAGAACACGAGGCTGCCGCCGAGCAGCCGGCCCGAGAAGAGGAAGAGCTGCTGGCCGCTCCGGGCCGCCCAGCGGTCGACACCGGTGCCGAGCATGACGGCCAGCGCCACGCCGACCGCGCCGCCGGAGAGCGTCACCGCCAGCGCTTCGCCGAGCACCTCGCGCCCGAGCTGCCAGTCCGTCGCGCCGAGCGCGCGCTTGACGCCGAAGTCGCGGATCCGCTCGAACACGGCGGCCGCGACGGTGTTGGCGAGGGACAGACCGCCGATGACGAAGGCCAGGACGCCGAGACCGCCCAGCAGCGCCGAGAAGAAGGCCGTCGAGGATCGCAGCAGCCGGCTCAAGTCGCTGGGGATCTGCACGTTCACGTCCTTGACGCGCTCGGCGATGCGACGGGCGACGACGTCCGGATCCTCGCCGTCGCCCCAGCCGACGGCAGCGCCGGTGTTGAGGTCGGCCGCGTTGACCGCGGCGGCACCGGAGGCGATGACCGTGCGCAGCAGCCGATCCTTGGCGATCCACTGCCGGCGCGCGTCCTCGATCGGGACGATGACGAAGCGATCCGGCGCGGTCAGCGTCCGCTCCAGCACGCCGACGACCTCGTACGGCTCGTCCTCCAGCACCAGCGCGCTGCCGACGCGAAGACCGTGGGAGGCTGCGAAGGACGCGCCCACCACGGCCACGCGCCGATCGCCCCGCCGCAGGACGCGTCCCTCGTGCACCGGCAGCGTCGGATAGTGACGGTTCGGCGTCGGCACCGAGAGATCGAGCCCCAGCACCAGCTCCTGGGTCAACGTCATGAACTGCGAGGTCGACGGATTCAGCGGCAGCATGACCTGCGCCTGCACGCCGGCGACGCCCGGCACGGCGGCGATCGCGCGGAGGGCCGAGGCCGGCAGCATGCCGCCGGCGGTAAAACCGGCCCCCATCCCCATGCCTCGCCCGGCCACCGAGATCTGTCCGAGCACGAAGCGGTCCCCGCCCTCGATGAACCGCACGATCCGCTCGCCCATGGCCCCGAGCGCGACGATGCCGGCCACGCCGATCGCGATTCCCGCGATCGTGAACCCGTACTCTCTCAGGATTCGCCCGACGCCGTTCATCGACTCGCCTCGCGCAGTGCACGGCGACGAGGGCGGGCGCACTACCACTCGAGTCGCGATTCTACGGGCCGCCCCGCGCGGCGGCGGACCCACGTGTTGATCCGGGCCAGGCCGAAGAGGAGGGTGAGCGAGAGACGCACGCGCAACGGCATGCGGATGAAGCTGCCGCCGGAGAGGACGTTGAGGACGGCGCGCACCATGCCGAACACGTTCCGGGGGCGGAGGAAGAGATCGAGGAACGCGGGCTCGTAGTACCTGTTGATGAACGTGAAGAACGGCGACATGCCGCGCCCCACGCGGCGCTCGTAGGCGGCGAAGCGGCGGGCGCTGAACCGGCCGTCGGCGAAGGCGGCAAGGATCGTGTCCGCCGCCAGCTCGGCGGTGCGCATGGCGATGAAGACGCCGCTCGAGAAGATCGGATCGACGAACGCAATCGCGTCGCCGACCACGAGGAAGCGGTCGCCCACCACCGGCGTGTTGGTGTAGGCGAAGTTGGCGGTGCGGTGGATCGGCGTGACGCGCTCGGCGGCGCCGAGATGGTCGGCAACGGCGCGGCAGCGCTGCACCATCGCCTCGAACAGCGCCTCCGGCGCGCCGGCGTGGGCGCGGGCGACGCGCGCGTGGAGGACGACGCCGATGCTGGTGAGGTCACCGCCCATCGGGATCCACCAGAACCAGCCGCCGTCGAAGAGATAGATGCGGACGTTGCCCTCCTCGACGCCGGGAAAGCGATCCGCGCCGCGGTAGTGCGCGAAGAGCGCGACCTTGCCGAGATTGGGGACGCGGACGCGCCGCCCCAGGCGTCCGGCCAGAAAGCCGTCGCGGCCGCTGGCGTCGACCAGGAAGCGCGCCCGATGGGTCAGCCGGTCGTCGCCGCTGGCGACGTCGAGCGTGACGCCGGCGGCATCGAACGTCACGCCGCCGACGGCGGCCGGCTGGTGAACGACGGCGCCCTGCTTGCGGGCATGGTCGAGCAGCAGGGCGTCGAAGTCGGCGCGCGGTACGTTGTACGTCCAGTTCGGCCAGGGCATGCCACGCAGGAAATAGAACGTATGGCCCAGCCCCGTCTCCTCGTCGAGGAACGTGGCGCCGTACTTCACCTGGTAGCCGCCGCGCTCGACGCGCTCGAGCACTCCCAGCCGCTCCAGCAGCAGCATGGTGGCCGGCACCAGCGACTCGCCGACCTTGAAGCGCGGAAAGACCTCGCGCTCGAACACCACCACGCTCAGTCCCGCGCGGGCCAGGTGCGTCGCCACCGTCGAGCCGCCGGGCCCGCCGCCGATGACGGCGACGTCGGAGGTCGTGGGCGTCATCCGCCGCTCTCGGTCATGGCGTCGGCGCCGACGCCGACGGCATCGACCTCGAACCGCGTCCGGCGCGGTGTGCCGTAGAGCGCGTCCACGAGCGGCGTGACGAGGTCGGGGCTGCGCTCGCCGGCCAGCGCCACCAGGAGCAGCAGCGGCAGGATGAACGGTGCGGCCAGCGTGGCCACGACCGCCCGGTCGGTGCCGCGGCGCCGCGCGTTGTCGCCGACGGCGGCGAGCCGGGCTCCCGCGCGCCGCGCCGCGGCCGCTCCGACCGCCAGGCTCCAGCGCACCGGCGAGTCGGTGTAGGCCGATGCCGCCTCCAGGATCGCCGCGTGGCGCGCGGCCATGTGCTCGGACTGGAACACGGCGAGCAGCTCGGCGGCGAGCGTCCGTGCCTCCAGGCTCCAGCACGTCAGCGCGCGGGCGGCGAGAAACGCGCCGATGGCGGCGCCGTCGCGGATCGGCCGGAAGCGGCTGCGCGCCGCGATCCGCGGCAGCGCCGGCACGCCGACCTGCTCGATGCCCCAGCCGGCCGCCGCCGCGGCGAGCAGGATCTCGGTCTCGAAGACGAAGCCGCCGCGGCACGTGCGCACCTCGTCGAACAGCCCGAGCGGATAGACACGGAACCCCGACTGGCTGTCGGCGACCGGCGCGCCGCTCACCCAGCTCGCGAAGAAGCTGGCGACACGGATCGCGTTGCGCCGCGTGACCGGCAGCCGCCCGTGTCCGTCGAGCCGGTTGCCGACGACGACGGCGCGCCCGGCGCCCCGCGCGGCGGCGAGCAGCACGGGAATCGCGCCGGGGTCGTGCTGGCCGTCCCCGTCGAGCGTGACGACGAGTGTCGCACTCCGGCGGCGCGCGGCGGCGATGCCGGTCAACAGCGCCTGGGCCTTGCCGAGCCGTCGCGGGTGGCGCAGCACGTCGGCGCCGGCCGCCGCCGCCAGCGCGGCGCTGTCGTCGCGGGAGCCGTCGTCGATCACGAGAACCGGGCCGTGGGCGCGGGCGGCCTCCACGACGCGCGCGATCGTGGCCGCCTCGTCGAACACCGGGATCACGATGAGGTGGCTCATGCGGCGCTCGAGATCACGGCAACGTGGGCGCCGCCGCGGGCGAGGCCATGCACCAGGCCGGGACCGGCGACGCGCCGGGCCGGGCCGCCGGCGTCGTCCGGCAGCACGCCGGCGCGCGCAGTCCACAGCGCCGCCGCGACGCGCAGCGCGCCGAGGCCGGCGTGCTGACCGAGCAGCGGGGCCAGCGAGACCGCCGGCGGCGTGGCGTCGCCGAGGGCGGCGGCGAGCACGCGTGCTTCCCAGCTATCACGCTCGGCGTCGCCGCTGGCCGAGCAGTAGACGAAGCCGGGCGGGCCGAGCGCCGCACCGGCCAGCGCCTCCTCGATCGCCCGCGAGCCCGAGCGCCGGCCAACGCCCCACGGACGGGCGGGCAGCGCGCGCCACGCCGCGCCGGCGAGCCGGCCGAGCGTCGTCGCGCCGCGGGCGCGCGCGACGGACTCGGCCTCGAGCACGAGGAAGGCGGCGCCCTCGCCGCGAACGTCGCGATCGCCGAGCGTGCCGAGCATCTCCTCGACGAGCGGGTCGACCTCGTCGACGCCGCCGGCGAGCACGGCGTCCACGCGACCGCTCGCCACCGCGGCCACGCCCCGGGCGATCGCGAGCTCGCCGGCCACGGTCGGCACGTTGAGCGTGAGCGCGAGCTCCCGCGCCGCGACCGCGATCGCCGTGGTCGCCGCCATCGTGTTCATCACGGTGTTGGGGAAGAGCAGCGCCGACAGGCCGGCCGCCCCGCGGGCGAGATAGCCGTCGGCGAACGCGATGGTCGACGTGAAGTCTCCGAGCTCACTGCCGACGACGAGGCCGAGGCCCCGGGCGGGATCGAGGCCCGATTCCACCGTCGCCAGCCGGGCGGCGGCGATGGTCAGCTGGCACACGCGCGAGAGCCGCCGCGCCTCGCCCGGATCGATGAGGCCGGCCAGCGTGCCCTCGGGCAGCCGCACGGCCGGCCGGCCGTGCGCGGTGACGCGCGCCGCCGGGCGGGGCGCCGCCAGCCAGGCCCCGAGCGCCGGCGAGGCGCCGACGATGGCCGCGTTGACCACGCCCACCCCGGTGACGACGACGGCCCTCCGCTCCATCACGTCAGGCGCGTCGGAAGAGCAGCGTGACGTTCTGCCCGCCGAAGCCGAAGGAATTGGAGATCGCGTGCTCGATCGCCGCCTCGCGGGCCACGCGCGGCACGCAGTCGAACGCCACGTCGGCGTCCGGCGTGCCCAGGTTCGCCGTCGGCGGGACGAGCTCGTGGGTCAGCGCGAGGATCGTCGCGACGGCCTCGAGACCGCCGGCCGCGGCCATCGTGTGGCCGATCATCGACTTGTTGGAGCTGACCAGCACCCGACCCTCGCCGAACACGCGCGCGATCGCCAGCGCCTCGATGCGATCGTTCTGCGGCGTCGCCGTGCCGTGCGCGTTGACGTAGCCGACGCCGCGCGGGTCGAGGCCCGCCACGGCCAGCGCAGCCCGCATCGCGCGCGTCATGCCCTCGCCCTCGGGCTGGGGCGCCGTGACGTGGAAGGCGTCGGTCGTCATGCCGTGCCCGGCGAGCTCGGCGTACACGCGCGCCCCCCGCGCGTGCGCCCGCTCGGCCGCCTCGAGCACCACGAACGCCGCGCCCTCGCCGATCGACATACCGCGGCGGTCGCGATCGAACGGCCGGCACGGCTCGGGGTCGAGCAGCTTGAGCGCGTTGAAGCCCATGAAGCACAGGCGGGTCATCGCATCGACGCCCCCGGCCAGCGCCACGTCGACGACGCCGTCGGCGATCAGCTCGGCCGCCTCCGCCAGCGCGACGGCGCCCGAGGAGCAGGCGGTGACGACGCTGTGGCGCGGGCCGCCGAGGCCGAGCCGATGCGCGAGCGTCCCGGCGTGCGAGCCGGGCAGCATCGAGCGCAGCGCCGCCGCCCAGCTGGGGACGCGCTCGCCCTGCGCGCGCGCCCAGTACCACGCCTCGGCCTCGAGCATGCCGCCGCCCACCGCGCCGACGATCAGCGCGGCCTCGCGCCGCTCGACGCGGCCGAGGCCCGCGTCGTCGAGCGCCTCGCCGGCGGCGCCAAGCGCGAGGCCGTCGGCGCGCGAGCGACGCGGGGAGGCCCCGGGCGACTCCGGCACCGCGGCCGCGATGCGACAGCGGAAGGCGGCGGCGTCGAAGAGGGTCAGCGGGCGGATGGCACAGGCGCCGGCGGCGAGGCCGGCCCAGTACGGCTTGACGCCGACGCCGAACGGGCTCACGGCGCCGAGCCCGGTGACGACGACGGGCCTCATGCGGCGCCGAGCCGCCCCGCGATGAAGCGCGACAGCGTGTCGAACGAGGCGAAGTGCGCGCCCAGGTCCTCGGATTCGTCCATGACGATCCCGAACTTCTCCTCGATGGCGATGGACAGCTCGATGAAGTCGAGCGAGTCCAGGCCGATGGAGTCCTCGACACCTTTCGGCAACGGCGTCGCCTCGACCACCTCCGCCGCCCGGCGAGGATCGAACTTCAGCCGCGCCACGAGCATCGTCTTGAGCTCGTCGAACACTTCCTTGGGTTCCATGGCCCTCCCGCTTAGGGGTTCCCCGGTCAGACCCGGGCGGCGCGCCCGGCGGTCGCCAGCTCGATGGCGGCCGTTCGTCCTCGCCACGCGCCCCCCACCCGTACGATGCCGCCGCCCGTCGCGCGGGCCAGCGCCAGCGCCACCAGCGGCGCCGGGAGCGTCCACCGGGCCCGGCGCCACAGGGCCTCGCACTCCGCGAACGTCTCGATCGCGAGCACCAGGGCCCGGTCGCACCGTCCGCTCGCCAGCAGGCGGCTGGCCTGCCAGAGGGCGTCGACGGTCGCCGGCGCGCCTCCGATCAGGATGACATAAGCGCCGGTCAGCCCGAACTCGATCGCCACCTCCCCCGACAGGGCGCTCGGCGCCGTGTACGGGAAGTGCAGCGTGCCGACGGAGCCACGCCGCTCGGAGCCACCCCGCTCCTGAGTCAGGCCACCGTCGGTCTGAGCCGGTCTCGCCGTCCCCGCTCCAACAATGCCCGCTACAATGAATTCCGCGTTCGAGGGGCCGTAGGCGCCGGCGGTGACGAACACCAGCGCCGTCCGGTCGCCGCGGATCGACTCCCGGTCGATCTCGGCGTCGCGGAGCGTCGCGTTCACGGCCTCGACGCCGAGCAGGCACTCGCGCGTCGCTCTCCGGAACCGCTCGCCGTCGAGCGCCGGGCGGCCGAGCGGCACGACCGCGCGCCCGCCGGCCGCGGTCCGCGCATCGGCCGGCAGCGCAGCGACGCCTTCGCCCCAACCCGTCAATACTCCCACGCCGGCGACCCGAGAGCCCCGTGTCATCTCACGCCTTCCAGGACGAGCGCCGCGTTGCAGCCGCCGAAGCCGAGCGACGTGCTCAGCATGAGCCGCGGGCGCGCCGGCCGGCAGCCGCCCGGGACATAATCGAGGTCGCAGGCGGGATCGGGCTCCTCGTAGCCGACCGTCGGCGGGATCAGCCCCTCGCGCGCCGCCAGCAGGCACATGATGGCCTCGAGCGCGGCGGCGGCGCCCATCGTGTGGCCGAGCGCCCCCTTGATGGAGTTCACCGGAATCGCGGAGGCCCGCGGGCCCAGCACGCGTCGGAGCACGGCGGTCTCGATCCGGTCGTTCAGCGGCGTGCCGGTGCCGTGGGCGCTCACGAAGTCGAGGTCGCCCGGCGCGACGTCGGCCTCGGCCAGCGCGGCCCGGATGGCGGCCTCGAGCCCGCGGCCGCCGGGATCCGGCGCGGCGATGTGCGAGGCGTCGCTGGCGCTGCCGTGGCCCCGCAAGCGGCCGAGCCGCGGGCCCCGCGCGTCGCGCTCGCGGGCCAGCAGCAGCAGCCCGGCCGCCTCGCCCAGCAGGAGCCCGCTGCGCCGCCGATCGAACGGGCGCACGCGCTCGCGAGTGAGCGAGCGGAGGACGTCGAAGCCGCGCAGCACGAAGCGGCACAGGACGTCGTAGCCACCGGCCACGACCAGGTCGGCCGCGCCCTCGCGCAGCAGGTCGGCCCCGACCCCGAGCGCGGTGGCGCCGGAGGCGCAGGCGGCCGAGACCGTCAGCACCGGGCCGCGGACGCCGAGCCAGTCGGCCAGCGCGTGAGCCGGCGCATCGTAGAGCCCGTCGAGCACCCGGCGCGGGCTGTCGTCGCCGGTCAGCGCGTGCTCGATCTCTTCCACGCCGCCCAGCGCGGTGCCGACCACGACGGCGATGCGGTCGTCGGCGGCGCCGAGACGCCCGCGGGCGCGCAGGTCCGCGGCGGCGCCGACGAGCAGCGCGGACGCCCGCGAGCGCAAGCCGGCCGCGACCGCCGGCAGCTTCTTGATCTCGCCGCCGCGGCCGACGCGAAGATCGTCGGTGCGAAAACGCTCGATGGCCGTGAGCGCGTCGCCGCCGCCGAGGAGGCCGGACCAGAACGTGTCCAGATCGAGGCCGAGCGGCGTGACCACGCCGGCGGCGAGGACGGCGACGGGCTCAGGATGCAGGAGCACCGCTCCAGACGTCGAAGAAGTTGAACCACTGCTCGGGCGCGCGCCGGACCATCGCCTCCAGCACGCGCACCCAGGCCGCGAGCGCCGCGGGCTCGTCGCCGGTCGCGACGCGGATCGGCTCCGTCATCACCACCGTGTAGCGGAGCCGGGTGTCGAGCAGGCAGAAGGCCGGCACCACCGGGGCGCCGGCCGCGCGCGCCAGCACGAAGGGCCCCAGGGGAAACGGCGCCGGCGCGCCGAAGAAGTCGACCAGCGCGTCGCCGCGGGTGCCGAGCGCGCGATCCCCCTGGAGCGCGACGATCTCGTGGCGGCGCAGCGCGGCCACCAGCGGCAGCGCCGCCATCGGGTCGGCCCGGCGCACGAAGCGCACCGGCGAGGGGGCGCCGCGCAGGAAACGCTCCACGCCCGGGTCCGCTTCGGCCGCCACCACCACATGCGTCGGCCGCTCGAGCCGCGACGCCAGCAGGCGGCCGCCGAGCTCCCAGTTGCCGAGGTGCGCGGTCAGCAGCACGAGCCCGCGTCCCTCCGCGTCGGCGGCGCGCAGGTGCTCGTCGCCCTCGATGCGCCCGACCAGGCGGTCGGGCTGCGCCTTGCGACGATTGGTGCTGACGAGGTCGGCGAAGCAGATCGCGAAGTGCCGGAAGACGTCGTCCACGAGCGCCGCGCGCTCGGCGTCGCCGGCGCCGGGGCGTACGCGGGCGACGTTGGCGCTGACCCGCGCGCGCTCAGCCGGAAACCACCGCGCCGCGCGCGGCGCCAGCGCCCGCGCCAGCGCCAGCCGCGCCGGACGCGGCAGCGCCCCGGCCAGCACCGCGGCGGCGCGGTAGACGGCCGGACGGTTGAGTCCGTGTGTGTACCAGCGGGGCGCCGCCGCCGCGGCGGGCGGCGCGCCGGACGGAAGCGTCTTCGCCGTCACAACAGCCATGAGTAGTACATCCGGAAAGCGCGGATCGGCCCCGGCTCGGTGTCGTACAGGCGGCTCGCCTGGAATCGGCGCACCCCGGCGTCGAACGTCATGACGCCGGGCTCGGACGGATCGTTGGGATCCCAGACGAGGAACTCGACGCCCTGCGCGCCCGGCCGGTAGGCGAAGGCGACGACGGAGTGGTTCAGCTCGGGCTTGGGCCAGTTCGTGACCAGCAGCTGCACGAGACGGCCGCCGGCGAGCTCGTCCATGATGTCGCGCGCCACCCCGGCCTGGTGGCCGCCGGTGACGGGGAACGTGACGCGCCAGTTCGTCCAGTGCACGAGCGTCCAGAATCGCCCGCCCAGCCCTTCCTTCACCGCCGACTCCTCGGCGCGTGAGAACTCGCGCAGGTTCGCGTAGCCGGGGATGACGATCCGATCGTCGGCCGGCGGCGCCGGCTCCCATGGCGCGCGGGCGGCGACGGCGCGGACGCGCTCGACGTAGCCCTCGTGCGCGAGCCGCGGCGCGGCGGGCTCGAAGCGGGCGAAGAGGAAGAACTGGCGCAGGCCCCGGGCGAGCACGAAGCAGTAGTTGGCGTACAGATCCTCCTGCTCGGGATGCCGTGCGCGGATCTCGTTGGGGAAGGCGAAGCTGTCGGTGGCGAGCGCGAAGCCGGGGACGGCGGCGCCACGCTCGGGCTGGACGGCCACGGGCGGCGGCGCCACCGACGCGCACGCGGACAGCAGCAGGACCGCGACGCCGGCGGTCATCCAACGACCCATTCGGCTACCCTAAAGGCGCCGTCCGCCGAGGTCAAGACGAACGGGGCCCAAGGCGTGTGCTATCCTCGAGGCGCCCTCGATGACCCGCGCCCTCGCCGCGCTCTACCGCACGTTCTACGCCGGCGTGCTCTCGCGGCTGCCGGAGCCGACGGCCATCGCGCTGGGACAGACGGCCCTGCGGCTCCTCCCGCTCGACCGGCTCGGCGCCTTCCGGCTCGACGACCCTCGTTTCGCCGTCACCCTGGGCGGCGTGCCGCTGCCGAACCCGGTGATCCTGGCCGCCCAGTACTACGACCCGCGGATCCTGCGCCGCGCGATGGGGCTCGGCTTCGGTGCCGTGACGACGAAGTCGATCACGGTCGACCCGCGCCCCGGCCATCCCCGGCCCAACCTGGTGCGCACCCGCACGACGGCCGGGCCGGGCCTCGTCAACTGCAACGGCTTCCAGAACCCCGGTCTGGCCGCCTTCCGCGCCTCGATCGTCGGCCTGCCTCACCGCGTGCCGTTGATCGTGAGCGTGGCCGGCGAGTCGGTGCAGGATTACGTGACGCTGGTGGAGGCCCTGGCGCCGCTCGGCGATCTGGTCGAGATCAACATCTCGTCGCCCAACACCCGGCTGGTCTACGCGTGGAGCGAGCGGCCCCGCGAGCTGCGGGCGGTGCTCGAGACGCTCGGCCGGATGTCGCCGCGCCCCCTGATCGTGAAGATCTCGCCCGACTTCGCCGACGCCAACGAGCGTCACATCATTCCGGCCGCGCTGGAGGCCGGCGTCCGGGTCGTCAACTACGGCAACACGCGGCGGATCGAGGAGCCGCGGCTCTCGCAGAGCGCCGGCGGCCTCAGCGGGCCCGACATCTTTCCGGCGACGCTCGACAACGTGCGCCGCACGCGCAAGCGCTTCGGCGACGCGCTGGAGATCGTGGCCACCGGCGGCGTCGACAGCGCCGACAAGGCCATCACATTGCTCCGCGAGGGGGCACGCGCGATCGGTTACTTCACCGGATTCGTCACCCGAGGCCCGATCCTGGCGCGCCGCATCCTGGAGGCGCTCCGGCGGGGCGTCTGACTTGCTCACAGGTTATCCACTTGTCCACACGTATCCACAGACGAGAAAATCGACCGGTCTGATGCGGGCTCACGCCTGAGCGCCCTCGCATTGCCGCGTCATTCGTCCACAGAATGCCCCCGGGAAGATTTTTCCCCGATGATCACTGGTCGAAGTCGCCGTCCGGCTCGCGAAGCGCGCATTCGGCGCGCGCAAA
>VBPC01000046.1 GCA_005887895.1 Candidatus Rokuibacteriota bacterium
CCGATGAACTTCGCCTTGGGGATGGCCATGCGCTCGCTCTCGAAGGCGAGGTTGATCGAGCCCTGCTTGACGACGGAGTAGATGTAGTAGCCCCAGGGATCGTTGTCGACGAGGACGTAGACGGGGATCTTGTACTCCTCGTGCAGGCGGCGGGCGAGGCGGCGGACGCCGCGGGGCGGCTGGCCGTTGCCGGTCAGCAGCACGCAGTTGTAGCGGCGCCAGAACTTGTCCTCCGACAGGCGGTTCCACTGGGTGCCCTTCTCGACGAGCAGGACGAAGTCGGCGGTGCAGCGGCGGATCTCGATGTACTCCGGCTCGACGATGGACGGCACCGAGTAGCCGCCCTTGCCCAGGCGCGCGCAGTCCACCCGGTCGCCGTCGTCGGCGAGCACCAGCGGGCCCACGACGCTCCCGGCGTTCTCGGCCCGCACGTGCAGCTCCTCGCGCAGGGCGGCCAGCGAGACCTCGAGGTCCTCGATGAGCGGGTCGGACTCGTTCTGACCGTCGAAGGTGTTCTCGTGCGAGCCCTTCATCGTGTGCTTGGTGCGGTAGTAGATCTCGCGGAGCGAGGTCGTGAGGTCCGCGCGCTGCAGCTCGGCCAGCGCGTCGGCCACCAGCACGGTCTGCATGAACTTCTTGGCCATCGCCACGTTGAAGAACGTGCGGGCCTGCTTGCGCTTGCCCAGCTCGATGAGGCCGCGCTTCTCGTTGAAGTTGACGTTGGCGAGGCTGCGCACCGGGATGGACAGCGTCGGGTCCTTGCTGCGATCGGCCGCCGTGATCACCACGTCGGCCACGCCGACGAGCTTCTTCTCGACCGCTCCGGACGTCTTCGCCTTGGCCATGCTTTCTTCTACCTCTTCGTTCGCTTGGCGGCCCTGGCCGTGCGCCTCCCGGCCGTCTTGCCCTTCGACGCCGGCGCCTTGCGCTTCGCCGCGACGCTCGTGCGCTTCGCCGTCTTCGCCCCGCGAGCCGCCCGCACCTTCGCCTTCGGCGGCGCGGCGGGAAGCTCGGGTTCCGGCGGCGGCGCTTCCGGCGGGCCGCCGTTGGTCTGCCCGGCGACGGGCAGCGTGGGCGCCTCGCCCTCGGTCCCGTCCGGCGTGACGATGATCGAGTGCGGCAGCCCTTCCGGCCCGCTCTCGCGGCCGAGGATCTCGTCCGTCTTCGCGCCGCCCGTCCGCTTCGCGGCGATCTTCTGGAGCTGCGTCTTCAGCTTCGCCTTCGGCAGCTTGCCGCCCTTGAGGCGCGCGCACGCCTCGACGACCTCCTCGATGTAGAGCTCGAAGATGTTGCGCCGCCGGAACTCGCTCTTGGCCCGCTCACGACGGCGCAGGAAGACGCCGAGCCGCCGGCCGCACTCCTGCAGCGCGAGCTTGATCTCCTTGCGGATCTCGTCGTAGTCGGCAATCGCTTCCTTCGACTCGCTGGTGAACGGCACCCAGACCGAGGCCATGTGGACGAACACCACCATCGGTCCCGCCGGCAGCGCGCCGCGCGACTGGGCGATGCCATAGTTTCGCCACGCGGTCTCGAGCACGGCCTTGAACGTCGCGCAGGCCGACTGCTGGTAGAGGAGCGGGACGCGGTTGGCGTAGCGGATGACGCGCGCCAGCTCGCTGTCCTCGTCGTGCTCCTCGCCCTCGGCCAGCGGGGCCGCCGGCGCGTCCGGCGTGGACGCCGCCTGGTCGGGCCCCTTGCCAAAGGCCAGCCCCGCCTCGATGACGAAGGGGTTGCCGCGGTACACCGCCGGCGGCCGCGTCACCGCCGTGTAGAAGTCGCCCTTGATCTGCTTGAACAGGCCGTGGAGGATCGCCTTCTCGCCGATGGGCGACAGGCAGTTCGACGGCGGCGCCATGATCTTCGTCGTCTGGATGGCCTTGTAGAGCGCCTCGGCGTCGTCCCCGTGGATGTTGCGCGGCCGCGCGTCCGGCGACAGCTTGGCCGTCTTGCAGATCTCCTGCGCCACCACGGCCGACACCCGGCTGAAATCGCTCGCCAGAAATCCCGCCAGCGAGTGGCTCTTGGTGTCGTGCAGCATGCGCAGGAGCATGCCGAGCTCGATGCCGTAGGGATGCGGCTTGATCTCGCGCGGCTGGGGCGGCAGCTCCTGGATCGTCCGCGGATACTCGCGGGTCTCGCCCTCCGGCGTGTGGTAGACGAGCCGCACGTGCGGGTTGGCGATGGCGACCTGCTCGAGATACTCGTCCACCGAGGCGCGGCCCTTCTGGTAGCGTCCCTCGATCTCGAGCATCACCTGCGTCCCGCGGGGGTGCTCCCAGTCGATCTTCTTGCTCTCGAAGATCCGCGGCTCGTTCTTCTTGGTGTCGATGGAGACCTCGAAGAAATGGGCCGACGCGCGCGGGCCGGTGCGCGAGATGATCTGCACCGGCTTGCCGGTCGTCAGCTGGGCGTACATGCCGGCCGCCGAGATGCCGATCCCCTGCTGGCCCCGGCTCATGCGCAGCCGGTGGAACTTCGAGCCGTACAGCAGCTTGGCGAAGATCGGCGGGATCTGCTGGCGGACGATGCCGGGACCGTTGTCGATGACGGTGACGCGGAAGCGCGTCGCCTGGCTGGCCGGCGGCGGCGCGCCGTTGCTGGCCACCACCTCCACCGTGACGGCCACGTCCGGCAGGATGCCGGCTTCCTCGGCGGCGTCGAGGGCATTGTCGACGGCTTCCTTGACGCAGGTGAGGAGCGCCTTGCGCGGATTGTCGAACCCCAGCAGGTGCCGGTTCTTGGTGAAGAACTCGGAGACGGAGATCTCCCGCTGACGAGCGCCCATCTCGACGGCGGAAACGACGGTGGCCATACCCCTTCTGTAGTACCAGACCTCTGCTCGCGGGCCCTCCTTTATCGTCACCGCCGGCGGCTGCTGTCACGACCCGTGGGCCTGCTGCCCGGTATCGCCGCTGCCGTCGGCCCTCGTAATATCATTGCGATATCACCAGGGAGGTCGCATGGCTGAGGTCGTGATCCGAGACATCGACGAGGACGTGATACGCCAAGAGAGAGCCCGATGACGCCCACGCATCAATCGCTCAGCGGCGCATCCGACGAGGAGCTCCTGCAGCGCATGGTCGCCACTCACCCGGAGCGTTTCGGGCCGGCCTACTGGGCGTTCTTCGACGCGAGCGTTGGACCGTCGCTACCACCCCGTCCGGTGATCCTGGATCTCGGGTGCGGCCCCGGCCTGCTCTTGCGCGACATCGCCGAGCGCTGTCCGACGGCGATCCTGCACGGGTACGACGTCACGCCGGCGATGATCGCGTACGGCCGTCAACTGCCGTGGGCCGGACCGAAGCCGACGCTGGCGATCCTCGACGTGGCCAGCCAACCGCTGCCGCACGCGGCGGGCGCTGCGCACCTCGTGAGCATGTCGTCGGTGCTGCACGTGTTCGACGAGCCGCTGCCGGTGCTGGCCGAGATCCGGCGTGTGCTGGCCCCGGGTGGGATGTTCTTGCTGCACGACTGGATTCGCCAGCCGCTGCCGACGTATCTCGCGTGGCGTCGAGACTTCCTCGGGGAGCCCGAGTGCAGCCCGCGCGGCTTTCGCCTGTTTGCCGCGCACAACAAGTACACCCCCGAGGACTGGCAGTGGCTCCTGGCGCAGGCGGGATTCGCCATCCGTGAGCGCGCGCAGCTGCGCGCCTCGCACCAGATCTTCGTC
>VBPC01000064.1 GCA_005887895.1 Candidatus Rokuibacteriota bacterium
CCTCGGCGCGGAACACGAACAGCGAGATCGTGTGCAGGCGATGGCCGTAGACCAGCACGGCCGCCTTGCGATCGAGGAAGTAGCCGACGGCGCCGCCCTGCAGCGGGAACTCCTCGTCGCCCCCGAACGCCACGACCGGCGCGAAGTCGAGCCGGCCCGCGAACCACGGGCGGACCTGATGGATGCCGCCGCTCCTGACCTCGAGCGGCTGCTGGGCGATGAGCACGCGCACGTGATCGTTCACCGCCTCGCCGACGAGCGTGGCGGCGGCGTCGCGGTCGGGACGTGTCACCAGCCGGTCCCACACGACCGGCGCCACGACGATCACGGCGGCGGCGACCGCGAGGCCGGCGACCAGCGTGCGCAGTCGGCGCGGCCAGCGCCCCGGCCGGCTGGCGGCGGGCGCCGGCCACTCGGCGCGCAGGCGCCGCTTGAGCGCGAGCGACGCCGGATGCTGGGGGAGCCGTTCGAGGACCTCGCTGAGCGCGGCCTCCGCCTCGGCGGCGCGCGTGCACTCGGCACAGCTCGCCAGGTGCTCGCGGACGTCGCCGGCGAGCGCCGGCGCCAGGCGCCCGCGCTGCAGCGCGAGCAGATGCGGCCGGCAGGCCGCGCAGTCCAGGCTCATCGCGCGTAGTCCTTCAGGTGCTGGCGCAGCGCCGCCCGGGCGCGGGCCAGCCGTGATTTCACCGTGCCGACCGCGCAGTCCATCACCTGCGCCATCTCGACCTCGGTGAGGCCCTCGAGGTCCAGCAGGACCACCGTGCGGGCGTCCTCGGAGAGCCGCAGCAGGGCCGCCTCGATCTCGGCGCCGACGACCCGACGGAGCCGGTCGAGCTCGAGATCGTCGCGCAACCACGTCTCATCGCCGACGTCCTGACTCGACGGAATGACGGTGTCGAGCCCGCCCATGACGGGGCTGGCGCGGCGCCGTCGCACGTCGCTGATGAAGGTGTTCCGCAAGATTCTGAAGAGCCAGGCCTTGAGGTTCGTGCCCGGCGTGAACTGATGCGCCGCGCGCAAGGCGCGCGCATAGGTCTCCTGCACGAGGTCCTCGGCCTCGCTCGCGTTGCCCGTCAAGTAGCGGGCGAGATTGTGCAGCCCGTCGACGTAGGCAAGGGCCTCGCGTCCCAGGGCGCCGTGCTCCAGCCCGCCTTCTCCTGTCATGCCCGGCCATGGTACTGCGCGTCTCGCGCTCCGTGCCTTCTCTGATTGCTAACGCGCGCGACCCCCCGTCGTTCCCTGACGCGCTCGTTTTGTCCCCCACGGAACGGTCGAGGCGCCACCGCGTTGGCAAGGATGGAAGCCCGGAAAGGAGCGACCCCTGAAGATGTCGAAGACGATGTGGAGACGATCGAGGCGCTCCGGTCTCGCCGGCGTGCTCGCGGCGGCCCTGCTGGCGGGCTCTCCCGCCCCGGCCGCCGCCCCGGCCACCGTCGGGATCAAGGATTTCAAGTTCACGCCGCCGATGCTGACCGTTCCCGTCGGGACCACGGTGACGTGGACGAATCAGGACGAGGAGCCGCACACCATCACGTCCGCGACGGGCACGTTCGGCTCGACCGGTCTCAGCCACGAGGAGACGTTCACCCGGAAGTTCACGCGGGCGGGCACGTACGCGTACTTCTGCGCGCTCCACCCTCACATGAAGGCCACCGTGATCGTCCGGTAGGCACTCCCCCAGAGATCAGGAGGACGGCATGGATCATATCGATCGTCGCGGATTCTTGCAGTGCATGGCGTGGACGGGCAGCGCAGTCGTCTGGTCGGCGGCCGGCGGGGTCCTGTCGTCGCGGCTCGTCGCGCCGGCCGCCGCCGCCGGCGCCCCGGCGGCGTCCTTCAGCTTCGTCCAGATCAGCGACACGCACGTCGGCTTCAAGGGCCAGGCGAACAGCGACCCCACGGCGACGCTGCAGCAGGTCATCGATCGCGTGAACGCGCTCCAGCCCCGCCCCACCTTCGTGCTGCACACGGGCGATCAGACCCACGGTCAGAAGGCGGGCGCCTTCGACACGGTCGCCGAGCTACTCAAGGGCGTGAAGACCGACCGGACCTTCTACGTGCCGGGCGAGCACGACGTCTTCCTCGACGGCGGCAAGGAGTACTTGAGCCGCTACGGCAAGGGCACCGTCGGCGGCCGGGGCTGGCAGAGCTTCGACTACAATGGCACGCACTTCGTGGGGCTCGTGAACGTCCTCAAGTACAAGGGCGAAGGCATGGGATCCCTCGGCGAGGACCAGCTCGAGTGGCTGGAGAAGGACGTCGGGGGGCTGTCGGGCAGCACGCCGATCGTCGTCTTCAGCCACGTCCCGCTCTGGGCGGTGTACCCGCAGTGGGGGTGGACCACGGAAGATGCCGAGCGCGCCCTCGCGTACCTGCGCCGCTTCGGGTCGGTCACCGTGCTCAACGGGCACATCCACCAGGTCGTGCAGAAGGTGGAAGGCAACGTCACGTTCCACACGGCGATGTCCACCGCGTTCCCGCAACCGGCCCCCGGCACCGCCCCGGCCCCGGGGCCGATGAAGATCCCGGAAGCCGAGGCCCGGCGGATGATCGGAGTCACCGAGGTCGCGTACGTGCCGGGTAAGCACCCGCTGGCGGTGGTCGACTCGACCCTCGCCTAGCGCTGCACGATCCGCTTGAGCACGAGGCGCGAGGGCGCGCCGGGAAACGGCCAGCCCGGGACCCACGCCGAGAAGCGGCCGGCGGCGCCGCCGGCCACGAGGATGTGCAGGCTAGCCGGCGTCCGGAACTTGGGCACGCGCGCGCCGTCGATCTCGGCGCGCGCGCGCTCCCAGACGAACGCGCGCAGGTCGGCCTTCGACCAGCCGTCGCCGGCGATCGTCCGGGCGTGCTCGGGGCCGATCACCAGGACGGTGTCGCCGAGGTCGCCCTGCGTGTGGCTGGCGATCGCCTCGGCGCTGCGGGCGATCGTCGCCGCCACGTCGCGCGCGGCGCGGTGGTGCGCGTCGACGACGATCTGCGGCGCCTCGGCCGCCAGCGCCGCGATGGTGCTGTCGCGCGCCCCGAAGCCGTGCTCGACGTGCAGCGGCTCCCACGGGCTCGCCTCCTCGCGCTCGCCGATGCAGTAGCTGTAGCGGCCCGGCTGGGCGAACGTGGACATGCTGATGACGCCGGGCGCCGCGCCCCCGACGTTGGCCCACACCAGCCGCACGGCCCGCCCGATCGTCGCGTTGGCCCGCCAGCCGGCGCCGAACACGCCGGCGCCGCAGTTGACGTCGAGCGCCTGGCGCGCGGGCCCGTTGACGATGAGCAAGGGCGTCACGGCATCGGTCGTGCCCGAGACGCCGACGAGCGCGAAGTCCGGATCGCAGATCGCCTCGACGCCGGCGATCACGGCCGGCAAGTACTCGGGCCGGCAGCCGGCCAGCACGGCGTTGATCGCGATCCTCTCGACCGTCGCGCGCCCGAGCCCCGGGGCAACCAGGCCGATGAGCTCGTCACCGTCGCGCCCGCTCGCCGCCACCGCGGCGCGCACGCGGTCCGCCGTCGGCGGCACCACCGGCAGTCCGTCGGTCACCCCGCGCGCGTAGAGGATCTCCGGCGCGTCGTCGGCATCGCCCACGCCGGAAGATGTTACTTGAGATGGGGGTCTTGCTTAATGGGGGGCCTCGAACGGGCCCCCCAAACCCCCCAATGTTCGGGGCGCCCCGGCGAAGCCGTGGCACCCCTCAACAGCCCGCGGCGCTCGGGCGCCCCGGACACCGCGTGACGCCCTCAACACCCTGCGGCGCTCGGGCGCCCCCGACGCCGCGTGGCGCCCCTCAAGCATTGCGCGGCGCTCGGAGCGCGCTGGCTATGCGCGGGGCCCTTCAATCCCGAAGCGTGGCGGCCCTCGTGTCCGACGTTCGGCAATCGTCGTGACTCGCGCTACGATCCCTGGGTGCTGGTCGTGCTGGCCGTGCTTGCGCTCGTTGCACCGGCGACCGACATCGTCGGCGTCGACGACTTCATCGACGCGCCGCGGGCGCTGTTCGGCCGCACGCGCGTCGCGGTCGAGCGCGCGCTCGGTGCACCGCTGGTCGTGCGGCCGCGGACGCTGCTGCCCGGCCCCGGGCTGGCGGCGGAGGCCATCGACGAGCTCTCGTATCCGGGCGTCGTCGTGGCCGTCTCGCGCCGATCGGCGGTGGTGCGGCGCGTGGAGATCACCGAGGCGCGCTGGAGCCTGCCGCGGGGGCTGAACGTGGGGACCCAGCGCCGTCGCGTCGAGGAAACGCTGGGCGAGCCGCAGCTCGTGTCGGACGTGAGCGTCCTCTACCTGGACGCCGACGGGTTTCCCAACACGGTCGAGTTCCACTTCCGCGTCGACCGCGTGCAGCGCATCGAGTGGAGCTTCGCCCCGATTGATTGAGCACGCGATCGCGCTGGCGATCTTCGCGGCGTCCTACGTCGCCCTCGGCCTCGGCCGCGTGCCCGGGCTTCGCGTGGACCGCACGGGCGTCGCCATCATCGGCGCCGCGGCGATGGTGGTGGGCGGCGGGCTTGGCTGGGAAGACGCCGTGCGCAGCGTCGACGCGCACACGCTGGTCCTGCTCTTCGGCATGATGATCGTGGCCGCCTATCTTCGCCTCTCCGGTTTCTTCAGCCTGGTCACGATGTGGGCGATCCGGCGCGCGCGGAGCCCGCGCGGGCTGCTGGGCGCGATCGTCGTCGCCGCCGGCGTGCTGTCGGCCCTGTTCGTCAACGACGTCGTATGCCTCGTGCTGGCGCCGCTGGTCCTGGCGATCACGAGCCGGCTCCAGCTGCCGCCGGTGCCCTACCTCATCGCCCTGGCCACGGCGGCCAATGTCGGCAGCGTGGCGACCCTCACCGGCAACCCGCAGAACATGCTCGTCGGCAGCTTCTCGAGCCTGACCTATCGCGGCTTCCTCGCCCGCGAGGCGCCGATCGCCCTGCTCGGCCTCGGGGTCGTGTTCCTCGTGGTGCGGGTCGTCTACCGCCGGCAGCTGCCGGACGCGTTCGCGACGACCGCGTCGGTGGCGCGCTACCCGGTGCACTACCCGCTGATGATCAAGACGTTGATCGCGGTCGGCGCGATGCTCGTCGCGTTCCTGGCCGGCGTACCCATCGCGCTGGTCGCCATCGCCGGCGCCGCGTACTCGCTGCTGACGCGACGAGTGAAGCCGGACAAGGTCTACCGCGAGGTCAACTGGGGCCTGCTCGTGCTCTTCGTGGGGCTGTTCGTCCTGACGGGCGGCCTCGAGCAGTCGGACGCGGGCGACGAGCTCGGCCGCTGGACGGCGCGACTGGGTCTGCATCGCCCCCTGGTGCTGACCGTGACCGCGGCCATCGTCTCCAACCTCGTGTCGAACGTGCCGGCCGTGCTGCTCTTCAAGCCGCTGCTGGCCGGGTTCGGCGAGCCGGATCGCGCCTGGCTCATCCTGGCCATGGCCTCCACGCTGGCCGGCAACCTCACGCTCATCGGCTCGGTGGCCAACCTCATCGTGGCCGCGGCGGCCCGCGATGCCCGGGTCGAGATCGGGTTCCTCGAGTACTGTCGCGTCGGCGTTCCGCTGACGATCGTCACGCTGCTGGTGGGCTGGGCGGTCCTGGTCCTGGTTCCCGTCTAGAAGGAGGAGAAGATGGCCACGTCCGTCAGCGTGCTGGGTTTCGCCGGCAGTCTCCGCAAGGCGTCCTACAACCGGGCCGCCCTGCAGGCGGCCGTCGAGCTGGCGCCGCCCGACATGCGACTGGAAACGTTCGACCTGCGCAGCATTCCGCTCTACGACGGCGACGTCGAGGCGGTCGGCCTGCCCGACGCCGTCCGCGAGTTCCGCGCGCGCATCGCCGCCGCCGACGCGCTGCTGATCGCCACGCCGGAGTACAACTACTCGATGGCCGGCGTCCTCAAGAATGCGATCGACTGGGCGTCACGCCCGCCCGACCAGCCGTTCGCCGGCAAGCCGGTGGCGATCCTGGGAGCCTCGATGGGCGGCTTCGGAACGGCGCGGGCGCAGTACCACCTGCGCCAGACGTGCGTCTACCTCGACATGCGCCCGCTGAACAAGCCCGAGGTGTTCGTCGCCGCCGCGCACCAGAAGGTGGACGACGCGGGCCGCCTGAGCGACGCCCAGGCCCGGGCGTCGATCCGGGCGCTCCTGGAGGCGCTGGTCGACTGGGCGCGGCGGCTGCGAGGGGGCTAGCGCGAGGTCGGCTTCCGGAGCGCGTCGACGACGTCGAGGACGCGTAGGACCTCGCGCCCGTCGCGCGTCATCTGACGGTCGCCGGCCTGACCCCAGCGCAGGATGCCCTCGCGATCGATCACGAACGTGGAGCGATAGGCGACGTTGCGCTCCTCGTCCAGCACGCCGTAGGCGGCGATCGCCGTGCGGTGCAGGTCGCTCAGGAGCGGGATGCGGACGTCGCGTGCCCTGGCGAACTCCGTGTGGCAGGGCGGACTGTCGCCGCTGATCCCGAGCACGACGGCGCCCCGCGCGCGCAGCGCCTCGACGGCCTCACCGAGGCCGGCCAGCTCCGGCGTTCAGATGCTGCCCCAGTCGTAGCAGTAGAAGACGAGCACGACGTCTTTTCCCCGGAACTCCGACAGCGTGAGCGGGCGTCCCTCGGTCGAAGGCAACGAGAAATCGGGAGCGGGCTTGCCGTAGCGTAGCATTGCGCCTCCAGGCTAGAATCGGGCGCCATGAAAATACACCGGCTGTTCGCCGACCGGAACGGAGAATCGCACTTCGAGACCGTCGAGATCCCGCTGACCGAGTCCTCGCGCGCCGGACGGCTCTCGGCCCGCATGCCGGCCACCGGCATCATCTTCCGCGAGGTCCTGCCCGACTACGACCTCGACTGGCACCCCGCCCCGCGCCGGCAGTACATCGTCAACCTGGACGCCGGCGTGCAGATCACGGCCAGCGACGGCGAGACGCGGAAGATCGGCGCCGGCGAGATCCTGCTGGTGGAGGACACCTGGGGCAAGGGGCATCTGTCCAAGGCGCTCGACGGCCAGATGCGCCACTGTCTCTTCATCCCCATCGAGTGAGGCCCAGCGCATGGCCCGTCTCGACAAGAAGGTCGTCCTGGTCACCGGCGCCAGCCGCGGCATCGGCGCCGAGATCGCCCGGGTGCTGGCCGCCGAGGGCGGGCGTGTCGTGTGCGTCGCGCGGACGCTGAGGGAGGGCGATCACCGCCTGGCGGGCTCGCTCGAGACCACCGTGGAGGGGATCCGCAAGGCGGGCGGCGAGGCCCGCGCGGTGCCGGCCAATATCGCGGAGCCCGCGGACTGCGAGCGGCTCGTGGAGGCGGCCCGCAAGGCGTACGGGCCGATCGACGTGCTCGTCAACAATGCGGCCCTCACCTACTTCCTGCCGATCCGGGAGTATCCCGTCAACAAGTGGCTGGCCTCGTGGGCGGTCAACGTTCACGCGCCGTTCGTGCTGAGCCAGCTCGCGCTGGCCGACATGATCCCGCGCCGGCAGGGCGCGATCGTCAACATCTCCTCGGGCGCGGCGATCGGTCCCGGTCGCGGTCCCTATGCCGATCCCGCGGCCGGCGCCCGCAACAGCACCTGCTACGGGGCCGAGAAGGCGGCACTCGAGCGCTACACCCAGGGCCTCGCGGCCGAGGTCTATCAGCACGGCGTCTCGGTGACCTGCGTGTCGCCGTCACAGATCGTGCCGACGCCCGGGACCGTCTTTCACAAGCTGATCAAGGACGTCGACGACCCGCGCGGCGAGCGGCCCGAGCTCATGGCCCGGGCCGTGCTGCTGCTCGCCACCGAGCCGCTGGACCGCGTGACGGGACGCGTGACGTACAGCCAGCAGATCCTGAAGGAGTTCGGCTGGATCACCGACGCGCGGGGGCGGGGTGTAGAAACGCGCGGCAGCGGCTATTCCGAGGTGTAATCTGCGGGAAAGGAGGGCGAGCCAATGACCTACGGGTACCAGCCGGAGAACTGGCCGACGTTCCAGGACGAGCTCGCCCGCCGGGGTATCGAGAGCGCCGACATCGAGAAGGTCGAGCTGCGTCCCAAGCAGATCGTCGTGACGCTGCGCTCCGGCCGCGTCGAAGCCTGGGAGACGCCGAAGGTCACGTAGTCGAGGGGCGCCCCGGTGGCCAGGGGATCTTGAGGGCGTCCAGCCGTCGCAGGCGATCCTGACCGAGGGCGCGGTCCCAGACGTCGGCCAGCGCCTCCGGGGTCCAGACCGCGGTGGCCGTCACCGCAGCGGCGCCGGATGTGAGAAGACCGTGACCTCCTCGCCGCGCACGCCGATCACCTGCCCCGTGATGTGCGCCGCGCGATCGCTGGCCAGGAACGCCACCACCGGCGCGATGGCCTCGGGCGGCGTGGCGGTGGCAGCCCCGCGGCGCTCGCCCGGCAGCCGCTGCGTCATGCGGGTATCCGCGGTCGGCGAGATCGCGTTGCACCGTACGCCGTACTTCGCCATCGCCAGCGCCGTCGAGCGCACGAGGCCGACGATGCCTTCCTTGGCGGCCGAGTAGTTCGGCTGGCCGGGGCTGCCCTCGAGCCCCGCCGTCGACGTGAAGCCGATGATGCAGCCCGCTTTCTTCTCACGCATGTGCGCCGTGGCCGGCTGCATGACGGTGAAGTGCCCTTTCAGGTGGACGGCGATGACCGCGTCCCACTCCTCCTCGGACATGTTGAAGATCATCCGCTCGCGCAGGATGCCGGCGCAGCAGACCAGCACGTGGAGATCGCCGAACTCCTTGAGTGCCAGGCTGACGACGTTGCGGCCGCCGGCCATCGTCGCCACGCTCTCGGGACTGGCGACGGCGCGGCCGCCGGCCTTGCGGATCGTGGCCACCACCTCGTTGGCCGGCTCGCTCGAGGGATCGCGCCCGTCGACGCCGACGCCATAGTCGTTGACGACGACCGCCGCGCCGGCCGCGGCCAGGCCGATCGAGACCGCGCGCCCGATCCCCGTGCCACCGCCCGTCACCACCGCCACCTTGCCGTCCAGCAGGCCCATAGGTTCCTCCTGTGCCGCGGCCAGTGTACGATACGAGCACTTCGGCGAGCGGCCCGGATCGGGCCCAAGGAGCCTGCGATGGCCTTCGACCTCGTGATCAGGAACGGCGTGGTGATCGACGGTTCCGGCCTGCCCCGTTACCGCGCCGACGTGGGCGTCCGCGACGGCCGCGTCGCCTCGATCGGCCGCATCCGCGAGCGCGCCCGCCAGGTGATCGATGCCGAGGGCCGGGTCGTCGCCCCGGGCTTCATCGACGGCCACACGCACATGGACGCCCAGATCTTCTGGGATCCGCTCGGGACGTGCTCGTGCTGGCACGGCATCACCAGTGTCGTCATGGGGAACTGCGGGTTCACGCTGGCGCCGTGCGCGGACAAGGACAAGCAGCTCGTCATGCGCAACCTCGAGCGCGCCGAGGACATCTCCGCCGACGCCATGAACGTGGGCATCGAGTGGTCGTGGACGACGTACCGCGAGTACCTGGACACCCTCGAGCGCCTCCCCAAGGGCATCAACTACTCCGGTTACCTGGGTCACTCCGCCCTGCGCACCTACGTGATGGGCGAGCGCGCCTTCGACGGCCCGGCCACCGAGGACGACCTCCGTGCGATGGAGGCCGAGCTGCGCGACGCCATCCAGGCCGGCGCGATCGGCTTCACCACCTCGCGCTCGCCGAGCCACGAGACTCCGGATCGCCGCCCGGTGGCCAGCCGCATGGCGACCTGGGACGAGGTCCGCCGGCTCGTCGGCGTCCTCGGCGACCTCAACGCGGGGATCTTCGAGCTCGCCGGCGAGAACGTCGATCGCAGCGGCAAGGTCGATCCCCAGCTGCGTCGCGACTACCACGTTCGCCTCCGGGACCTCGCGGTGGAGACGGGCCGGCCGATCACATTTGGCCTGTTCAGTCGCAAGGATGCGCCAGGAGTCTACAAGGATTACGTGAACCTCCTGGAGGAGACGGCGGCGGCCGGCGGACGCATGTTCGCCCAGGTCCACAGCCGTGCGCTCTCGGCGGTTCTCTCGTTCCGGACCCAGATGCCCTTCGACAAGATGCCGGTGTGGAAGGAGATCCGCGCCCTGCCCCTGGCCGAGCAGAAGGCGAAGTTCCGCGACCCCGCCCTGCGGCCCAAGCTGGTCGAGGCGGCCCGCGCGCGCTTCGAGGGTCAGCCCCGCGGCACCGAGGCCCGCCCGGCCGTCTTCGACTGGATCTTCGTGATGGAGCGCGTGCACGGCGTGCACCGCTCGGTGGCCGAGATCGCCCGCGCGCGCAACTGCGATCCGGTGGAGGCGATGATCGACCTCGGCGTCGAAACGGACTTCAACGTCTTCTTCCTGCAGCCCATCGCCAACGAGGACCAGGACATCGCGCTCGAGCTCATGCGGCTGCCGCGCGCCGTCGTCACCTTCTCGGACTCCGGCGCCCACGTGTCACAGCTCATGGACTCCTCGCTGCAGACGCACCTGCTCGCCTACTGGGTACGGGAGCGCCAGGCGTTCACGCTCGAGGACGCCGTGCGGATGCTGACGCTCGTGCCGGCGACGCAGTGGGGCTTCGCGGACCGTGGCCTGATCCGCGAGGGCCTGGCCGCGGACCTCGTCGTCTTCGATCCCGACACGATCGCGGCCGAGCTGCCGGAGGTCGTCCACGACCTTCCGGCCGGAGCCAAGCGCCTCGTGCAGCGCTGCCGCGGCGTCACCGCGACTGTCGTGAATGGCGAAGTCCTCTTGAGGGACGGCCAGCACACCGGCGCCCTCCCCGGCCGGCTGCTCCGCGGCCCCCTCGCCCGACAGCACTAGACCAAACTCGAGGAGCGCCACGGCTACGCCGCGGCGCGACGAGCGTCGGGGGGTTTGGGGGCCATATCGGGGCCCCCAGAACCTCAGGCCAAACTCGAGGAGCGCCACGGCTACGCCGAGGCGCGACGAGCGTCGGGGGGTTTGGGGGCCATATCGGGGCCCCCATGTAGAAAAGGAGCCGAGGATACGCCCCGGCTCCTTTTTTGTTCCCGGCGCTTCGCTTACCGGGTCGGCGGCGGCGGCGGGGGCGGCGGCAGCCCCGCAGGGGGCGGCGGAGGCGGAGGTGCCCCCGCGGGCGGCGCAGGCGGCGCCAGGTTCGCGGCCGGCGGCGGCGGTGGTGGCGCGACGTGGGCCGGGGGCGGCGGAGGCGGCGGCGGTGTGGCAACGGCCGGCGCGGTGTACACCGGCTGTGAGCCGCGCGCGACGGGTACCTGGTGGCCCTTGGCGTACATGCACTGCGTGTAGCTCGCGTCGTACCGGCGCTGGACCGATCCCTGCGCGGTCTGTGCGTTGCCGGCCCCGACGGCGGTCCCGCCGAGCAAGCCGGCGCCAGCCCCGACCGCCGCGCCCGTCGCCGGGCTGCCGGCTGCCGCGCCGATGGCCGCGCCGAGCGCGGCACCGAGCACGGTCCCGACGGCCGCGCCCGTGACAGTGTTCTTCGCTCCCGACTCGTCGACGCTCGTGCCGACCTGCTGCGAGGCGAACTGCCGACAGACGGCGTCGTCCCCCTGGAACTGCTCGAAGTTCTTTCCGGTCCCGGGCAGCACCATCACGGTGGGACCCTTGGGCACCGAGACACAGGCGCCCATGGCGAGGCTCACGACAACCGTGGCCGCGAGTGTCTTCTTCATCGCCTCAATCCTGTCTCGGAGGCACCTTGACCCAGGGCTCTGGACACGTCTGCACGCTCGGATAATAGCCCTTCGAGCTCGGGCAGTAATACCAGTACGCCTCGACCGTCTGCGACTGCGCCGCCGGAGCCGGGGGCGCCGGCGGGCCGGTCACCGCGGGCTGCTGTTGCACGTACACGGGCGGCTCCTGCACGACGACCGGCGGCGGCGAATACACGTAGTACGGCGGCGGCGGATAGTACCAGTACGGATAGGGACCGTACCAGAACGCCGGACCGACCCCGACGAAGACGCGCGGGCCGCCATGGAAATGGCCTCGCCAGGCCAGGCTGGGGGCTGCCGAGAAGAGAAGCACCGCCAGGCTCAACAGGGCGGCGGTTGCGAGCTTTCGCATGATGGCACCCTCCGGCGACTTTGACGATCTAGCCCTTGGACGTATTCAGCACGAGAACGTGTACAGCATAGCGCAGGCGGGGGGCTCTCCCCAACCCGCCTGAAGTGGTAGCCCGGCGGGCCGTGAGGTACAGTGGCGACCGGCCATGCGCTTCGGCACCTACTACTTCCTGCAGGCTCCGCCCACGGTGTCCCATCCCGACGTCGTCCACAATGAGCTCGAACAGATGGTGTGGGCCGAGGAGCTGGGCTTCGACAGCATCTGGCTGACCGAGCACCACTTCATCGAGTACGGGCTCTCGGTCTCCCCCGCGATCCTGGCCACGGCCGCTGCCATGCGCACCCAGCGCGTGCGGATCGGCCTGGCCGCCGCCATCCTGCCGTTCCACGATCCGATCCGGCTGGCCGAAGAGCTGGCCATGGTCGACATCCTCAGCGGCGGCCGTCTCGATGTCGGCGTCGGGCGCGGCAACCGTCCGGTCGAGTTCGAGGGCTACCGCGTCCCCCAGATCGAGAGCCGGGAGCGCTTCGACGAGACCCTCGCGATCCTGATACGGGCGTGGACCGCCGAACGGTTTTCCTTCGAGGGCCGTTACTTCACGATCCCCGAGGTCCGGGTCATCCCCAAGCCGCTGCAGCAGCCGCACCCGCCGCTGTACACCGTGTGCGTGAGCCCCGACACCATCGAGGCCACGGCCCTGCGGGGCCTGCCGATGCTCAACTCGATCCTGCGCGGGCCCGTCGATCAGCTCGTCGCCCAGCGCGACACCTACGTCAAGGCCTGCAAGAAGGCCGGACGCAGCGAGGAGGAAACGGCCGCTCTGCTCAAGCGCTGGGGCGTGTCGCGCCACATCTACGTCGCGAGCTCGGACGCGCAGGCCCGCGCCGAGGCGCGCGATGCCGAGATGTGGTACCAGGACGCGCTGCGCCGCTTCCTCGTCCCCGACGACATCGAGCGCGTCCATCCGCTGCTCCAGCCAGGTTTCCGGACGCTGGCCGAGCGCATGGGCCATATCTCGTGGGAGCAGCTCGTGGCGGAGACGTTGGCGGTCGGCTCACCCGACACCGTCGCCGACAAGATCGCCGAGATGCAACGCCTCGGCGTCGGCGAGGTTCTGTGCTGGATGAATTTCGGCGGCCTCCCGCAAGCGCACGTGCGGCGCTCGATGGAATTGTTCGCGCGCGAGGTCATGCCCCGCTTCCGTTGACACATCGCTTGACACATCGCTGACGAATGGGCGTCGTCAATTGATTGACGGCGCTCGCGGTGGTGCTGACACCGGGTCGATCTGTCACACGCTTACTTCTCGGATTCGCAGCGCTCTAGGTCTGGCATATCCATTGCGCCTCCGTCCCGTCGGTCAACGCATCCATCGGGAGGAGGGCGCGCATGACAAAATGCACGCGGCTGTTGACGTTCTGTGTCGCCGTGTTGTTGACAGCGAGTCAGGCTCCAGCCCAGTTCATCGCGCACGATCCCGGCCCTCGCGGCGGCCCGGCCGGCGCCGGCGGAACGCTGCCGGGACTCTCGACCGGTCAGATCGACGTATTCCACGCTGGCCGCAACGACTTCGAGGAGACGGACACCATTGGCACCGGTCTGGGCCCGCGCTTCAACCTCGACAGCTGCGCGGGCTGCCATTCACAGCCGGCCACCGGCGGCAGCAGCTCCGCGGTGAATCCTGCCGTCATTCATCCGTCCCGACGGGCCGGTGCGGGAGGCGCGCTTCAAGTACAAAGCCAATGGCACGCGCGACGGAGGCGTGCACGCGCTGTTCGTCATCAGCGGACGGAAGGACGGCACCGGCGACGCCACCGGCTGTACGATCCAGCAGGACGACTTCGAGGGCAACCTCGCCCGCAACAACGTCATCTTCCGCATTCCGACGCCGACGTTCGGCGGCGGGCTCATCGAGATGATTCCCGACAGCGCCATCGTCGCCAACCAGCACGCGGCGACGCTGGCGAAGACCCTGCTCGGCATCACCGGCCGGCCGAATCACAACGGCAACGACGGCACCATTGCGCGCTTCGGCTGGAAGGCGCAGAACAAGTCGCTGCTCCTCTTCGCCGGCGAGGCGTACAACGTCGAGCAAGGCATCACCAACGAGCTCTTCCAGACCGAGCGCGACGAGGCGGCGTCCTGCCCGCTCGTGACGATGCCGAACGACGTGACAAACCTCGACGGCGCCGGCGCCCCTGATGTGCTCAGCGGCATCCAGAAGTTCGCCTTCTTCATGACGTTCCTGGCCCCGCCACAGCCATCGGTCGACACGCCGGGGGGCACCGCCTCGATCGGCCGCGGTCGCCAGCTCTTCTCGGCGATCGGCTGTGCGCTCTGCCACACGCCAATGCTCACGACCGGACCGTCGGCGACCGGGGCCCTCGATCGCCAGACGGTGAACCTCTTCTCGGACCTGCTGCTGCATAACATGGGTGCCGGCCTCGCCGACGACGTAGTGCAGGGCAGCGCCGGGCCCGACGAGTTCCGCACGGCGCCGCTGTGGGGCCTCGGCCAGCGGCTCTTTTTCCTGCACGACGGGCGCACGAGGGATCTCGTGGAGGCCATTCGTGCCCA
>VBPC01000047.1 GCA_005887895.1 Candidatus Rokuibacteriota bacterium
ATGCTACGTCACGAATTTACGGGGAGGAAGCGAGCGTGGAGGAGGACGCGATGACGACCGGGGATCGCGTGATCGACTGCGACGGCCACATCCTCGAGCCGCCGGATCTGTGGGAGACCTACCTGGAGCCCGCCTATCGCGCCCGGGCGCTCCGGATACGCGTGGGCGACGACGGCTTCGAGCACCTGGAGATCGACGGCCGGCGCTCCACGATCGCCCGTCCGGGCCAGCTCGGCACCCTCGGCGGCATGGGCAAGCGGGTCGACGAGGCGCGGGAGCTCCGGGAGCGCGCGATGCGCGGAGAGGTTGCGCCCCAGGACGTCCGCGGGGTCCGTCCCTCGCCGGAGCAGACGTACCTCCGGGGCGCCGCGTTCGGCACCATGGACATGAAGGAGCGCGTGCAGCTCCTCGATCGCGAGGGGATGGCGAAGGCCGTGCTCTATCCCACGCTCGGCCTGCTGTGGGAGGCCGAGCTGTTCGAGCCCGAGCTCTCGAGCGCCTATTGCCGCGCGTACAACCGCTGGATCGCCGATTTCTGCCGCCACTCCGGCGGCCGGCTGATCCCCATCGCGCATCTCTCGCTCGGCGACCCGGCGGAGGCGGCGCGCGAGCTCGAGCGAGCGGTGAAGGACGGTTGCCGCGGCGCCTTCGTCTGTCCGTTCACGATCACGCGCGTACCCCACGGCGATCCGCGCCACGACGCGATCTTCGCGGCGGCGCAGGACCTCGACGTTCCGCTGGCCGTGCATCCGACGTTCGAGCCGCTCGCGTTCAACGTCCACCATCGCTTCGACAAGTTTGGCTGGGCCGTCTGGTACTTCAATCTCTTCGCCGGCCAGGGCGTGCAGCAGGCGTTCGCCACCTTCTTCCAGTTCGGCGTCTTCGAGCGCTTCCCGCGCCTGCGCGTGGTCGTGCTCGAGTCTCAGGCGGGCTGGATCGGCTACTTTCTCGACCGCGCCGACGCGACCTTCACCGGGACGCCGCTCGGCGCCACCGTGCGCCTGAAGGAGAAGCCGTCCTACTACTTCAAGCGGCAGTGCTTCATCTCGGCGGATCCCGACGAGCGCACGATCGCCGCGCTGATGCCGCACGTCGGCGAGGACAAGTTCTTCTGGGCCAGCGACTACCCGCATCCCGACCATCCCGGCGCGTATCTCGAGGAGCTGCGCGGGCTGGTGGCGCCGATGACCGAGTCGGGGCGCCGGGGCATCCTGGGGGAGAACGTCGCCCGCGCCTATCGGCTCGCCTAGGAGGAGATCACGATGCCAGGCTACATCCCCAGCCCCCGGGAGTGGGTGCGCGACCAGGTCGAGCTCTACGAGCGCAGTGGTGGGACCGAAGGCACCACACTCCGCGACACCGGGCTGCCGGTGATCATCGTCACGCACACCGGCAACAAGACCGGCGCGATTCGCAAGACCCCGCTGATGCGCGTCACGGACGGCGCGAACTACATTCTGGTCGGCTCGGTGGGAGGAGCGCCGACCCACCCGGTCTGGGTCCACAACCTGCGCGCCAACCCCGCGGTCGAGATCCGTGACCACGCCGCGGTCCAGGCGATGCGGGTCCGCGAGGTCGACGACGAGGCCGAGCGGGCGCGGCTGTGGAAGCTCGCCGTCGCGGCGTATCCGCCGTACGCGGAGTACCAGGCGCGGACTACCAGGCGAATCCCGGTCTTCGTCGCGGCGCCGAGAGGCTAGAGGAGCGGTCACCGTGAAAGTCATCGATGCCATCGCTCGCGTGCTCAAGATCGAAGGTGCCGAGTTCCTGAGCGCCTATCCAACGACCCCGCTGATCGAGGCCGCCGCCAAGGCCGACATCCGGCCGGTGCTCTGCCGCCAGGAACGGGTGGGGGTGGGCATCGCCGACGGCTACGCGCGGGTGAAGAACGGCAAGACGCTCGCCGTCTTCTGCATGCAGTACGGCCCCGGCGCCGAGAACGCCTTCCCCGGCGTCGCCACCGCGTACTCCGACTCCACGCCGATGCTGCTCCTGCCGCTCGGCCATCCGCGCGACCGTGCCCAGGTCTTCCCCCTGTTCAGCTCGGCGCGCACCTACGCGTCCGTGACCAAGTCCGTCGAGACCATCACCGTGGGCAGCCAGGTCGCGGACGTCATGCGCCGGGCCATCAGCCTGATGCGGATGGGCCGTCCGGGCCCCGCGATGGTCGAGATCCCCGCCGACATCGTGAACGAGGAGGTGCCCGACGCGCTGATCGACGCCTACCGGCCGGTCAAGGTGACCTCGGCCGGCGCCAATGCCCGCGACGTCGAGACCGCCGCCCGCGTGCTCCGCGAGGCGCGGCGGCCGGTGATTCACGCCGGCCAGGGCGTGCTGTACGCCGAGGCCTCGGATGATCTGCTCGAGCTCGCCGAGCTGCTCCAGGCGCCCGTCATGACCACGATGGAGGCCAAGAGCGCGTTCCCCGAGGATCACCCGCTCGCGCTCGGCACCGGCGGCCCCGCCGTGACCGGACCCACCTTGCAGTATCTCCGCGAGGCCGACGTGGTCTTCGGCATCGGCTGCAGCTTCACCCGGCACGGGATGGCGGCCAGCATCCCGGCCGGCAAGACGCTCATCCACGCCACCAACGACGAGCGCGACCTCAACAAGAGCTACGCGGCCGACCACCCGCTCCTGGGGGACGCGCGACTCGTGCTGCGCCAGTTCATCGAGGGCGTCAAGAGCCAGGGCGGGCGCCCCTCCGGCCGCGAGAGCGTGCGCGCCGAGCTCCAGCGTGTGCGCGCGGCGTGGCTCGCCGAGTGGGCGCCGACGCTCGGCTCGGCCGAGGTCCCGATCACGCCCTATCGGGTCATCGCCGAGTTCATGCGCACGGTCGACCCGCGCGAGGCCATCGTCACGCACGACTCGGGGAGCCCGCGCGACCAGCTCCTGCCGTTCTATCGGGCCGTCCCGCCGCGCAGCTATCTCGGCTGGGGCAAGTCGCACGCGCTCGGTACCGGGCTCGGCCTCATCGTCGGCGCCAAGCTCGCCGCCCCCGACAAATTCTGCGTCAACTTCATGGGCGACGCCGCCTTCGGCATGACCGGGCTCGATTTCGAGACCGCCGTGCGCTGCGGGATCCCCATCCTCACCGTCGTGCTCAACAACTCGGCCATGGCCATCGAGATCCCGCACCTCGTCGTGTCGCACGACAAGTACGGCACCCGCGACATCGGCGGACGCTACGCGGATCTGGGGCGGGCCATGGGCGGCTGGAGCGAGCGAGTCGAGCGGCCCGACGACATCGCCAGCGCCTTTGCGCGAGCGCGC
>VBPC01000065.1 GCA_005887895.1 Candidatus Rokuibacteriota bacterium
TTACACCGAGGACCCGTTGAGCCGCTGCTACGAGAAGTCACTCGCGCTGGGGCTAGCCCGGAAAGTTCACGCCGCCCACGGTTCGCCAACATCACACTCCAATGCGCGAAGACGTGGTCGTGAGTTAGAGTAACAGCGACTCGCTCAGGGAGGAGAATCGCCATGCCGTTCTACGAAAGAGGACCCGTCCGCATCCACTACGAAGAGGTCGGTTCCGGCTTCCCCCTGCTGCTCATCCCGGGCGGCGGGCTCAATTCAGCCCTCTCATCCTGGCAGACGGCCTCGCCCTTCAACCCGATGGAAAGGTACAAGGACGATTTCCGCTGTATCTGCGCTGACCTGCGCAACGCCAATCCCGGCCAGTCCAGCGGCCCGCTGGAGATCGACCGCCCCTGGGACGCCTACGCCGACGACCAGCTCGGGCTGATGGACCACCTCGGCATCCGGGAGTTCATGGTCATGGGCTTCTGCATCGGCGGGCCGATGATTCACAACCTTATTCGGCGGGCTCCGGAGCGCGTCGTCGCGGCCGCGATGATGCAACCCAGCGGCTTCAGGCCTGAGATCCCGGACCTTTTCTACCAGAACAACATCAAGGGCTGGGGGCCGGCGCTTTGCGCGAAGCGCCCCGACGTCACGATGGACATGGTCCATGACTTCCTCACCAGCATGTACACCGACCGCGCCGACTTCGTTTTCACCGTCTCGCGCGATTTTGTGCGCTCCATTCGGACGCCGCTGCTGGTCGCGCCTGACGACGTGCCCGCCCACCCGTACAAGGTTGCAATGGAGGTGGCCAGCCTCGCCCCGAAGGCGGAGGTGACCATCTATCCCTGGAAGGATTCGCAGGAGCACATCGACGAGGTCGTCGAGCACGCGCGGCGCTTCCTCAAGGCGCACGCACCTGTCACAGCCGGGCGTCACGGACGAGTCTAGCCTGGGAAGAGGATGCCCCATAACGATGGCGAGGCCCCGGAAGGCAAGAACTTCCGGGGCCATCGTGTTTGTGGCCTCCGCTGGACAAAATCTCCAGTCGACCATCGGACACGGGAGATACGAGAATGAGTCCGATGAAAATCTCCGAAGCAATCAACCGTCACCGCCGCCGCTTTTGTGGCACTGCGGCCATGACCATTGCCGCCGCCCAGTTCGGCATGCTGGGTTCTGTGGACGCGCAATCCAGCAAGGCCGCCCCACGCGTCCGCGGAACCTATTGGGCGTTGGTCCAATAGCCGAGTTCCTAGGGGCGAGGCCATCATGCCGGTGCCGTCCCGACAGGGAGTCGTCAGCCTCTCCAGCGGGACGTTGTGGAACGGCATCCGGCTGCTCCACGCCGATGCGAACGCTCTCTCGCCGGCTGGGGTATCTGAGCGTCACGACCCGGAATGAAGCTGTGACCGCGCGCCGTCACGCCAGGCGGCGCGCTCGCTCGAGGGTCTCGGACGCGGCGTCGGCGAGGCGGCCGCCGGCGGCGTGGGCCTCGGCGAGCCGGTGCGCTGCCTGCCACGTGAGGGTCGGGAAGCCGATGCGTCGCGCGAGGTCGAGCGCCTGGCCGAGCTCGACACGGGCGGCGGCCGGCTGCCCGGCGCGGAGCGCGAGCTCGCCCTGGACCAGGTGAAACCAGCCGACGTATTTCATCGAGCCGCTCTCCTCGGCCTGGCGGAGCCCGTGATCTGCCTGACCGCCGGCCTCGCCGTCGCGCCCGAGCGCCCCGAGCGCCATGGCGAGCCCGAGGCGCAGGTGCATGGACCATCGCCAGCGGTGGGCGCCGAAGGCCTTCTCGGCGCGCACCAGCGTCTCTTCGAAGAGCCCCAGCGCGCTGTCCGGGGCGCCCTGGTGGTAGGTGTCGAAGCCGATGTTGATCAGCGCGCTGGTCTCGACGTTGCCGTTCTTGATCCGGTGCCCGAGATCTGCGCTCTCGCGGTCGAGCTCCCGCGCGCGGATGAAGTCGCCGAACTCCTGGTAGAGCCAGCCGAGAGTGTTGGTCATGCGCCCGAGGATGAAGTTGTTGTCCCGCTCCCGGGCCAGCTCGCGTCCGGCGCGGAGCACCTCGAGGGCCTCCCGATAGTCGCCGTGGCCGATGTGCGCGAAGGCGCGGTTCGACATGGCGAGCACCTCGTTGAAGCCATCGTGGACGGCCTGCGCCGCCGCCTCCGTCTCGCGGTTGATCGCGATGGCGCTTGCGAAGTCGCCCTGCCAGCCGCGCTGCAGGCCGAGGAGAGCCTGCGACTGCACGACGATACTGGCGAACCCCCCGGCCTGCGCGATGCGAACGGCCTCGCCGAACTTGGCCTCGGCCTCATCGAGCTTGGCCTCCATCTGGTCGACGGAGGCGATGATGAAGAGGGTGCGGGCCAGCAGCCGGTCGTCGCCAAGCTCTCGCGCGATGGCCGCGGCCTGCTCGATATTCGGCTTGAGCGGGGCGATGTGCTCCCACGACATCGACATGTAGTGCGCGTAGGCCATGTCGGCCAGGGCCTCGCCCTCAAGGCGCCGATCGCCGGCCTCGCGGGCGAGCGCGAGCATGTGCTGGGCCTCCACGTGGGCCTCGTCCAAGCGCTGGGTCGCGGTCAGGACCTGGCAGCGCCGCTGGTGGACCTCCGCCAGCCGCACACCTGGGATCGCGGGCACGCGGCGCGCGGCCTCGATGGCCCGGGCGTACAGGTCCAGCGCCACCGGGTTGGCGCTGGCGTCGCGCGCCCGGTCGCCCGAGTGCGCCAGGTACTCGAAGGCCTTGGCCCAGTCCTCTCCCTGCGAGAAATGGTGGGCCAGCTCCTCGTAGTGCTCGGCCAGTCGGTCGGGATAGAGCTCCTCCAGCGCATAACCGACCGCCTGGTGAAGAGCCTTGCGCCGCTCGCGGAGCAGGCTGTTGTAGGCCACGTCCTGGATCACGGCGTGCCTGAAGATGTACGTGGGCTCGGCCAGCAGACCTTTCTCGTAGATGATCTCAAGGGCCTGGAGCTCGCGCAGGAGCCCGTCCAGCTCCTCGCTCATTCCCGCCACTCGCCGGAGCAAGCGAACGAGGAACTGCCGTCCGATGACCGAGGCGAGCTGCACGGTCCGTTTGCCGTCGTCGCCGAGCCGGTCGAGCCGGGTCATGATGATGTCGTGGATCGTGCCGGGCACGCTGATCTCCGCGCCACTCTTGACGAGCGCGACGCGATCGCCGTCGCGGCGCAGCACGCCGATGTCGAGCAGGGTCTTGGCGACCTCCTCGATGAACAGCGGCACACCCTCCGCCTTCTCCATGAGCGCCGCGGCGACCTCGGCGGGCAGGTCGGCCGCCCCGAGGACCCCGCGGGCCACCGCGAGCGCGTCGCCCTCGCCGAGGGTGGTGAGTGTGATGGTGGACTGGAAGCTGCGACTCCGGAACGGCGGCGTGTAGCCCACGCGATAGGTCAGGATCAGCAAGAGCCGGACCGCTGCCATGGTGTCGATCAGGGAACTCAGGTATTCCACGCTGCTCGTGTCCATCCAGTGGAGATCCTCCACCACGAGCACCAGGGGGCGCCGGCTCGCGCCGCGCAGGGCCAGTGCTCGCAGGGCCGCGAACACAAAGCGGCGCCGGTTCGCGGCGTCCATCATGGCGATCGCGGGGTCGCCGGGATCCACCGAGAGAAGGTAGCGGAGGAACGGGGCTTGCTCCTCGAGCTCGCCCAGTTCTCGCACGCCGCGCTCGACCTTGGCGATGATCTCCGGCTCGCCGTCGAACTCCTCGACCGCGAAGTTCTTGCGGAGCAGGTCCACGATCGGAAGGAACGGGATGAGCTGGCCGAAGGAGACGCACTGGCCCTCGAGCCACGTGGCGGGCAGCTCCGCCTCGGCGATCGCCCGGCGCAGCTCGTGGAGCAGCCGCGATTTGCCGATGCCCGCGTCGCCCGCCACGAACATCACCTGCCCACGGCCGGCCGAGGCTTCACGGAAGCGGTCGACCAGGAGCGCCAGCTCGTGCGCCCGCCCCACGAATGGCGTGAGGCCGCGCTCCTGGCCGATCTCGATGCGGGAACGCGTCCCGCGCGGGCGCTGCACCTCGAAGGCGCGCACCGGCTCATGCCCCTTCACCGCGACCTGGCCCAGATCCCGCGTCTCGAAGAAGCCCTCAACCGCCGCGCGGGTCGCCTCGGTCATGATCACCGTCCCCGGGCGGGCCGTTTGCTGCATGCGGGCCGCAAGGTTCGTGGTGTCACCGACCGCGGTGTAGTCCATGCGGAGGTCGTCGCCGATGCGCCCCACCACCACGGGGCCGGTGTTGAGCCCGATGCGCATCGCCACCGTGAACCCACGCTCGGTCTGCAGCCGGTGGCTATACTCGGACAGCGCGCGCTGGATGCCGAGGGCAGCGTGCACCGCGCGGCGGGCGCTGTCCTCGTGGGCGATCGGCGCGCCGAACAGTGCCATGACGCCGTCGCCGGTGTACTGGTTGATGGTGCCTTCGAAGCGGTGGATCTCGGCGGTGATCAGCTCGAAGCAGCTGTTGACGACTCGGTGGACCTCCTCGGGGTCGAGCCGCTCGGCCAGGCTGGTGAAGCCAGCCATGTCCGCAAACACCACGGTCACCTGGCGGCGCTCACCTTCCAGGGCCGAGCGAGACTTGAGGATCTTCTCGGCCAAGTGCCGGGGCGTGTAACTGGCGGGCGCGGCGGTGGGGGCCGGCGCGCGCATCGCTGTCGCGCCGGGCGCCGGGGCCGCCGCGGCGGGCGCCTCGGCCCCCACCCGCGCGCCGCAGGCGTTGCAGAAGCGGGCGTCGGGCCGAAGCGCGGCCCCGCAGGCAACGCACTGGGCGGGCAGGGCGGTCCCGCACCGGTCGCAGAAGCGACTGCCCGCCGGATTCTCCGCCCGACAGCTCGCGCACTGCATGCCGCCCAACCGTATCAAAAAACGAACCCTCTGACCAAAGCGCCACCGCGCAGCCGTGTGCTCTCGCTACTGGCCAGGCTGTCGCGAAGTCAGCCGCTGAAGGAAGGCGCCAGTCTCTTTGCTCGGAGACTGGGCTTGGTCACTCCCGGTCGTATTGGCCGCGGGGGCAGTCGCCTCGCGCCGAGCGCGTCCCGCCGCGATGGCGAGTCGGCAGCGCGACCCACGACTACGCCTTGCAGTAAGAAGGCACCCAGCTCTTCTCGAGCATCTTGGGAGTGATGGTGCTGTAGTCGAATGCCTTCCCATCCCGCACCATCTGCTCGACATTGAAGAGCAATGTCGTCTCCGGAATGTCGCGGAAGAACGCCCGATACATCGACTCCACCATAAGTTGAGCGGCGCGAAGACCGAGGGGGCCGAGGAAGTTGCGGCGCTGGCCAACGTGGGCCAGTTCGTCGCTCATGACTTCCCACAGAAGGATGCGGACGCGGTTACGGGCCTCCGGCTCGTCGGCGAGGATGTCGTCCAGGACGCTGTCGATATGCTGGTACACGGTCAAGCCCATCAACTCGCTCACGAAGGCGGGCGGGGCCAGCATGGCTTCGGGGAACAGGGGGAAGAGGCGGTACATGCGGCTCATCCACTTTCCAAGCGGAACCCATTCCACCTGGCCGAGGTGAAATGTCTGGAAGATCTCCAGGAAGAGGCGCATGTGACTGAATTCCTCGCAGAGGTGATAGAGCCCGATCTTCGCGATCATCGAGGTCGACTCGGTCATCCGCTCCGTGCGGTCCCAGGCGGCGGAGATGCCCACGTATTCGTGCCGGGCGAACTTATAGAGGAAGGTCAGGAGGAGCGTCTTGCGGTCGAGGGTGCGGGGATCGTCCTGCATGACCACGTGGTTGCGATAGAAGCGCGAGGGGTCGGCCAGCGGTCGGCGCGATCGAACGGGATGGGCCTGGAAACCAGCCAGGACGTCCCGCTTCTTCACGAGATCCTTCTGGTTCTGGAGGATCTCTCCGTCGTGGCCGACAGCGTATGCCCAATATGCCTCGAAATTGGCGATCCTCTCTCCTCGGGTTGCCGAGGTGAAGATGGATCGGTACCGCCCTCGACCGGGCGCGATCGCAGGACTCACGACGACCAGTGTAACCCCTCATCGTAGGGGAGATGCAGCTCGAGTGACGCTCACTTGGCGCGGAGCTGCCCCAACGCACTGAGCCAGTTTTCGACGTGGTACGTCCTGGCTATCTTCCCGTCTTGGACGGTCTGAATGTCGATCGCCATGATCCTGAAGCTCTGGCCGGTGTGCGGCACACCGAACAGGTCCCCAGCGGGCGTTCCGGTTACCTCGCCGCGAACGATGACACGATCCCCGGCGACGAGGACTTCCTTGATCTCGAACCTCATATCCGGGATCGATTTGGCAAAACCTCCGACGACTTTGATCGATGCATCACGGCCCCAGCATTCAGCGGGCAGATATCCCCAACAAGACTCGTAGTCCGCGGTGAGGACGTGTTCTTGTAGCGTTCTCATATCCCCGTTGACGGGTTGGTTGAACAGGCGGTACCAAGGCGCAATGACGGCACGCGCTTGTTCCTCGGTCAGACTCTGTGCCGAGGCGGCAAAGGCCGTCGTCAGCAGGGCGGTAGCGATGACGAGTGGAGCAAGCCCTTTCATGGAGTCATCCTTTGTCAGCGGTGTCACGCGCCGTAGTGCGTTTGCGGTTAACGCCCACGCCAGAGCACAGCATCTTGCCTCCGTCAGATCGCGGTGACGACCTCCGCAATCTCCGCGGGTTCGGCCGCGCGCTTGAGCGGCGTGGTGGCGCCGAGCTTGTCGAAGAGGTCGCGTGCCTGAGGTCGCGTATACACGGGGCCTGGGGCGACGGCGTTCACCCTGACGCCGCGCGGGCTGAACTCTGCGGTCCACGCCTGGTGAGCGAATCCAACGCGGCTTTGGTCGCCCCGTAGGCCGCTCCGTTGAGCAAGCCGAGCCGGCCCGCCATGCTGCTGATGTTTATGATGCTGCCCTTGCCCCTGGCCGCCATCCCGGGAGCGAAGGCCGCGACGAGGTAGAAGGGTGCGCGAACGTTGTCCGCAAACATGCTATCGAAAGTGGCGACGTCGAGGTCGGCGGTTGGCCCCCACGCCGAGTGCCCGGCGTTGTTGACCAAGACATCAATGTCTGCTCAGCGAGCCGCCGGACCTCGCCAAGGTCGCTGAGGTCGGCCGGGAGGAAGCGTGCCTTGCCGCCGGCGAGCTCGATCTCCTCGACGGTCTGGGCGCCGCGGTCGGCGTCACGTCCGTGCACGATCACCTCGAAACCATCGGTGGCGAGTTTCATGGCGACCGCACGGCCGATACCGGATGTCGCGCCGGTCACGAGTGCTCTCGAGGCGTGGGTGTCGGGGTCAATCCGCGCGGCGCTCTTCGCCTTCGGCGCTTCCAGTTCACTCTACATCGCGACCCATCCGGAACAGACGGTGTTCCGCCTCGACGCGGCGGGAAACCGCACGACAGTGGCGGGGCCTGAGCAGGGCGCCGTCGGCACCACGCGTGCGCGTTCGGGCGCGCGCCGGGCGATGAGAACGCGCTTTACGTCACGACGGACGGCGGTCTGGTCGCGCCCTACGAAGGCGCCGTTCAAGAGGCGAAGCTGCTCCGCCTCGAGGTTGGCGAGGTGGGCTGGCCTCTGATCGAACAGGCCTGAGCTCGACGGCCGGCTGGATCAGGAGCGATAGATCAACCGCGTTTCCCCCCGACGGAGTTTTGGCGAGGGACAGGCGGGCGCACCAGCCAGATGCCGACGAGGTAGAGCGGGGCTAGTACCGCGGCAAACACGTACGTGGCGCGGTCTCCGGTGCCAGGCACGACGATCGGCGCCAGCAGCCAGATGGCAATCCAGCCGAGCAGTAGCACGGCCAACACGGTCCAGGCCGCGCGGTCACCGCGGCGCACCGGGCCCCAGGCCAGCAGGATGGCGGCGATCATGATGAGCAGGGTCCGAGCGATCGAGAGATACCCGTGGAACTGCGCGTGGGGCGGCCAGGCTGGGTTGTAGACGTGGCTGGCCGTGAAGTCGATCACCACGCCCGAGATCCCGGCGAAGGCGCTCACGAGCGTGATGCCGACGAGCCCAACCGTGCGGGACGTCATCGACCGATCATCGCTCGAGGTGGGCCAGGATCAGGGAGAAGACGTCCGTCATGGCGACGGGATCGCCGGGCCGGAGCGCGGCATTCGAGCCGATCAGCACCGGGCCGTGAGCGGGATCGTCGGCCAGCCGGCCGTGGGATCCGCGCACGAAATTCCCGTGCAGCGGGATCACGTCCATCACGTACCGGAAGCCCAGCATCTTCTGCGCGAGGCGCCCGGCGACGCGGAGCTTGGTTCGCGGGCCAGGTGTGGCCAGGAACAGCTCCGCGGGATCGTAGCCGGGCTTGCGATGGATCTCGACGGTGGGCGCGAAATCGGGCGCCTTCGCATCGTCCAGCCAGTAGTAGTACGTGAACCACGCGTCGGGCGCCGCCACCGCGACCAGCTCGCCCGCGCGCGGGTGATCGAGGCCGGCCGCCTCCTTGCCCTTGTCGTCGAGCACGGCGGCCACGCCGTCGAGCCGCTCGATCTCGGCGCGCGCCACGCCGACGTCGGCCGGATTCCGGACGTACACGTGTGCCACCTGGTGATCGGCGACGGCGAACGCGCGCGAGATCCCGGCGTCGAGCAGCTCGCCGGCGACGGTCTCCTGCACGGCCAGCAACCCCGCGCGCCGCAGCGCGCGATTGATGTCCACGGCCCGTCGGACGGGACGGATACCGTACTCCGACACCACGAGCACGTCCGCGCCGACCTGGCGGGCGTCCCCGACCAGGTCGGCAACGAGACCATCGATGGCGCGGAGGGCGGCGCGGCTGCGCGGATCGTCGGGTCCGTAGCGCTGGTGGTCGTAGTCGAGGTGAGGCAGGTACACGAGCGTCAGCGTCGGGCGGTACCGGCCGAGGACGAGCCGCGCGGCGTCGGCGATCCAGCGCGACGAGGTGAGGCCGGCGCCGGGACCCCAGAACTGGAAGAGCGGGAATGGACCCAGCGCACGCTCGAGCTCGTACTTCAGGTCGTGGGGCTGCGTGTAGATGCCGGGAATCTTGCGGCCGTCGGCGGGATACGTGGGGCGCGGAGTGATGGACCAGTCCGCGCTCGAGTACATGTTGTACCACCAGAACAGCTTGGCGCAGGTGAAGCCGGGGAGACGGCGGCGCGCCGCCTCCCACACTTTCTCGCCGGCGACGAGACGGTTGGACTGTCGCCAGAGCCAGATCTCCGAGAGATCCCGGAAGTACCAGCCGTTGCCCACGATGCCGTGCTGCCGCGGCAGGGTACCGGTCACCATCGTGGACTGGGCCGTGCAGGTGACGGCCGGCAGCACGCCGCCGAGCGGCATGATGAAGCCCCCACGTGCCAGGGCGGCGAGGGCCGGAGTGTCGGCGCCCACCTGGGCGGGCGTGAGGCCGACGACGTCGAGAACGACGAGCGGCGTCAGCCCAGCGTGTCCCGCGCCGAGGCCACCTCCCGCGCGATCCCGCGGGCGAGCGCGGCGTCGTCGGTGGGGCGATCCGCCTCGGGGAGCACCGACCAGGTGTAGGTCTCGCACTCGTACTGGGTCGTCACGCCGCCGTTCTTGAGCAGCGTGAGTGCCCTCGACAGCTCGCTCCGCGTCGTGCCGAGCGGGCCCTCGAAGTCGCGGTCGATCGGGCTGTGGAAGTGGACACGCCACGGCCGGTCACGCGGCAGGCGGTCGAAGGCCTCGGGCAGATCGTCGACGTAGCCACCGTCGCGAGCGCGCGCCTGGTGGAGATACCGCGGCTCGTCGAACGCGGCCAGACGCCCCCGGGCGGCTTCGTCCGCGGGGTTGCGCAGCTCCAGCGCGCTCGAGACCTGCACCTTGCCGATCCGGATCCCGGCGCGGGCCATGGCCGCGATGACGTCGGCGGGATCCTCGAACGCGACCGCCTGGTGGCACAGGTCGTAGCACGCCCCCAGGTGCGCGTCGATCAGCTCGCGCTCGGCCCCGGCCGCCCGGGCCAGGGGCCCCTCGAAGAACCTGACGACGTGGGGTGTGAGCTCCAGCGCGCAGCCCGGCTCGGCCTCCAGGCAGATGCGAATGCGCCGGCCGCCACGCTCGGCACGCGCTCGCAGCTCGCGCGCCACCCCGATGAGCGCGCGCGCCGAGGCGTCCATGTGCTCGTCCGTCCAGCCGATCCGCCAGCCCAGCGGCAGGCTGGAGATGGTCGGCTCGGTCACCTCGGGCGGCGCCATCACCTCGAGGATCGCCGCCAGCTTCAGCGTATGCTCGGCGCGCCGCGGGTCCGTCCAGTCGGGCAGGTACACCGCCTGCTTCACGCGCTCGGCGTGGAATCCGCCGTAAGGGAAGCCGTTGAAGGTGAACGCGTAGAGTCCGAGCCGGGCCAGCTCGTCGCGCAGCTTGCCGGCGTCGGTCTCGGACACCGCCCGATGGCTCAGGTAGAGGCCGAGGCCCAGCGCGGGGACGTCCAGACGCTCGCGCACGCCGGCGGCCACGCGGCGCAGGGTGTCCACGACCTCGGCCCCCGTCTCGGCCGCGTGGGCGTTGGTGCAGTACCCGAGGTGCGCCCCGCCGGCCAGACGCATCAGGCGCGCGGTCCGCGCAGGATCGAATTGCCCTCGAAGAGCTGGCCCGGCGACACCGGCGTGTCCAGCTCGCGGAGGTCCAGCCGTCCGCTCTTGGCGAAGAACGAGACCGGGTTGTGCCAGACCACCTTCTCGATCTCGTGCTCGGCCATGCCCTTCTGCCGCATGAGGTTCACGGTCTTGGGGATCTTCAGGGGATCGCTCTTGCCCCAGTCGGCCGCGCTGTTGATGACCATGCGGTCGGTGCCCCACGTCTTCAAGATTTCCACCATCCGCGGCTCGTCCATCTTGGTATCCGGATAGATCGAGAACCCCATGGTGCAGCCGGTGTCGATCACCAGCGGCACCGTCTGCTCGGTGTTGTGATCGATCAGCACGCGCTCGGGAGGGAAGTTCACCTCGCGCATGATGGCCAGCGTCCGCTCGACGCCGCGCACCTTGTCGCGATGCGGCGTGTGGACCAGTGCCGGCAGATCGTGGGCGCGCGCCAGTTCGAGCTGGGCGGCCAGGAAGCGCTCCTCCCGTGGCGTGATGTCGTCGAAGCCGATCTCACCCACGCCGAGCACGCCGTCCTTCTCGAGGTAGCGCGGCAGCAGGGCCAGGACGCCCTCGTTCAGGCGATCGTCGTTGGCTTCCTTGGGATTGAGCGACAGCGTGCAGTAGTGGCGGATTCCGAACTGCTCGGCCCGGAAGCGCTCCCAGCCGATGATGGCGTCGAAGTAGTCCACGAAGGAGCCGACCGAGGTACGCGGCTGGCCCAGCCAGAACGCGGGCTCCAGCACCCCGACGATGCCGGCCAGCGCCATTTGCTCGTAGTCGTCGGTGACTCGGGAGAGCATGTGGGCGTGAGGCTCGAAGATCCTCATGAGGGCCTCCTGTGTAGGCTCAGGCCAGGGCGCGCTCGAGGAGGCGCCGGACCGTGCGGTCGTTCTCGCGGGCGAGCCGGTCGTTCAGGAACGGGTGCGTGCGCCGATCGCCGATGCGGCCGAGCCCCTGCGCGGCCGCCGCCCGGTGAGCTTCCGCCGGATGTTCCAGGTATCCGCAGAGCTTCCCGGCCAGGCCGGGGGTGGGGTGGAGCGCGGCGACCGGCCAGATGTCTGGCGGTACCGATCGCCCCGCGACTTCCCGCTCGGTGACGTACGAGAGCAGCATGCGCGACAGCTCTCCGTCGGCCCGCGCCTCGACGCCGGGCAGGCGCGCAATCGAGACGCCGACGAACGCGGCTTTCAGCACGGCGTGACGGAACTCATCGTCCGGCAGGAAGCGGCACGCGTAGGGGTTGTCGGCGAGCGCCGCCTCGAACAGCTCCACCGCGCTCGACCGGACCGCGTCGCGCACGGCGTCGATCGCGCCCGGCGTGCGACCGAGCACGGCGAGGCCGCGCAGCGCGCCGCATCGCTCGCGGAGATCGCCGGCGAAGTAGATCTCGCGGGCCAGCGCCTCGGCGTCCCCGGCGAACGCGCAGAGCAGCGCGACACGACCGGCGTCGTCGAGGCGCCACGCCCGCAGCGGCACCTCGATGTCCGCGTCGCGCGGGACGAGCGCCGACCGCGAGCCGAGCGGCTCGCGTCCGACCCGGCGCCCCATGGCTGGAAATGCCGTCAGGATCGCGTCGCGCTCGCCGCGCCCGGCCGCGGCGATGCCCGCCTCCAGCCACTCGCGCGCGGGAGGCGGAATCCGCCGCGCGAGCTCGCCACGCAGGGCGGCCAGCGGCGCCGGCGCCAGCGCGCGGGCGAGCGCGCGACACTGCATCGACAGGTCGTCCGTGTCGACGCCGCTCGAGACGCGCGCCCTGGCCGAGACGACCACCGCCCCGATTTCGTCCTCGCCGAGGAGCAGCGGCACGGTCAGCGTGGTCTGATCGGTCTCGACGTCGGTCAGCGGCTCGGCCGCGGCTCCACCGTCGGCCCACGCGATCTCGCCCGGCCACGGTGCCCCACTGGCGGCGCGCTGGCCCAGGGCGGCGGCGAGGAGCAGGACGGCCCGCTCCGGGTCCTTCAGGTAGACGGCGGCGCCGGTGGTGCCCGGCGTGTCGATCGCCTTTTTGAGGGTGTGATCGAACAGGGTCTGGGTGCTCGCGACGGTCACGCGGCCTCCCGCTCGGCCGCCCTGAGATAGGCGAGGGCGGCCTTCGCCACCTCGGGGGCCCGATGACCGTCGCGGCTCAGCTCGACGCCGACCAGACCGCCGTACTCGACGTCGCGCAGGGCGGCGAGGATCGGGCCAAAGCTCATCTCGCCGAGCCCGAAGGCCAGATGCTCGTGGGTCGGTCGACGCATGTCCTCGGCGTGGACGTTGACGAGCATCGGGGCCACGCGGTGGACGACCTTCTCGGGCGCGTCGATCTCGGTCAGCAGGCAATGACCCAGATCGAGCGTCAGCCCCAGCGCCGGTGAGGCGACCGCGGCGCGCAGGTCGAGGAAATCCCCGACGCTCTCCACGAGCATGCCCGGCTCGGGCTCGAAGCCGAGGGCGACGCCGATGGTCTCCGCGCGGCGGGCGATCGCCTCCACGCCCTCCACGAGACGCTGCCGGAGGACATCGGGCGCC
>VBPC01000312.1 GCA_005887895.1 Candidatus Rokuibacteriota bacterium
GCTCTCCGAGGACGCCAAGCGTCGAACGCGCCCGCTCTGGCACTACACCCACATCTCCGACGACATCCTCCCCGCGCTCCGCAAGGCGGGCGTCAGCGACGACCAGCTCGAGCAGATGCTCGTGCGCAACCCGCGCGAGATCTTCGAGGGCCGGACGCGGGGGCGGGGATGACGATGCCGGGCATCCTGGGCACGGGCGCCTATCGGTACGCGGTCGTCGACGGCTGGGCGAAGCTGCCGCCGGGGCGCGAGTTCAACGCCGACGTGGCCGCGGTGGGAGTCGACGCGCAGGACCGGGTCTACGCGTTCAATCGCGGCCAGCACCCGATGGTCGTCTTCGACCGCGACGGCAACTTCCTGCGGTCGTGGGGCGAGGGGGTGTTTCGCCGCGCGCACGGCGTGCACATGGCGCCGGACGACACCCTGTGGCTGACCGACGACGGCGACCACACCGTCCGCCACTGCACGCTCGACGGCAAGGTGCTGCGGACGCTCGGCGTCCCCGGCGCGCCGAAGCCGTACATGAGCGGCGAGCCGTTTCACCGCTGCACGCACACGGCGCTCTCGCCGCAGGGCGATCTCTACGTCTCCGACGGCTACGGCAACGCGCGCGTGCACCACTACTCGCCGGCCGGCCGGCTGCTCCGCTCGTGGGGCGAGCCCGGCACCGATCCGGGCCAGTTCAACATCCCGCACAACATCTGCTGCGACGCCGAGGGCTGGGTGTACGTCGCCGACCGCGAGAACCATCGCATCCAGGTCTTCGACGGCCACGGCAAGTACGAGACGCAGTGGACCAACATGCATCGGCCGTCGGGCCTCTTCCTCGAGCGCGCCGCCGGGCGATTCTACGTCGGCGAGATCGGCGGCGGCCTCGGCGTCAACATCGACATGCCGAACATCGGGCCCCGCGTCAGCATCTACAGCCGCGAGGGCGAGCGACTGGCGCGGCTGGGCGAGCGTCCGGCCGGCCTGGAGCCGGGCCAGTTCATCTCCCCGCACGGCCTCGCCGTCGACTCGCGGGGCGACATCTACGTGGGCGAGGTCTCGTTCACCAACTGGGGTCGGCGCGGTCCCGTCCCGCCCGGGCTGCGGAGTCTACAGAAGCTGGTCAAGGTACGCTGACGGGACGCCGGTGATCCGCCGCCGTCTCGTCGCCGTGAGCGCGGTGATCCTCACGATCGCCGCGTGTGGGACGACGCGGCGCCCGCCGTCGTCGCTCGCCTCCATCGAGCACGTCATCGTCATCTACCAGGAGAACTGGAGCTTCGACGCGCTCCTCGGCAAGTTCCCCGGCGCCAACGGCCTCGCCGGCGCCAGCCCGACGTCGCTCGCCCAGACCGACAAGCAGGGCCGGCCCTACGCGACCCTGCCCCCCGCGATCGACACGCGGCCGCAGCCGCCGGTGCCGGATGCGCGCATCCCGGCCAACCTGCCGGTCGCGCCGTTCGACCTCGCGCCGTACGTGCCGCCGACCTCCCGAACCGGCAATCCCATCCATCGCTTCTTTCAGCAGCAGCACCAGATCAACGACGGGCGCATGGACCGGTTCGTCGCGTGGACCAACGTGGGCGGGCTCGTCATGAGCTACTACGACGCGACCAGCATGCCACTCGGCCGGCTCGCCCAGGAGTTCGTGCTCGCCGACAACTTCTTCCACGCGGCGTTCGGAGGCTCGCTCCTGAACCACATGTGGCTGGTGTGCGCGTGCACGCCGCGCTGGCCGGAGGCGCCGGCCGATCTGCGCGCCCGGCTCGACGAGCAGGGGCTGCTCGTCGAGGACGGGGAGGTCAGTCCCGACGGCTACGTCGTCAACACCGCCTACACGATCAACACGCCGCACCCGGCGCGCATCACGGATCCACGCCACCTCGTGCCGAGCCTGACGCTGCCGACGATCGGCGATCGCCTCGACGACAAGGGCATCGCGTGGGCGTGGTACGCGGGCGGCTGGAACGATGCGGTCGCCGGCCGGCCGCACGCCCGGTTCGCCTATCACCACCAGCCGTTCGCCTACTTCGCGAAGTGGGCGGACGGTACCGCCGCCAAGGCGAAGCACCTGCGGGACGAGACCGACTTCCTGCGCGACGTCGCCGCCGGCCGGCTGCCGGCGGTCGCGTTCGTCAAGCCGCTCGGCACCGAGAACGAGCACCCGAACACGAGCGAGCCCCTCGCCGGCCAGCAGCACGTGCTGGAGCTGGTGGAGGCCGTGCGCGCCAGCGCGATCTGGCCGCGCACGCTGATCGTCGTCACCTACGACGAGAACGGCGGGCGCTGGGACCACGTGGCGCCGCCGGTGGTCGACCGCTGGGGGCCGGGCACACGGGTGCCGACGGTGATCGTCTCCCCGCTCGTGAAGCGCGGCCACGTCGACCACACCCGCTACGACACGACGGCCATCCTCAAGCTGATCGAGACCCGCTGGGGCCTGGCGCCCCTCGGCGCGCGCGACGCGGCGCAGGACGCGCTGACCGGCGCCTTCTGAATCAGCCTCCCCCGCGCGCCGTGACTTCGGGGCGTTGCGTCGATGATGCGCGGCAGAGCTTGACGTGCAACCGATAGGGCGTTCAAGGCACTCGCCAGTCCGGCCCGACGGCGTCTGCTCGACACCCTCCGGGCGCAAAACGGCCAGACGTTGGGAGAGCTATGTACGCACCTCGACATGACCCGGCAAGCGGTCACGCAGCATCTGAGGCGTCTCGAGCGCGCCAACCTGGTGGCGACGGTCCGCCGGGGACGCGAGAAGCTGCATTACCTCAACCCGGTGCCGATTCACGAGATCTACGAGCGCTGGATCGTGAGGTACGAGCGGCAGCACCTGGACGCATTGCGTGAGCTCAAGAAAAGAGCGGAGGGAGACTAGGGTGGACAAGCCTCAGTTTGTCTACGTGATGATGCGCCAGGCCACCATGATGGGCTGGCCCAAAGTGCTCTCGAGCCTGAGAAGGTCTACGAAGCCTTTTCGGAACCACCGGGATTGGCCGGGTGGTGGACGACGAACACGACGGCCGCTCCGGCGACAGCCGGTGGAGTTCATGCACTATTGCAGTACCTCCCGGACGACGTCAGGATCGATTGACGTCGGAGGTGCGCCATGCTTTCGGCCCCCGGGTTCCATCATCTGCATCTGAACTCCGTCGATCCCGACGCGGCGATCGCGTTCTACGTCCGGCAGTTCCCGACCTCGAAGAAGGCGAGCTGGGGCGGCCTGCCGGCGCTCGCCTGCCCGAACGGCGTCCTGATCCTGTTCACCCGGGTCGCCGCTGCGCCGGCGACGTCACCGCCGACCGCGATCTGGCACTTCGGCTGCACGTCACCGACACGCGCGCGAGCCTCGAGTCCTACCGGCGCCGGCCGGACGTCAGGCTTCTGCCGCTCTACACGACGGACGAAGGCGGCTCGGTCTTCATCAGCAGTGACACCTGGCCGGGCACGGCCGGCACACCGGGCTTGACGAACGCGCAGATCGCCAGACGCCGGCAACCATCCCGCCGAGCGCTTCAACCACGTGCACCTGTTCCAGGACGATGCCTTCTGCGCGCAGCTCTGGTACCAGAAGCACCTGAACGCGCCGGTGTTCGCCGGGCGCACCAGCCGCACGCCGCTGACGGAGGCGACCTGCAAGGTCGAGCGCGGGCCCGAGCGAAGCTGGCCCGCGCTCGAGCGGCAGGGGATGTTCCGGTCGCCGTCGGCGGCAGTCGTGTTCGGCGACGTCGCGTTGCCCTGGTACATGCGTCAGGGCGATCGACCGCTCGCGGGCACGCGCGGGCACCTCTACGATCACATCGCGCTCAGCGTCGGCGATCTCGATGGCTGGATCGCCAAGCTGCGAGGCGAGGGCGTCACGTTCCTCGACGAGCCCTACGCGCTCGGCGACACCCGCGCGGTGATGATCGAGGGCCCGAGCCGCGAGGCGCTGGAGCTGGTCGAGGTCCGTTGACCGCCGACCTCAGGCCGCCGGCGCCCTGCCCAGCTCGCCCCTGACACCGCGCTCCAGCTTCTTCAGCTCGTCGGCGGGGGTGCGCAGCGTGATGCGAGCGTCGGTCACGGAGGCGATCACGCCGGCGGGTACCGTCGTCTCGGTGCGGAACAGGCGGCCGCGGCGAACCACGATGCGCGTGACCCGGCGCGATGCCGGATCCAGGTCGACCGCCTCCACCTCGCCCATGCGCTGGCCCGCGTTGTCGTACACGGCCGTCGAGGGCGCGATGGCCGGCTCGCGACGGCGCTCGGGCGCATCGGGATCCGGAATCCAGGCCGGCGTGCCGGAGGCCGCGGGCGACGTGAGCTCGAACGGCAACACGGCGGCCGTCCACGCGTCGGGGACGAGGAAGAAGCTCCGCTGATCGAAGCCGGCCGGCATCGGCCAGTGGTCGGGCATGGGCCTGAGGTCGGGCGCGTCGAAGAGATCCCGGCCGGCGAGCTCGGAGGCCGCGAGGGTGAGGCGCACCTCGTCGTTCTCGAGCTTCGCCACGACGTTGAGCGGCGCCACGATCTCCCGGCGGTCCACGATGCCCTGCTGCACGACGAGGGCGACGACCTGCCGTGACTCGG
>VBPC01000066.1 GCA_005887895.1 Candidatus Rokuibacteriota bacterium
ACCGCGCCTCGGTGGCTCCTTGCCCGCGCGCACCTCCGCTGATCAGCGCGACCTTGCCTGCCAGTCTGCCCATGACGCTCTCCTTCCGCTCGGCGATTCGGCCAGACGTTAACCGCGGCGTCCCACGTGGTCAAGGCGTCCCGCGCGGGTGTATCGTCGGCGCCGCCACTTCATCCCGGAGAGGAGATCCCCATGCCCCAGACGACGTTGCCGCCCTGGATCCAGGCGCTGCACCAGCGTGATCCGGAGTTCGTCGACTCCTACATGGCCCAGCGCGAGCGCATCCTGCGCGAGGGGGCCATCCCCGCCAAGTACAAGCACCTGATGACGATGATCGTGGACGCGCTGCAGACGCATCCGGACGGGGTGGCGACCATTGCCAACCGGGCCCGCGCCGCCGGCGCGTCGGAAGCCGAGATCCAGGAGGCCGTCGAGGTCGTCTACCTCTTCGGGGGCACGCCGGCCCTCGTGACCGCCATGAACGCGTTTCGCGCCTGAAAGGTCTCGGGAACCCTGCCGAAGACGGAGTCCTGGTGCTGGCGGACATCTCGGGCTTCACGGCATTCGTCGCCGCCACCGAGCTCGAGCACGGGCCGCCGATCATCGCGGAGCTGCTGGGCGAGGTCATGGGGCAGCTCTCGCCACCGCTGGAGATCCAGGAGGTGGAGGGCGACGCCGTCTTCGCGCTCGGACCCGACCGGGCGCTCGTGCCGCCCGCCATTCTGCTCGACGTGCTGGAAGACGCCGTCGTCGCCTTCCGCAATCGCCAGCAGGAGCTGCAGGCCAACGACGGCGACGTCCGCTACTTCGTGAGAGACCTCGGCATCGGTGGCATGGGGGGCCCCGATATGGCCCCCCAATCTTCGGAGCGCCCCGGCGAAGCCGTGGCGCTCCTCTAAGCCTCCTGGGAGGGCTGGCGTGCGACGTCAGCCCACACGACGTAGCGCCGGCGTGGACGAGGCTCGCGGCCCTCCTCGATCGTGCGCCGCTCCTGGGCCGCCACGAGATCGACCAGGGGATCGCTGCCCACGCTCACGAGACCGTGCGCGGCCAGCAGCGTCTCGATCTGCTGTCGCGACCGCCCCTCGAGGAAGGGGAGCTCGTTGCCGACAGCCGCATACTCTCGGCTGCCGCGGGCATTCTCGGGGGACGGCGGCGCGGCGCCGGCGTCGAACTGGCCGTCCACGACAACGAGGCGCCCTCCTGGCCGGAGGACCCGAATCCAGTCGTCGATCGCCGCCTCGGGATGCTGCAGCGTCCAGAGCAGGTGACGGCTGATGACGAGGTCGAAGCTACCAGGCTCGAACGGGAGCCGCTCGGCATCGGCCTCCTCGAACCGGACCGACACGCTCCGCTCCGCTGCCTTGCGCCGCGCCTCGGCGAGCATCGCCGGCGCGAAATCCACGCCGACGACGCGATGACCGCGGGCCGCGAGCTCGAAGGCCAGGAAGCCGGTGCCGCAGCCGGCGTCGAGCGCGTCGAGCGCCGGTCGGCCGGCGAGGACGAGGTCGAGGATACGGTCCCAGGCGGCACGCTCGGCGGGGGTGCGGATGCTGTGGCCGAAGTCCTCGTCGAAGTGCGGGGCCCGCCGATCCCAGTGGGCCGCCACCTGTCGCTTGACGACGTCCGTGTGATCCATGGCCGGGATGCTACGCCTTCTCCTCCGTCACGGCAGCAGCTGGGCCTTGCGCCTCTGACAGCCATGCGCTGATAATCGGGCCCCCCGACGTTGGGGCGTCGATCCCGGGTCACGACCCGGCCCGAAACGAGGGAGGCGTCATGAGCGAGCTGAGGCGCAGGCCGCGGACACGCACGCTCCGGTCCCGACTCACGGTCGCGCTCGTGCTCGGAGCGCTCATGGTCGTCATCGCCGCCGGGGCGCTGGCGCAAGGCAAGGGCTCCCTGATCGGGAAGCTGGAGGGCCCCGAGGTCGTGACCGACCCCGCCAAGCTCCCCAAGACGTTCAAGGAGGCGCCCCAGCTGGCGGAGCTCGTCAAGGCCGGCAAGCTGCCGCCGGTCGCCGAGCGCGTCGGGCAGGATCCGCTGGTCATCAAGCCGCTGCACGAGATCGGCAAGTACGGCGGCAGCTGGCGCGGCGGCTTCACGGGGCCGGCCGATTTCTGGAACGGGTATCGCTGCTGCTCGGGTCCGGACCACCTGCTGTTCTGGGATTACACGGGTGACAAGGTCACGCCCAACATCGCCAAGGGCTACGAGCTGCAGGACGGCGGCCGCACGGTGGTCCTGCACCTGCGCCGGGGCATGAAGTGGAGCGACGGCCAGCCGTTCACCGCGGATGACTTCGTCTTCTGGTTCGAGGACATCTACCGCAACAAGGACCTGGTGCCCACGCCCTCGGCCGCGATGGCGATCAACGGCAAGCAGGGTGTCGTCGAGAAGGTCGACACCTACACGGTCAAGTTCAAGTTCCCCGAGCCGTACTACATGTTCCCCGACGTGCTGGCGGGCTCCACGGACCTCGGTGGCCAGGCGTGGCGCGGCGCGTTCGGGCTCGGCGGCTACGCGCCGGCCCATTACCTGAAGCAGTTCCACCCGAAGTACGCCGGCCAGGCGGAAGTCGAGAAAAAAGCCAGGGACGTGAAGTTCGACAGCTGGGTCCGGATGTTCTTCAACCGGAGCGACTGGTCGCTCAATCCGGAGCTGCCGGTCGTCTCGCCGTGGAAGACCGTGACGCCGATCAACACGCCCACGTGGACGCTGGAGCGGAATCCCTACAGCGTCTACGTGGACACCGCGGGCAACCAGCTCCCCTACATCGACAAAGTCGTGTTGACGCTGGCCGAGAACCTGGAGGTCATCAACCTGCGCGCCATCGCGGGCGAGTACGACTTCCAGGCCCGCCACCTCGATCTCGCCAAGGTGCCCGTCTTCCTGGAGAACCAGCAGAGGGGCGGCTACAAGCTGCACCTCGATCCGGGCGACTACGGCGGCGACATGATCATCAAGTTCAACCTGAGCTACGAGGCCGACCCGGAGATCGCGAAGTGGATGAACGCGACCGACTTCCGGCGCGCGCTGTCGCTGGGGATCGACCGCGACCAGATCAACGAGACCTTCTGGCTGGGGACGGGCACGCCGAGCTCGGTGGTGCCGGCCGATGGCAACAAGTACAACCCGGGGCCGCAGTACCGGAAGCTCTGGGCCACGCTCGACGTCAAGAAGGCCAACGAGATGCTCGACAAGATCGGCCTGGCCAAGAAGGACACCGAGGGTTTCCGGCTGCGCACCGACGGCAAGGGCCGCCTGCGCATCGAGATCATGACGCTGGGCGGGCAGTTCTTACAGTTCACGCAGATCGCGGAGATGATCCGTGAGCAGTGGAAGAAGATCGGCATCGATCTCACGGTGCAGGAGGTGGAGCGAAGCCTTGCCCTGCAGCGCACCGCCGCCAACGAGCAGCAGCTCGCCGCCTGGAACAACGACGGGAGCGAGCATCTCTTCACGTTCCCGACGCACGTGTTTCCCTTCGACGCCATCGCCGTCGTCGCGACCTCGGGGCCGCTCTATGCCAAATGGTTCCAGTCCGCGGGCGCGCAGGGGAAAGAGCCACCTGCGCGCATGAAGGAGCTGATGGCGAAGTTCAGGAAGGCGTACGGGGTGCCGGAGAAGGAGCGGATCGAGCTGGGCAAGGAAGTCTGGAAGATCGCGGCCGAAGAGGTCTACATCATCGGCGTGATCGGCATGGGCCCGGCCTCGATGGGCGTGCGCGTGGTCAAGACGAACATGGGCAACATCCCGTCGCGCCAGTACAACAGCCCGGACGGCAAGACCCCGACGATCTCCCGCCCGGTGACGTTCTTCTGGAAGAAGTAACCCCGCGAGGCCCCCGGGTCACCGCCGCCCGCCGGCGGTGACCCGGCCCCGTCATGCTGGCGTACATCGGCCGCCGCGCCCTCCTCGCGATCTTCACCGTCTGGGCGATCTCCGTCCTCGCCTTCGCCATCATCCAGCTGCCGCCGGGTGACTACGTCACCTCCTACATCGCCCAGATGGCGTCGATGGGCAGCGTCGTCACCGACGAGGAGGCGCAGAACCTCCGGATCCAGTACGGCCTCGGCCGGCCGATCTACGTGCAGTACGCGAAGTGGATGGCGCTGATCTCCACGGGCAACTTCGGCATGTCGATGGAGTGGCGGCGGCCGGTCACCGAGGTGATCGGCGAGCGGTTGTGGCTCACGGTGGTGGTCTCGGTAGCCGCGTTGATCCTCACGTGGGTGCTGGCGCTGCCGATCGGCATCTACTCGGCCGTCCGCCAGTACTCGGTGGGCGACTACCTGGCGACGTTCGTGGGCTTCATCGGCCTGGCGGTGCCGAACTTCCTGCTGGCCCTGGTGCTCCTCTACCTGGGCTTCGTCCTCTTCAACGCGCACATCGGTGGGCTGTTCTCGCCGGAGCTCCAGGACGCGCCCTGGAGCACGGCCCGGGTCTGGGATCTGCTCACGCACCTGCCGATCCCCGCCCTGATCCTGGGCCTGGCCGGCACCGCCCAGCAGATCCGGATCATGCGCGCGAACCTGCTCGACGAACTGCGCAAGCCGTACGTCGTCACCGCGCGCTCCAAGGGGCAATCCGAGGTGCGGGTGATCCTGAAATATCCCGTGCGCGTGGCCCTCAACCCCTTCGCGAGCACGATCGGCTATACGCTGCCGTACATCGTGTCGGGGAGCATCATCGTGTCGCTGGTCCTCGGATTGCCGACGGTCGGGCCGCTGCTGCTCAAGGCGCTCATCGCGCAGGACATGTTCCTGGCCGGCACGATCGTGCTCCTGCTGGGGGTGATGACGGTGATCGGTACACTGATCTCCGACATCCTGCTCGTCTGGGTCGACCCGCGCATCCGCCTCGAGGAGACCTGATGGCCACCCTCGTCCTCGCCGGCCAGGAGCAGCGCGTCTTCGTGGCCTCGCAGTGGCAGCTCATGTGGTGGCGGTTCTGCAAGCACCGGGTGGCCGTGGCCGGCGGCGTCGTCGTCCTCGCCTTCTACACGATCGTCCTCGGCGCGGACTTCCTCGCCTATGCCGACCCCAACGCCTCCGAGGCGCAGCGCTCGTTGATGCCGCCCCAGCGCGTCTACTGGCTCGACGGCTGGCGGTTCGGCCCCTATGTGCACGGCGTCACGGGCGCGCGCGATCCGCAGACGTACAAGCGCGTCTACCGCCCGGACCCCACCCGGAAGGTCCCGATCCGCCTCTTCGCGGAGGGCTTCGAGTATCGCCTCTTCGGCCTGATCCCCACGACGCGCCACCTCATCGGGGTCGACGGCGGCGTCGACGCGAGCCGGACGATCTTCCTGCTGGGCACCGACGTGCAGGGCCGCGACCTGTGGTCGCGGCTGATGTACGGCACGCGCGTCTCGCTCACGATCGGGCTGCTGGGCGTGACGGCGAGCCTCGTGCTCGGCGTGGTGCTGGGCGGTCTCTCCGGCTTCTACGGCGGCGTGCTCGACACCGTGATCCAGCGGACGATCGAGATCCTGCGCTCGATCCCGACGATTCCGCTGTGGATGGGCCTGGCCGCCGCGCTGCCGCGTGACTGGTCGATCCTGAAGGTCTACTTCGCCATCACGATCATCATCTCGCTGCTGGGGTGGACGGAGCTGGCCCGGGTCGTCCGCGGACGCTTCCTGGCCATGCGCGAGGAGGACTTCGTCGTCTCCGCCCGGCTGGTCGGGTGCACCGAGATGCGAACCATCTTCGTGCACATGGTGCCGTCGTTCATGAGCCACATCATCGCGGCGACCACGCTGGCCCTGCCCGCGATGATCGTCAGCGAGACCGCGCTGAGCTTCCTGGGCCTCGGGCTGCGGCCGCCGGCGATCAGCTGGGGCGTCCTGCTGCAGCAGGCCCAGAACGTCCAGACGGTGGCCATCTCGCCCTGGCTGATGATCCCGGCCATCCCCGTGATCCTCGCCGTCATGGCCTTCAACTTCCTGGGCGATGGACTGCGCGACGCCGCCGATCCGTATGGACGGTAACCCTCGGAGGGGGGCTTCGCCCCCCATCCTCATCGAAGGGGGCCTCGACGGCCCCCTCCGAGCCTCCCCCAGGACAGGATTGCGCCGGCGGAGCCGGCGCTCGAAGCGACAGATATGACACGTGAGCCACTTCTTTCGGTCCGGAATTTGAAGACGTACTTTGCGCAGGACGAGGGGACGGTGAGGGCGGTCGATGGGGTCAGCTTCGATGTGGCGCCGGGGGCGACGCTGGGGATCGTGGGGGAGAGCGGGTGCGGCAAGAGCATCACGGCCCGGTCGATCCTGGGAATCGTCGACCGGCCCGGGCGGATCATCGAGGGCGAGATTCACTTCCGCCGGCCGTCGGTCAACGGCGGTCCCGCCCGGACGGTCGACCTGACCCGGCTCGAGCCCAACGGCCCCGAGATGCGGGCCATCCGCGGGGCGGAGATCGCGCTGATCTTCCAGGAGCCGATGTCCTCGTTCAGTCCCGTCCACAGCGTCGGCAACCAGATCGTCGAGGCGATCCTGCTCCACCAGACGATGAGTCGGCGGCAGGCGCGCGACAAGACGATCGAGATCCTGCGCCGGGTGGGCGTGTCCTCGCCGGAGCGGCGCGTCGACCAGCTGGCCCACCAGCTCAGCGGCGGCCTTCGCCAGCGGGCCATGATCGCGATGGCGCTGTCCTGCCGGCCGGCGCTGCTGATCGCCGACGAGCCCACGACCGCGCTCGACGTCACCACGCAGGCGCAGATTCTCGAGCTGATGCGCCAGCTCCAGCGGGAAGACGGCATGGCCATCATGCTCATCACGCACGACCTCGGCGTGATCGCCGCGATGGCCACCGACGTCGCCGTGATGTACCTGGGGCGCGTGGTCGAGCAGGCGCCGGTCGACGCGATCTTCCACGACCCGCGGCATCCCTACACGAGGGCGCTGCTCCGCTCCATCCCGCGCATGCGCTCGAGGACACGCCAGCGGCTGACGCCCATCGCCGGCACCGTGCCGCACCCGTACGACCGGCCCCCGGGCTGCCCCTTCCACCCGCGCTGCGCCGAGTTCATCGCCGGGCGATGCGACCGAGCGGCGCCGGTGATGAAGCCCGTCGGCGACCATCACACCGTGAGCTGCTTCCTTTACGAGTGAGCGTGCCCCAGCCGCCGCTGCTCCGGGTCACCGGCCTGCGGAAGCTCTTTCCGATCCGCAAGGGCTTCCTCAAGCGGACGGTGGGGCACGTGCGCGCGGTCGACGGCGTCGACTTTCACATCGACGAGGGAGAGACGCTGGGCCTGGTCGGGGAGAGCGGCTGCGGGAAGACCACCACCGCCCGCTGCGTGCTGCGGGCCATCGAGCCGACCGCGGGAGAGATCTTCATGCGCGTCGCGGACGGTTCGGTGGTGGAGCTGGGCCGGCTGCGCCCGGCCGAGCTGCGGGCGCTGCGTCGCGAGATGCAGATGATCTTCCAGGACCCGTTCACGTCGCTCAATCCCCGCATGACGCTGCTCGACCTCGTCGGAGAGCCGTTGCTGGTCCACGGCATGAGGCGCCGGCGGGACCGCGAGGAGCGCGTGGCCGAGCTGTTGCGCCGCGTGGGGCTGCGGCCGGAGTACATGCGGCGGTTCCCCCACGCCTTCAGCGGAGGCGAGCGCCAGCGCATCGGCATCGCGCGCGCCCTGGCCTTGCACCCGCGCCTGGTGGTCGCCGACGAGCCCGTCTCGGCCCTGGACGTCTCGGTGCAGGCGCAGATCCTGAACCTGCTGTTCGACCTGCAGGCCGAGTTCCGGCTGACCTATCTCTTCGTGGCGCACGACCTGAGCGTCGTGCGCCACATCAGCGACCGCGTGGCCGTGATGTACGTCGGGCGCATCGTGGAGCTGGCGCCGACCGAGGAGCTCTTCCGGGCGCCCCGGCACCCCTACACGGCGGCGCTGCTGGCCGCGGTGCTCGAGCCCGATCCCCGCGCGCCCGTGCGGCGGCTCGCGCTCCAGGGCGAGGTGGCGAATCCCGCCTCGCCGCCCGGCGGCTGTTACTTCCACCCCCGCTGCCCGTACGCGATCGACGTGTGCCGGACCCAGGCGCCGGCCTGGGAAGAGATCGGCCACGGTCGTTTGGTCGCCTGTCACCGCGCCCGTGAGCTGCAGCTCGCCGGCGCGGAGTGACACGGGCGCCAGCTCGTCGTTTCACGAACCGGCAGGGCCGGGGTCCTGCAGCGTAGGAGGACACCTCCATGGCTTCCATCCGCAAGGAGATCGTGGTCACCGCCCCCGTCGAGGACGTCTGGGCGGCCATCCGCGACGTGGGCGCGCCCCACAAGCGCCTGGCGCCGGGCTTCCTCGTCGATACCCGTCTCGAGGGCGACGCCCGGGTCGTCACCTTTGCCAACGGCCTCGTGGCGCGCGAGCGGATCGTCGACGTCGACGATGCGGCACGCCGCCTGTGCTGGGCCGTCGTCGGCAGCCCGCGGCTCACCCACCACAACGCCTCGTTGCAGGTGTTCGCCGAGGGCGGCGGCCGCAGCCGGGTCGTCTGGATCGCCGACCTGCTGCCCGACGAGATCGCCGGCGACATTCGCGGGCTCATCGAGCAGGGCATGACGGTGATGAAGAAAACGCTGGAGGGATAGCCGATCGGTCACCTCGCGTGGCAGGACGCCCGGCACGAAGCTGCACCGCACGACCTACCTCTCGGTACCGGCCGGAGGCCTGAGCGCTCGACACCATGGATCGCGGCGCCGCGCGTCGCGCCGCGGATGTATGGGGATCGCCCGGGCGCCGACCCCATACATGGGGCCGCTCGGCGTGCGCGGACGGATGTATCGGGAATTGACTCGACGCCTGTCGCCGACGATCCTCGCGCGAGGAGGCGACACCATGGTGACGATCGACGAGCTGGAGGCGTTCTTCCGCGACGGCTGGAACCGTCACGACCTCGATGCGCTCATGACGTTCATGTCGGAGGACTGCGTCTTCGAGAGCGCGACCGGGCCGGACGTCTGCGGCACGCGCCACACGGGACGCGAGCGGGTGCGCGAGGCGTTCGCCCGCGTGTTCAGGGCGTTCCCCGACGCGCGGTTCGACGCCGCCCGCCACTTCGTGGCCGGCCACCGCGGCGTGTCGGAGTGGATCTTCAGGGGGACGACGGCCGACGGCAAGAAGGTCGAGGTCGACGGCTGCGACGTCTTCACGTTCCACGACGACAAGATCGCGGTGAAGTCCTCTTATTTCAAGAATCGCACCGCGTGAGGCCGCGCGCGGCTCAGGCGATCGCGCTGCGCCAGATCCGTCGCGCGTCCCGGTCGATGTTGAGGGCGACGATGGAGGCGCCGAGGAGGAACAGGCACGCCAGCGCGTAGGCGGCGCCGTAGCCGCCGGTCGTCTCGAACAGGGCGCCGGCGAGCCAGGAGCCCAGCGCGGAGCCCGTCTGGTGCACGAGGAAGATCAGGCCGAAGACCGAGCTGACCGAGAAGCGTCCGTAGATGTCGGCCGTCAGCGCGGAGGTCATCGAGCCGGTGCCCGCCATCGTCATGCCGCCGAGCACGGCCACCGTCAGCATCGCGGCCGGGTTGTCGCGGACGAGGAAGAAGCCGGCGAAGATGAGGATGCGGCCCGCATAGATCGACGCCAGCACGGGGCGCCGGCCGAACCGGTCGGACAGCGCGCCGAGCATCACCGTGAATCCGATGCTCGATCCCCCGAGGACCCCGAGCACCCACGAGGCGAACATCGGCGAGTAGCCGTGATCGGTGAGCATCGGGATGCCGTGCGCGGACAGCAGGCTCATCGAGAAGCCGCACGTGAAGAACGAGCCGGCGAGCTGCCAGAACGCCAGCGTCTGCAGCGCCTCGCCGGCGCTGACGCGCTCGACCGGGGCGGCGCCGGCGCCGGGCGTCGGGGCGACGCCGTCGGCGCTGAGCCCGACCGACTCCGGCGAGTCCCTCACCACCCACAGGCAGAGCGGCAGCACGAGCACGAGGATGCCGCCGGCCATCACCACGTAGGTGGTCCGCCAGCCCGTGGTGATGATGAGCCAGGTCACGGCGGGCACCAGCAGGCTCATGCCGGTCATCGACGCGCTGCCGAGCACGGACAGCGCGGTGCCCCGGCGCTTGCTGAACCAGCGCGCGACGATGCCCGAGGCGACCACCGGCCCGGTGCCGGCCAGCCCGAGCGGCACCAGCACGCCGTAGACGACGGCGAACTCCCAGTAGCTGCGCACCATCGCCGTGAGCACGAGCGAGATCACCAGCACCACGGTGCCGACCGAGCTGACGGCGCGCACGCTGAACCGGTCGAGCAGCATGCCGACGCCCGGCATGAACACCCCGTAGAGCAGCAGACTGAGCGCGATCACCAGCGAGAAGCTCGCGCGATCGAGGCCGAGGTCGGCCACGATCGGCTTGAGGAACGGCCCGACGGCGTGGCGGATGCCCGTCGAGATGAAGGTCGTGACGGCGAACGCCGCCACCACCCACCAGCCGTAGAAGATCGGGCACCGTCTCATGACCCGAAGAACTCCAGCATCAGACGATTGACCTCCGGCGCGTTCTCGTAGGCCGACCAGTGGCCGGCCTTGGGAATGCGGTGCAGGTCGAGCGTGCCGACGGCCGCGCGGATCTCGCCGATCAGGAGATCCGCCGGCCGGAACGGCGAATCGTCGCGCTCGCCCCACAGCAGCCGGATCCGGCACTCGAGGTGGGCGAGGTCGTCGAGCAGCGTGCCGCCGGCGCTGACCTTCCGGCTGTTGAAGCGGGTGCGACGCACGCCCTCGGCCTGGATGTCGACCGTCTCCTCGTCGACGCTGGCGGGCTCGCTGAGCATGTTGACGAGCAGGTTGTGGCGACAGATCTCGCGAAAGCGCGGCTCGTCGTCGCCGGCCTCCCGGTAGCTGCGGGTCGGCCGCTCGCCGAAGCGGCGCGCGGGGAAGCCGCCGGGCGAGACGAGACACAGGTGCGTCACGCGCGCGCCGAGCCGCCGGGCCAGGCTGGCGGCGATGGCCCCGCCGAACGAGAAGCCGGCGAGCCGCAGCGGCGCCGGGCCGGGGAGCAGCGCGACGAACGCGTCGTGCACGAGGTCGAGATAGGCGGCGCCGGACGTCTCGCGCGGGACCGCCGCCGAGGCGCCGTACGAGGGATGATCGAGCGCGTGCACGGTGAAGCGGGTCGCCAGCGGCTCGACGTTGCGGATCCAGTGCTTCCAGGATCCCATGCCGCCGTGAAAGAGGACGAGGTCGGGGCCGCGGCCGCGCCGGTGCACGGCCATTCGCGGAGCGGGCTCGGTCACGCCAGCCGCGGCCGCACCCGCTCGGCGAAGGTCGTCATCTGCGCGTCGAGATCGCGGCCGTCGGCGGCCAGGAACTCGAGCACCAGGTGCTCGACCCCGCACTCGGCCAGCTCGGCGAGCTGCTCGAGCAGCGCCGGCGGCTCGCCCGCGAGCACGCGTCCGGCGTGGGCCGAGGCCGGCGCCTTCTCGCCGGCGCGCAGGACGCGAGCGTCGTTGCGAAGCGTGAGGGCCGGGGCGGCGGCGCGCCCCCGCGCCTGGCACAGTCGGGCCAGCTCGGCCCGCCCCGCGCGCAGCTCGTCCGGCGGGCGATTGATCGGATGCCAGGCGGCGCCGAACTCGGCGGCGCGGCGCAGCGCGGCCCGGCTGTGACCGCCGACCCAGATCGGCGGGCGGCTCCCGACTCGTCCACAGCTCGTGCATCGCGCGCAGGTACTCGTCGGTCATGGCGCCGCGCTCGGCAAAGGGGACACCGAGCGCGGCGCTCTCGGCGGCGACCCACCCGGCGCCGATGCCGAACACGACCCGCCCGCCGCTGAGGGCGTCGAGCGAGGAGATCATCTTGGCGGTGACGACCGCGTTGCGGTAGGGGACGATGAGCACCGTGGTGCCGAGCCGCACGCGGCTGGTGGCGCCGGCCACGACCCCGAGCGTCACCAGCGGGTCGAAGATCGTCTCGCCGAAGTTGACGACGTTGGCGTGCGGCACGACGACGTGATCGCTGACCCACACGGAGTCGTAGCCGAGCTGCTCCGCCCGGATGGCGGTGCTCCGGATGATCTCCGGCGTGGCGAGATGCCGGCAGTTGGGAACCCACACTCCGAAATTCATGCGGCCTCCTGCGCGACCGGCGTCGCTCACTCGCCCTTGCTGCGGTGATTGTACGAGATGGAGTAGGCGGCCGATCGGGCCAGGAGAATCGGATCGGTCGAGAGATCGATGCCGTCCGTCCGGTTCGTCGGATCGAACACCAGCCGGCGCTCGTCCGCCGGGCCGGTCGGCGAGATGCCGGTCACCTCCAGGCGCCCCAGCTCGACCCGGGCCCGGTCGGCGGGCCACAGGGCGCTGGCGTCGTCGGTGGGATCGCTCGCCTCAGCCAGCTGCAACTGGAGACGGAAGACGGCGGGACCGCGCCGCAGTCGGCCGTCGAGCTCGTCCCGCAGGAAATTCGGGCTTCGCTTGCCGCCATCCTCGGGCGAGAGAAAGGCCTCCCCCGCCTCGGGCACGAAGTGATAGCGGCCGAATCGGCTGGTGCCGTCCGCGGCGGTGAACCGAAACGCGTGCTCCGCATGGTAGCTCGCCTGGGCGTAGCTGGCCGGCACCGGTTTCTTCATGAGGCGCTCGACGAAGGCGCGCGCGATGGGATGGCTGCCCAGAAAGCGGGGAACCGCATCGGGGACGGGGCGGCCGGTGACCGGGTCCGGCAGCTGCGCTCGCAGGAATTCCAGGAAGTCCTCCGGCGTTCGTGCCACGAACCCTTCGATCGAGTTGGCCAGGACGTCGGCGCTCTTGCCATCCGCCAGCTGAAACTTCACCGACAGCGACCGCACGCCGGGGAGGCCATCGTGCACCTCCGGATTCCCGCTGGCATTGGCGAAGCGGATGACGGCCGGCACGAGCGCGCCCTGCAGGTGCGGCGCCCGGCTCACGCGGCGGGCCTGCGGCGACGCGCGAAACGCCCCCGCGCACACGATGCCCTTGGCGTGGACGGGGCGGAAGCCGGGATGCGCGCCGGCCAGGGTCCTCATGGTCTCGACGAGTTGAGCGACAACGCTTCCCGGCTCCGTGGATCCCGACATCGTGAGCTCCTTCCCGGGGTGGGCCCCGCCCACCCTTTGGCCTATACTCCGGCCGTGATCGTCTCACGGGCCGTGACCGAGAACCTGACGAAGGCGTCGTGGATCCGGCGCATGTTCGAGGAGGGCGCGCGGCTCAAGCAGGAGCGGGGCGCCGACAAGGTCTTCGACTTCACGCTCGGCAATCCGGAGATCGAGCCGCCGCCGGCGGTCCTGGCCGCCGCCCGGCGCGTGCTCGAGAGCGACGCGCCTCACCTGCACGCCTACATGCCCAACGCCGGCCACCCGCGCGTCCGCGAGGCGGTGGCCGGGCGGCTGCGCGCGGCGACCGGTCTGCCCTACACCGCCAACCACGTCCTCATGACCGTCGGCGCCGGGGCCGCGCTCAACACGGTGCTGAAGGCCCTGCTCGATCCCGGCGACGAGGTCATCACGGTGGCGCCGTTCTTCGCCGAGTACGTCTTCTACGCGGAGAACCACGGCGGCCGGCTGGTCGTGGTGCCGCCGCGGGACGATCTCACGCCCGACGTCGCGAAGATCGCCGCCGCCATCACGCCGCGGACGCGGGCCATCCTGGTCAACTCGCCGAACAACCCGAGCGGCGTCATCTATCCGGCGTCGACGTTCGTCGAGATCGAGACGCTGTTGGCCCGGTCCGCGCGCCCGATCGTGCTCATCAGCGACGAGCCCTACCGTGCGCTCGTCTTCGACGACGTCGTGGTGCCCGAGGTGCCGCCCCTGGTCACCCGCTCGATCGTGGCGACGTCGTGGTCGAAGTCCCTGGCGATCCCCGGCGAGCGCATCGGCTACCTGGCCTTCTCGCCGCGGATGCCGGAGGCGGCCGCGCTGTTCGAGGCGTGCACGTTCACCAGCCGGGTCCTCGGCTTCGTGAACGCGCCGGCGCTGTGGCAGTGGGTGGTGGCCGAGGTGGGCGACCAGGTGATCGACGTCGCGCCCTATCGCGAGAAGCGCGACCTGATGTACGAGGGCCTGACCCGTATCGGCTACGAGTGCGTCAAGCCGCGCGGCGCGTTCTACGTGTTCCCGCGCACGCCCATCGACGACGACGTGGCGTTCGTCCGCCTGCTGGCCGACGAGGGTGTGCTCACGGTGCCCGGCTCCGGCTTCGGCGCGCCCGGCCACATCCGCATCTCGCTCACCGTCGAGCGCGAGACCGTGGTGCGCGCGCTGCCGGGCTTCGAGCGCGCGTTTCGCAAAGCCCGGGCCTGAGGCGCCGCCACCCCGGTGATCGCCCCGGCGCCCGTCACCGTCGAGCCGCGCGAGTCGCTGGTCCGGTTGACGCACGTCATCTACGGCCTGCACGCCGCCAGCCTCGTCACGGGGATCGTCGGCGTCGCCACGGTCGTCGGCGCCTTCCTCACCGGCTGGCCGTCCCTGATCGCCGTCATCCTGAACTACGCCAAGCGCAGCGACGTGCGCGGGACGTGGCTCGAGTCCCACTTCCGGTGGCAGATCCGCACGTTCTGGTTCGGGCTCCTGTGGGTGGCGCTGTGCGCCCTCTTCGTGGTCGCCACGCTCGGCGTCGGCCTCCTCGTCGCCTGGGCGCCGCTCGGCGTCGTCGGGCTGTGGTTCATCTACCGGATCGCGCGCGGCTGGCTCCGGCTGATGGACCGCCTGCCGATGTACGCGTAGGCGTCGACGATGCTGACCGGCACGACGCCGCGCGGAACATCACCGGGCAGTGGATCGCCGTGGACGGGGGCATCACGCTGCGCCAGGCGACGTGACCCGGAGCGCGACGCGCCACGCTCCGGCCACGGCCGCGCCGGCGGCCGCCACCAGCAGCCACTGGATCCACGCCGGCGGGTCCGAGCGCAGCGCGAGCGCCGCGAGGAGGCCGAGCCCGAAGCCGACGAGCAGGCCGAAGAGATGCGCGAGCAGATCGGCCTCGGGCCCGGTGCCGAGCAGCGTGAGCAGCGCGAGGCTGGCCGCGACGACCACCCACGACTTCGTCGCGCCCGGCCCGGCGCGGCGCCGGGCGACGATCCGCAGCGCCGCCAGGATGCCGATCGTCCCGAACACCGCCGTGGAGGCCCCCACCGAGACGTGATCGCCGCCGTGCGCGACGGCGGTGAGCGCGTTGCCACCGGCGCCGGCCAGCAGCACCAGCGCGAGGCCCACGCCGGGCCCGACCTGGTCGCACACGGCGGTCACCAGCAGCGCCACGCCGGCCGCGTTGCCGAGCACGTGGAACCCGTCGGCGTGCAGCGTGAGCGCGGTGACCGCCCGCCACCACTCGCCGGCCACCATGCGCGCCGCGTCCGCGCTGCCGCGCTCGAACCACGCGCTGCGCTCCGCGCGGGGGCCGGTGACCGCGAAGAACCCGATGAGCAGCAGCGCGACGACGAGGCCCACGATCGTGAACGGCCGCGACGCGGCGACCTCGACCTCGCGCTCCGGGGCGTTCTCGCGGTCGTAGGCCGCGAGCGCGTCGAGGGCGGCGTCGGCGTCGACGGGCTCCACGAACACGGCCCAGCCGTCGAGCCGCTGGCGCAGCCAGTGCGGGATGTCGGCGGCGGCCAGCACGACCGCCCACTCGTCGGCGCGCCGCCGGCTGGGCGTGACGCGCACGGCCGTGCCCGGGCCGCCGTCGCTCGGGGTCATGCCCGGGAAGCGCCTACGAGGGGGCCGTGCGAAACGCCTCGTCGATCTCGACCTGGTAGCCGTTGGCCAGGCGGTTCGTCTCGTTCGCCATCCCGACGACCGCCATCAGCTCGCCCAGCATCTCGTCGGTCATGCCCTGCCGTCGCGCGGAGGCCGTGTGCGAGGCGATGCAGTAGTCGCAGCCGTTGGTCGCGCTGATGGCGACGTACAGCAGCTCCTTCGTGAGCGGATCCAGCGCGCCGGGCGCCATGACCGCCTTCACGCTCTCCCAGGTGCGGCGCAGCGTCGGCGGATGACTGGCCAGCGCTTTCCAGAAGTTGTTGATCCAGTCCGTCTTGCGCGTGGCCATGATGTCGTCGTAGACGGCGCGCACCTCGGCGCTCGCCCGCCCGTACTCGATCAGCTTCACCGTCGCCATGGGCGTCCTCCTTGACAGAGTCTAAGTCCTCGCGATAGTAAGGGTCGACGGCAGAGGTCGACGGCAGAGTCAGAAAGGCGGGCTCACCATGTCGCGCAAAGGGTTCTCCCACGTCGGCCTGTCCACGCTGGATCTCGACGCGACCCGCGACTCTTCTTCGACACCGGGCGCGATCAGCTCATCGCCTTCATGGAGGCCCGCGGCGTGCCCGGCGTGCCGTCGCAGTACGAGGCCGGCATCGCCCGCGGGCTCGGCGTGCCGAGCGTGTTCTACCACTTCGCCTTCGAGGCGGGCTCGGAGGCGGGGCTCGAGGCGAAGCGCCGGGAGCTGCGGGCCAAGGGCATCGAGGTCACGGACGTCGTCGACCACGACTGGGCCAAGTCGATCTACTTCAAGGACCCCAACGGGCTCCAGCTGGAATACTGCTGCTTCACCCGCGACCTCGACGCCAACGACGCCCGGATGCAGGACCGCGTCGAGATCTCCGTCCGCCGGCTGGGCCTGGCGGACGCCGAGGCGCTGACGGGCGGGCACCCCGCCGAGCGGCGCGGGGCGCCCGCCGTCGCTCACGCGGACTTCAGCGCTTCGTAGACGGCGCTCTCGAAGCGCCCGTAGAGCTTCAGCGTGCGGGGATCGGCGAAGGGCAGGATCTGCGTCATGATGAGGCCGGTCACCCGCCTGGCCGGGTCGAGCCAGTAGTAGGTGTTGAAGATCCCGCCCCAGCTCACGGTGCCCGCGCTGCGGCCGTTCGGCCCCGGCTGCAGGTTCAGCATGTAGCCGAGCCCCCAGCGGAGCTCGGCGCCCGGAAAGAAATCGACGTCGTTCGAGCGCGCCGGCGCTTCGGTCTTGAGGACGCCGGCCGGGATGTCGCCGATGTGATTCCTGGCCATCAGCGCGACGGTGTCTGCGCGCAGCACCCGCGCGCCCTTGAAGGCTCCGCCGTGCAGCAGCGCCTGGAGGAACGTCAGGTAGTCGGAGGCCGTCGACGCGAGCCCGCCGCCGCCGCTCCAGAACTCCGGCGTGAACGGCGTCTCCAGCGGCAGCGGGGTCAGCGTGCCGTCGGGCTGGCGCTGGTGCACGTTGGCCTGCCGCGCGCGCTGCTCGGGCGAGGTGACGTAGCCGGTGTCCTTCATGCCGAGCGGCGCGAAGATCTTCTCGCGGAAGTAGACGTCGAGCGGCTGCGCGCCGAGCGCCTCGACGAGGCGGCCGACCCAGTCGGTGTTGATGCCATACTCCCACTTGTCCCCGGGATCGAACACGAGCGGCATGCGCAGCGCCGCGATCTTGCCGCTCCCCATCGACGGCATCCCGGACGTCTTGACGTAGCGCACCATGTTGGCGTCCCAGATCTCGTAGCTGAACCCGGCCGTGTGGGTCAGCAGATGACGCAGGGTGATCGGGCGCTTCGCCGGCCGAAGCGTCGGCGCGCCAGCCGCGTCGAAGCCGTCGAGGACCTGGGGCGAGCCCACTGCCGGATCGATGCCGGGCACGGGGTTGTCGAGCTTCAGCTTGCCCTGCTCGACGAGCTGCATCGCCGCCACGCTGGTCACCGCCTTCGTCATCGAGGCGATGCGGAAGACGGTATCGGCCGTCATGGCCGGGCCCTTGCCGAGCGCGCGGCTGCCGAACGCGCCCTCGTAGAGGACGCCCTTGTCGGTCGCCGCCATCGCGACCACGCCCGGCACCTCGCCGGCGTCGACCGCCTGGCGCAGCACCCCGTCGATCTGCGCGCGTGAGGTCGCGGCGCCCTGCGCAGCGGCGCGCCGCGCGCCGGCGCCGTACGATGCGGCAGCGCCCAGGGCCACGGTGGCCTTCAACACGTCGCGGCGGCTGGGGGGAATCGTCATGGGCTGGTCCTCCCTGGATCGCGAGCCGGTCCGGCTGGTGGCGGGAGCTTACAATGCGGCATCGGGAGGGTTCAACCATGGCCAAGGGCACGCTGATCGCCGCCATGAACATCGGCCGCGCCGCCGAGGACGAGTTTCACGACTGGTACGACACCGAGCATCTGCCCGAGCGCCAGCGGGTGCCGGGCTTCCTCGTCTGCCAGCGCTGGATCGGCGCCGACGACCCCAAGATCTCGGTGGCCACCTACGATCTCGACAACGTCGCCGTGCTGAGGAGCCCGGCCTATCTCGCGATCGGTGGCGAGAACCTCTCGCCGTGGTCCAAGCGTGTCACCGGCCGGGTCGAGCGCCTGATGCGCTTCGAGGGCGACCAGATCCTGCCCGGCGACCTGCTGCCGCCCACGAACGCCGGCGCGCTCCTGCTCAACGCGATGAACATCGCGCCCGGGCTCGAGGCCGAGTTCAACGAGTGGTACGACAAGGAGCACATCCCCGCCCTCGCTGCCGTGCCCGGCGTCCTCGGCGCTCGCCGGTTCCGGGGCGCCGGCAACCGCACGTACGTCGCGCTCTACCACCTGGCCACGCCCGCCGTGGTGGAATCGGCGGAGTGGAAGCAGGCGCGCGAGAGTGACTGGACGGACCGCCTGAAGCCGCACTTCCGCGATCACCTGCGGCTGGTGCTGCGGCGCTACGCGCGCGGCGGCTGAGCGCATGCCCTTCGACGCGGTCGTCGTCGGTGGCGGCCTCCTGGGCACCGCCACGGCCTATCACCTGGTCAGCGCGGGCGCGCGTACGCTGCTGGTGGATCGCGCCGACGCCGGCCGCGCGACCGACGCCGGCGCCGGCATCCTCTCGCCCGAGACGAACGGCCGCGATCCGGACGCCTGGTTCCGCCTGGCGGTCGAGGCCGTCGCCTACTATCCGGCGCTCATCGAGCGCCTGCGCGGCGAGCAGGCCGGCGACACCGGCTACGCGCGCTGCGGCAAGCTCGTGGTGGCCGTGTCCGACGACGAGCTCGAGCCGTTCGCACAGGCCCGGCGCCTCATCTTCGAGCGCCAGAAGCAGCGCGGACTGCCGAGGGCCGACGACCTGCACGACGTCACCGCGGCCGAGGCCCGCGAGCTGTTTCCCCCGCTCGCGCCGGTGCACGGCGCCATCTATTCGCGGATCGCGGCGCGCGTCGACGGTCGCCTGCTGAACCGGGCGCTGCGCACCGCGGCCGAGGCGCGAGGCCTCGCCGTTCGCCAGGGAAGCGTGGAACGGCTGGTGATCGAGGGCGACGCCGTGACGGGCGTCGTGGTCGGCGGCGAGACGGTGCCGGCCGGCGCGGTCGCCATCGCCGGCGGCGCGTGGTCGGAGGCGTTCGGCAAGCAGCTGGGCGTCACGCTGGCGGTGGCGCCACAGCGCGGCCAGATCGTTCACCTCGGGCTCCACGGCACCGACACGAGCCGCTGGCCCATGGTCAATGCCTTCCGCCAGCAGTACATGGTGGCGTGGCCGGACAGCCGCGTGGTCGCCGGGGCGACACGCGAGACGGGCTCCGGCTTCACGCCGCACACGACGACGGCCGGCGTGCGCGACGTGCTGGCCGAGGCGCTGCGCGTGGCGCCGGGACTCGCCGATGCCGAGGTGCGCGAGATTCGCGTCGGTCTGCGACCGCTCACACCCGACGGGCTGCCGGTGCTGGGGGACGTCCCCGGCGTCGCGGGGATCTTCCTCGTCACCGGACACGGACCGACGGGGCTGACCCTCGGCGCCTACAGCGGCAAGCTCGTGGCCGCGCAGATGCTGGGCAAGGCGCCCGAGACGGACCTGAGCCCGTTCGGGGTCGCGCGCTTCAGCTCGCCCGCGCGCTGAGTCCGGCGGTGGCGCGATCGAGCCAGCGGAGATCGCGCGGCGAGGCGCGGCGCGTGAGGCGCCGCTGCACGAGGCGGAGGGCGTCGTCGTAGCGCCCGCGGGCGAGGTAGCAGGCGACCAGCGTCTCCTCGAAGAGCTCCCACTGCGCGTGACTGCCGCCGATCCGGTGGAACTCGGCCTCCACGGGCTCGAGATGGGCCAGCGCCGCGGCGTGATCGCCGGCGACGAACGCCGCGATCCCCTGCACCATCGGCAGCGCCACCGGGCCCGCGATCGGATGGCCCTTGGCGTCCAGCTCGCGCAGGCCGTCGATCAGCCGCGCGAGCGCCGGGGCGTCGCCGCAGGCGGCGTAGGCGAGGGCCGCGTGGATCTCGCCGAACACGAACCCCGGACGCGACACGCGCACGGCGAGGTCGGCCAGCCGCCGCCACGCCAGGCGGTCGTCGCTCCAGCCGTCGAGCCGCAGCCGCCACAGCAGCGCCGAGCCGTCGATCATCGCCAGCCGCGGATTGACGGCGCCCACGATGTCGCGCGCGAAGATCTCGAGGGCGCGGGCGTGGCGGCCGCGGTGCAGCTCGAACATCGCCTGGTGCCACGCGAGGTGGCAGTGGAACGACGCGCTCGCGTCGTACCCCGCCAGCCACTCGCCCAGGAAGGCCGCGCCCGCCTCGGTGTCGAGCGTCTCGAAGCAGATGTGGGCGATGTTGTGCGTCGCATTGGCGTTGCCGGGGTATTGCTCGAGCGAGCGCTCGGAGAGCCGCCGCGACTCCTCGAATCGATCCACCTCGTGATAGGTGAACGCCAGCGCCGACTGAAACCACCAGTCGTCGCCGTAGGCCGGCGCCAGCCGCTCGAGGAACGCCGCGCGCTGCGCCTCGCGATCGCTCCGCCCGGCGAAGCCGATCGCGCTGCTGGCCTGGTTGACGAGCAGCGCATCCCGCGGGAACTCGGCCACGTG
>VBPC01000067.1 GCA_005887895.1 Candidatus Rokuibacteriota bacterium
GTGATGTTCGGGTCGCCGGAGACGACCACCGGCGGGCGCGCGCTGAAGTTCTATGCGTCGGTCCGGCTCGACATCCGCCGGCAGGACGCGATCAAGCAGGGGACGGAGTCGATCGGCGTGCGCACGAAGGTGAAGGTCGTGAAGAACAAGCTGGCGCCGCCGTTCCGCGAGGCGGAGTTCGACGTGCTCTACGGCGAGGGCATCTCCAAGTCCGGCACCGTGCTCGACGCCGCGGTCGAGCAGAGCCTCGTGGAGAAGTCCGGCACCTGGTACACGTTCAAAAACGAGCGCATTGGGCAGGGGCGGGAGAACGCCAAGAAGTGGCTGCAGGAGAACCCGATCGCGCTCGCCGACCTCGAGGCGAAGGTGCGCGAAGCGCTGGGGCTGCGGCCCGCCGTCTCGCTGAAGTAGTCGGGCCATCCGAGCGCCGCGGCGGATCCTCGACGCCAAGGCCGCCCGCCTGGCGGCCGGCGATCTGCTCGCCCGCCACGCGTGGACCCGGGCCGATCTCACGGTCCGGCTCCGCCGCCGCGGCGCTCTTCCGGACGTCGCGGCCGAGGTCGTTGCCGATCTCGTCACGCGCGGCTACGTCGACGATGCGGCGTTCGCCCGCCAGTGGGTGCTCAGCCGCGCCGCCCGCGGCTACGGCGCCGCGCGGCTTCGCGCCGAGTTGCGCGCCCGCGGGGTCGCCGGTCCGCTGATCGACGCCGCTCTGAGCGCGATCGACCGCGGGGGCCAGCTCGACGAGGCGCGCCGGCTGGCTCGCCGACGGCTGCCGGCCCTGACCCGCGCCGCCCCGGCGAAGGCCGCCGTCCGGCTCCGCGATTACCTGCTGCGTCGCGGCTTTCCGGGCGGCGTCGTGGCGCAGGTCCTGCGCGAGTCGCTGAACGCCCCCGTCGACTGAGCGCCTCCCGCCCGGTGCGCGGTGATGGACGCCGGTCGGCCCCTCCGGACGCGATGGTAGAATGACGTCCTATGACCGGCGGGGAGTTGCGCGAGGCATTTCTCAAGTATTTCGAGCGGAACGGGCACACGCGCGTGCCCTCGTCGTCGCTCGTCCCGGCCGACGATCCCACGCTGCTCTTCACCAACGCCGGCATGGTGCAGTTCAAGCGGATCTTCCTGGGCGAGGAGCGCCGCCCCTACGTCCGCGCCACGACCTGCCAGAAGTGCGTGCGGGCCGGCGGCAAACACAACGATCTCGAGAACGTCGGGCACACGGCACGCCACCATACGTTCTTCGAGATGCTCGGCAACTTCTCCTTCGGCGACTACTTCAAGGCCGAGGCGATCGCCTTCGCCTGGGAGCTGCTCACCAGGGACTTCGGCCTGGACAAGAGCCGGCTCCGGGCCACCGTCTTCACCGACGACGACGACGCGTTCGGACTCTGGAAGAAGGTCGCGGGCCTGAGCGACGACCGCGTCCTGCGCCTGGGCGAGAAGGACAACTTCTGGGCGATGGGCGACACCGGGCCCTGCGGGCCCTGCTCCGAGCTGCACTTCCATCAGGGCGACCACCTGCCGTGCCTCGAGGAGGCGGCCGGCCGGCCGTGCCAGGGCGTGGCCTGCGAGTGCGATCGCTGGCTGGAGGTCTGGAACCTGGTCTTCATGCAGTACAACCGGGACGCCAGCGGGACGATGACGCCGCTGCCGCGGCCGTCGATCGACACCGGCATGGGGCTCGAGCGCATGGCCGCCGTGATGCAGGGCAAGCTCTCGGACTGGGACACCGACCTCTTCGCCCCGCTCATCGCGCGCGTCAGCGGCCTGGCCGGCAAGCGCTACGGCGCTCGTGAGCCCGACGACGTCTCGATGCGCGTGATCGCCGACCACGGCCGGACCGCCACGTTCCTCATCGTCGACGGGGTGACGCCGTCCAACGAGTGGCGCGGGTACGTGCTGCGCCGGATCATGCGCCGCGCGATGCGCCACGGCCGCCTGCTGGGCATCACCGAGCCGTTCTTGTGGAAGACCGTGAGCTGGGTGGGCGACGTCATGGGCGGCGCCTATCCGGAGATCGTGGCCGAGCGGGCTCGCGTCGAGGAGATCGTGCGCGGGGAAGAGGAGCGCTTCGCGGAGACGCTCGACAGCGGCATGCGGCGGATCGACGACTATCTGGCCGCCGAGGGCGAGGGGCGTGGGCGTGCGGTAGACGGCCGCTTCCTGTTCACGCTCTACGACACCTACGGCTTCCCGCGCGACCTCGCCGAGGACGTGCTGCGCGAGCGCGGCTGGGTGGTGAGCGAGGCTACCGAGGGGACGTGGACCGAGGAGATGGAGGCCCAGCGCGAGCGCGCCCGCGCCGGCGCGACGTTCGCCGCCGGCGACGAGGGCGAGACTTCGGCGGTCTACCAGCGGCTCAGCGCCGAGATCCCGGCGGTCGAGTTCGTCGGCTACGAGACCCTGACCACGCCCGCCCGCGTGCTGGCGATGGTGCGCGGCGTTCAGCGCGTACGCGAGGCGACCGAGGGCGATGAGGTCGAGGTGATCCTCGATCGCACGCCGGCCTACGCCGAGTCGGGCGGCCAGGTGGGCGACACCGGCACGCTGATCGGCCGCCAGGGCCGCGGCGAGATCCTCGACACGTACTATCGCGGCAACAAGCTCATCGTCCATCGCGTGAAGGTCCGCGCCGGCGGCTTCCACGAAAACGAGGACGTCGCGGTGGCGGTGGAGACGCCGCGCCGCCAGGGGCTGCGCCAGCACCACACCGGCACGCACCTCCTGCACGCCGCGCTGCGCCGCGTGCTCGGCGGACACGTTGCCCAGGCCGGGTCGCTGGTGGCGCCCGATCACCTGCGCTTCGACTTCTCGCACGGCGGGTCGATCAAGGACCGCGAGGTCGAGCAGATCGAGGAACTGGTCAACGAGCAGGTCCAGGCCAACACGCCCGTCACCCACCAGGAGATGGACCTGAAGTCGGCGCTCGCCTCCGGCGCGATGGCGCTGTTCGGCGAGAAGTACGGCGACCGCGTGCGGGTCGTGAAGATCGGCGACTTCTCGACCGAGCTGTGCGGCGGCACGCACCTGGACGCCACCGGCCAGGTCGGCTTCTTCAAGGTGGCCACCGAGGGCGCGGTGGCGGCCGGCGTCCGGCGCATCGAGGCCGTGGCCGGAACGGCGGCGGTGGAGGCGGTCGCCCGCCAGGAGCGCGTGCTGCGCGAGATCGCCGACCTCTTGAAGATCGCGCCGGCCGAGGCGCCGCAGCGCCTGCGCAAGCTGCTCGACGAGCAGCGGACGCTCGAAAAGCAGCTGGCCGAGCTGGAGGGCAAGGTCGCGCGCTCGCGCGCCGACGAGCTGGTGGCCGGCGCCCGCCAGGTCAACGGCGTGGCCGTCGTCGCCGGCCGCATCGACGGCCTCGACGCCGACGGCCTGCGCGCGGTCGCCGACCGCCTGCGCGACCGGCTCGGCTCGGGCATCGTCCTCGTCGGCGGCGTGGTCGACGGCAAGGTCAACCTCGTCGCCGCAGTGACGAAGGATCTCACCCGGCGGTTCCACGCCGGCAAGCTCGTGCAGGAGGTCGCCCGGGCCGTCGGCGGCGGCGGTGGGGGCCGACCCGATCTCGCCCAGGCCGGCGGCAAGGAGCCGGCCAAGCTCGACGCCGCACTGGACGGCGTGTACGACGCCGTTGCCCGCACCGGCGCGTAAGCCGGACGCTCGCCGGCCCGGCCCTGCCGGGCCCAGGACCCTGATGCCGTGACCGCCAGCATTCTCGTGGTCGACGACGAAGCCGACGTTCGTGCGCTCCTCGAAGACCAGCTCCTGAGCCTCGGCTACGCCGTGCGCACGGCGCCGTCCGCCGAGGAGGCGCTGACGCTGGTCGAGCAGGCCGCTCCCGACCTCGTCCTGACCGACGTGCACATGCGCGGCATCAGCGGCGTCGAGCTGTGCGCGCGCCTCAAGGCCGACTCGCGGTTCGCGCTCACGCCCGTCGTCATCCTCACCGCCGTCACCGACCTCGACGCGCGTGTGGCCGGGCTGGCCGCGGGCGCCGACGACTTCTTCGGCAAGCCGTTCGAGCTCTCCGAGCTGGGCGCGCGCCTCGGCGCCCTGTTGCGGGTGAAGGCGCTGCTCGATCACCTCGAGCGCGCGGAAGGTGTCATCGTCACGCTCGGCGCCACGATCGAGGCGCGCGATCTGTACACCGCCGGCCACTGCGAGCGCCTGGCCGCCTACGGCGTCGCGCTCGGGCAGGCGCTGGGCGTGGAGGAGCCGCTGCTGCGCGCGCTCCGCCTGGGCGGCTACCTGCACGACCTCGGCAAGATCGCGGTGCCCGACGCCGTGCTCCTGAAGCCGGGCGCGCTGACGCCGGCCGAGCTCGAGCAGGTCCGGAGGCACCCGGCGCTCGGCGCCGATCTCGTCCGCGGCCTGCGTACGCTCGACGACGTCCGACCGATCATCCGTCACCACCACGAGCGCTGGGACGGCTCCGGATATCCCGACCGGCTGCGCGGCGAGGCCATTCCGCTCGGCGCCCGCATCATGGCGGTGGTGGACGTGTTCGACGCCCTCCACACCGAGCGCCCCTACAAGCCGGCGCTGTCTACGGCCGACGCGATCACGATCCTCCGCACGGAGACCGACGCCGGCGCCTGGGATCCGCAGGTGGTCGCGCGCTTCGTCGACATCGTGCGCGGGCTGGGCTTGGGTCGGAACGGCGGTGCTACGATATCGAGCGGCATGAGGCGCGGTGGATGAGCGAGCGCCTGGAGTCCGAGCGTCACCTGGAGATCCTCCACGCCGTCGCCGAGACCGTCAGTCGCTCGCTCGATGTCGAAGAGGTGCTCCGCACGGCGCTCGACGCGCTGACGAACGTCACCGGCCACGAGATCTCCAGCCTCCACCTGCTCTCGGAGGACGGCCAGACGCTGCACCTGCGTGGCGATCGCGGGTTCTCGGCCGAGCTGCGCGAGGTCAACCGGGTGCTGCCGCTCGGCCTCGGCCTGATCGGCCGCGTGGCCGCCACCGGGAAGACCGCGACGTTCCGCAACGTCACCCAGTCGCCGAACCTGCTGCCGACGGCCAAGGACGCGGTGCGCAAGGACCACATCCAGGGATTCGTGTGCGTGCCGATCCACAGCCGCGGCCGCATCCTGGGCACGCTGTCGCTCGGCCGCCAGACCAGCGAGACGTTCGGCGAGCGCGAGGTGGCGCTGGTGGAGGCGACCGCCGACCAGATCGGTATCGCGCTCGACAACGCGCGCCTCTACTCGGAGACGGTGCACCGCCTCGAGGAGCTGCGCCGCGCGCAGGCCCAGCTGATCCACGCCGAGAAGCTCTCCGCCGTCGGCGAGCTGGCCTCGGGTGTCGCCCACGAGATCAACAATCCGCTGACGACGATCCTCGGCCAGGCCCACCTGCTGCTGGAGCGCCCGGAAGTGACGCCGCACATCCGCAGCCGACTCACGATCATCGCCGACGAGGCCTCCCGGGCGGCGCGCATCGTGCAGAACCTGCTGCTGTTCTCGCGCCACTACCCGCCGGAGCGACGGCCGTGCTCGCTGGCCGATCAGGTCCGCCGCGTCCTCGAGCTGAAGGCCTATCAGCTCGAGCACGACAAGGTCGAGGTCCTCACCGAGTTCGAGCCGTGCCTGCCGGTGTCGGCGGACGAGAACCAGATGCAGCAGGTGATCCTCAACCTGGTGCAGAACGCGCATCAGGCCATGGCCGAGCAGCAGGACGAGCGACTCCTGACCGTGCGGGTGCGGCCGGTCGGCGGCGTCGTGATGCTCGAGGTCCTCGACACCGGCCCCGGGATCGCTCCCGACGTGCTGCCGCGCCTGTTCGATCCGTTCTTCACGACCAAGCCCCCCGGCGAGGGCAGCGGGCTCGGCCTGTCCGTCTCCTACGGCATCGTGGCCGAGCACAAGGGCAAGCTGCGCGGCGAGAACCGCGGCGACCGGCGCGGCGCCCAGTTCACGGTCGAGCTGCCGATCGGGGAGGGGTCCTGACGCGAGGCCCGCTGCTCGCAATGCTGCTGGCGGCGGCGGGATGCACGGGCGTCGGCGGCCCGGTCCCCGGCGCGCCGGCCCACCATCGCCAGCACGGCTTCGCCAACGCCAATCCCGACTTCACGCGGCCGCCGTTCTGGACGCGCACGACGTTCTTCGTGACCCGCATGTGGGCCACGACCTTCCGTCCCCGCCGGGCCGACCTGCCCCACGTCGACAACGACGGCGCCGCCCTGCGGGCCAATGGTGCGGCGCCGACCGTGACCTGGATCGGCCACGCCACGCTCCTGTTCCAGCTCGACGGCGTGAACGTGCTCACCGACCCGCAGTGGTCCGAGCGGGCGAGCCCGATGAGCTTCGCCGGCCCGCGGCGCGTCATGCCGCCCGGACTCAGGTTCGAGGACCTGCCGCCGATCCACGTCGTGGTGATCTCGCACGATCACTTCGATCATCTGGACCTGCCGACCGTCAAGCGCCTGGCCGCCGTCCACCATCCGCGCTTCTACGTGCCGCTCGGGCTCAAGGCGTGGCTCGCCGAGCAGGGCATCGCTGACGTCGTCGAGCTCGACTGGTGGGAGGGTCGCCAGGAGCACGGGCTGACGCTCACGTGCGTGCCGGTCCAGCACTGGAGCGCGCGGTCGTTCTTCGAGCTGAACCGCCGGCTGTGGAGCGGCTGGGTCATCGCCGGCCGCGACCGTCGGGCCCTCTTCACCGGCGACACGGGCTACTACGCGCCGTACTTCAGGGAGATCGGCGCCCGGCTCGGCCCGTTCGATCTCGCCGCCATTGCGATCGGTGCGTACGAGCCGCCGGCGATGATGCGCTCGACTCACACGACGCCGGAGGAAGCGCTCCAGATCTTCGCCGACATCCACGGCCGGCGCTTCCTGGCGATGCACTGGGGCACGTTCGATCTCTCCGAAGAGCCGCTCGACGAGCCGCCGAAGCGGCTGGAGGCCGAAGCGCAACGCCTCGGCCTGCCCGCCGACCGCGTCTGGGTGCTCGAGCACGGCGAGACGCGCGGCTGGTAGTCAGCCGCGGTCAGAGCGCCTCGAGCAGCAGCCCCTTCAGGTACCGCGTCTCCGGCACCGTCAACAGCATGGGATGATCGGCGGCCTGCCCCAGACGGTCGAGGACGCGGAGTCGCACACCGGCGTCGGCGGCCGCATCGTGGCACGTCGCCTCGAATGTCGTCTCGTCGACGTGGTGTGAGCAGGAGAACGTCGCCAGGCGGCCGCCGGGCGCCAGCACGCGCAGCGCGCGCAGGTTGATCTCCTTGTAACCGCGCAGGGCGGAGGCGAGCGCCGTGCGGCCTCGCGCGAACGGCGGAGGGTCGAGCACGACGAGGTCGAAGCGCTCGCGCTCGCGGTCCAGCCGGCGCAGCTCGTCGAAGGCGTTCACCGCACGGATCTCGGCGCGGTCGGCGAATCCGTTCAGCTCGAAGTTGCGGCGCGCGGCGGCGACCGCTTCGGCCGAGGACTCCACGCAGACCGCCCGGGCGCCGCCGGCCCGCAGGGCATGGCAGGCGAAGCCGGCCGAGTAGGCAAAGACGTCGAGCACGTCGCCGCGCCCGTCAGCGACGGCCACGCGGGCGCGGTTCTCGGCCTGGTCGAGGTAGAGCCCGGTCTTGTGCCCCGTGCCGGGGCGCACCGCCACGCGCACGCCGGCCTCGTCGACGACGACTTCGTCCGGACCCTGACGATCGAGCCAGCCGGCCACCGGCTCGAAGCCTTCCAGATCGGCCATCGTCGCGTCGTCCATGCTCACCACGGGCAGATCACCCAGCCGCTCGCGCAGCGCCGCGACGACGCCGGCGCGGTGCCGTGCCATACCGAGCGTGAGGCACTGCACGACCAGCACCGGCCCGTAGCGATCGACGACCAGGCCGGGGAGGCCGTCGGCCTCGCTCCACACGAGCCGCACCGCCTCGCGCCCGCAGCCCTCCCGCGCCTGCACCGCGGTCGGGATCCGGCCTGCCACGAACGCCCGGTCGAGCGGCTCGTCGATCCACGTGTAAATCCGGCAGCACAACGCCGGCCGCGGATTGAACAGGCCGCGCCCGACGAACCGCCCGCCGGCGTCCAGCACCGTGACCGCATCACCAGCCGTGACGTCGCTGACGTCAGCCACATCGCCCTTGAAGATCCACGGATGCGTCCGCGCCCGTCGATCGCGCCCGCGTTTGAGCCGCAGCACGGCGCTCTTCCTTGGCACGGACGAGAGCTTACAGGAAGCGCCGAGCAGTTCCGCCGGGGAGGGAACGACGACCATCAGGACCCAATATTTCGCTGGCAACCGTCTTGCCAGCAAATGCGCGACAGGGTGCTTGCGGTCTCGAGTGGAAACTATCGTTCACAGAGATGCGCCGATGAAGAGGGAGTTTCAATGACGACGCTCCTGCGAGTTACCATACTGGCGGCCTTCTTCGGTCTCGCGCTGACCTGGTCCGTCGGAGCCCAGACGCTCGGCTCCGTCCTCGGGACGCTCGCGACGGTCGATCTCTCGACGCTGGTGCCGCCCGACGATCCGGCCCTGACCGATCCGGCCGCGAGCGAGTCGGCCACGAACGACCCGCCGCACATGCCAAAGGGTGGGACGTATTTCCTGTTCGGGACCGCGAAGAACGACGTCGACCCGCAGAACCCCTTCAACGAGGTCATCTCGTTCGACACGACGGACCCGAACGCCGTCGCGGGCGCCTTCCGCCGGCTCGGCGACCAGGTCAAGATCGACATGCTCACGAACCAGGTCGAGCTCAAGTACTTGCTCGTCGGCCGCACCTGCGGCGGCGGCTCGCCCCGCATCCAGCTGGGGATCTCCGGTGACGGCGACGGCAACTTCAAGCAATATCCGGGTGGACCCGATCAGAACGTCTTCGGCTATCTCGGTGACAAGCCGTTCGGGGGCGGGTGTGTGATGGACATGTGGGTTCACGAGGACATGACGAACGACGTTCCCAAGTGGGAGTTGAGCCAGTACGCGGCCGCCGGCTCGGCCGCCTTTTGCACGGGCCTCAACCCGTTCACCTGCACGTGGTCACAGGTGGTCGCGTTCCTCAACGCCACGTTTCCCAATCACCGTGTTTTGAACGCCAACCTCGTCGATGACGCCTCCGGCAACCCGTTTCCGGCCGGTAGGGGTTGCGCCTACTTCGATCTCGTCACCACTGGGGCGCGAACCCTGACCGACCATACGGACACGAGCGGCGGAGGGAAACAGCCGAACAACTGTTGATCGACGAGCCGAGGGCGGGTCGGGCGGCGCCGGCTCGGCGCCGCTACCGTCTGCGCAGCACGACGACCATCAGAAGCGGGTGGCGGGAGCGCTCGAGCACCTGGTGCGGCTTGAAGCCGAAGAACCACTGGACGAACTGGAAGCCGCCGGCCAGGTCGACCAGCGCGCGCAGCTCCTGGGGGAACACCATGCGGGACAGGTGGGTCTGCCGGTAGACGCGCCGGGTGCCGTTCTCCACGGCCTCCAGCGTCATGCGCTCCCTGAAGATCTGCGAGACCGGGTCCACGTCGTTCAGCGCCGAGAAGGAGGCCCGCACGATGAGCCCGCCACGCCGGCGCGACCACGACCACGCGCGCGCCGGGTCGGTCCACGACGAGGCCATGTAACGGTCAAATATGTAAACGCCGCCTCGACGGAGATTGCGGGCCACGCTTCGCAAGTGGGCGAGCAACTGGTCGTTCGTCAATAAGTGGCCCTGCGAGTCCTGCATGCAGATGGCCGCGTCCACCGGGCGCGCCAGGCGAAAGTCGGTCATGTCGCCGACGACGAGGTCGCCGGCCAGGCCCTTGGCGGCGAGGCGCTGGCCCAGGAACTCGATGTTGCGCGCGGACAGGTCGAGCCCCGCCACCCGGTAGCCGCGCTCGGCCAGCCGCACGAGGTGGGGTCCGGTCCCGCAGGCGATGTCGAGGACCCGGCGCACCGGCCGCCGGGCGTGGCGCTTGAAGCAGTGGACGAGGAAGTCGACCTCGCCCTTGCGGTTCATGTCGAACGCGATCTCGTAGAGTCGCGGCGCCGTGTACTCGCGCTCGCGCCGCGCCTGCCGGCGAGAGGTCACCGGGTCTCGCCCCACCAGGTCAGCATCGCCTCGCGGATGACCCACGAGGCGGCGATCCCGGTCCGGCCGCTCGGGTCCCAGGCGTGGGCGACTTCGACGAGGTCGCCGCCGATCACCCGGCAGTCGACCAGCATGCGGACGATGTCGAGCAGCTCGGGCACGCGCAGGCCGCCGGGCTCCGGCGAGCCGGTCCCGGGCGCCTCGCTGGGATCGAGGACGTCCACGTCGATCGTGACGTAGAGGGGATGACGCCGAAGCTCGGGCATGAGGCTGCGGACGACGTCCACGGGATGGCCGGCCAGGACCGGGTAGAAGTTCGGCCGGCGGTTCAGGTACTCCTCCCGCGAGCCCGTCCGCATGCCCACCTGGAAGACGCGCGCCGGCGCCACGACGTCCATCACCCGGGCCATGGCCGAGGCGTAGTTGTACCGCTCGCCGAGGAACTCCTCGCGGGTGTCCGGGTGGGCGTCGAGCTGGAGGATGCGGAGCTCCGGGATGGCCGGGGCCAGCACCTCGATGACCGGCACCGTCGCGGTGTGGTCGCCGCCGAGCATGAAGGGGATCAGCCCCGGGCGCCACCACTCGGCGATCTGCTCGCGGGCGGCGTCGAGCTGCTCGCGGGGCGAGGCGCCGTCGGGCAGCTCACAGTCGCCCAGGTCGGCCAGGGGGAGGTCCTCGAGGTCGCGCTCGACCCACGGGGAGTACGTCTCGATCGAGTCCGAGGCCAGGCGGAGGTCGCGGGGACCGCCGTCGGCGCCCTTACGGAGGTTGACCCGGCCCTCGAAGGGGATCCCGTAGACGAGGATGCGCCCGTCCGCGAGCGTGCGGTCGCAGGCGATGAAGCGGGGTGAGACCGGCCGCGTTAGACCAGATCCTCGTCGGCCAGGAGCGTGATGGCCGCCAGCGCGCAGCCCACTCGCTCGACGGTGTGCTCGGCGGCGACGACGCCGCGCTCGCGGATGGTCTCCCCGCGTACCCGGAAGGCCTCCTCGAGCATGAGGTGGATCTGGCGCTCGGCCTCGGCCTTCGTCGCCACGCCGTGGAACTCCATGATGACGCCGTTCTTGGCCGGGTCGTCGGGGAGGGCATAGCCGACCGCCGCGGCGACGGTCTGCCCGGGACTCTCGCTGGTCATGGCCGCGTAGGCCGTCGGGATCAGCGCGCCGAGCTTGATCTTGGGCAGCTCGATGATCGGCACCTCGGGGGGCAGGATGCTGGAGATCTTGATGAGGTTGATGTTGCCGATGCCCGCCGCGAGCAGCGCGTTGTCGAAGGCATTGAGGGTGGTCCCGCCTTCCGCGTGACCCGCGGTCGCCGCCGCCATCGTCACCGTCTTCGTCATTCGCTCCTCCTCACTCGGGGATCTCGCCTCCAATCACCGTGCCGCCACCAGGGCGGAGAGAAATCTTTCGTCACTTTACCGAGCCGTCGAGCCAACGCAAGAGAAAAGTGACGCGACGGCACGCGCCGCGCTCCCGCGCCGGCGTGCCGGCGACCGGTAGACGGCGACGTGCGGTGGTCGGCAAGGTCGCGCCGGAGTGTTTTTTTCTTGCAATGGGGTTGGACGGACCCTACAGTGAAACAGATTTTGTCGGTGGCGAAGAATTTT
>VBPC01000068.1 GCA_005887895.1 Candidatus Rokuibacteriota bacterium
GCCGGCGCGATCGTCAGCACCGTCGAGGCGGCGCTGTTCGAGCTGCTCGAGCGTGCCGGCACGCCCGAGTTCAAGGCCGTCCAGAAGCTCATCGCCTGAGATGACCGTGAGCCTTCGCCCTGCGGTGTCCTCGGTCGCTCATGTGCGAAGCACATATCGCTCGCTGCGTCCTTGCCTGGCTCGGCTCACGGACATCTCAGGAGCGCAATGAGCGATCCGACCGCCTACGTGCTGCTCGAGGACGGCGCGCGCTTCGACGGCGAGGCCTGTGCCGCGGAGGGACATGCCGTCGGCGAGCTCGTGTTCACGACCGGCATGTCCGGCTATCAGGAGTCCGTCACCGACCCCTCGTTCGCCGGCCAGCTGATCGCCTTCACCTACCCGCACATCGGCAACTACGGCGCGAGCTCGCAGGCGATGGAGTCCGAGCGCGCATGGGCGCGCGCGGCGATCATGCGCGAGGCCGGTAACCGCGAGGACGCGCCCACGGCCGAGCGGGGCTGGCTGGACTGGCTCGCTGACAGCGGCGTGGTCGCCATCAGCGGCATCGACACTCGCACGCTGGTTAGGCACATCCGCGACGCCGGCGCCATGCGCGGCGGGGTTTTCCCGGCCTCGCTGCCCGAGCGCAGCGCGCGCGAGCTGATCGAGGCCGAGCCGCCGATGTCCGGACAGGACCTCGCGTCCCTCGTCAGCCCGGCCGAGGTCAGCCGCCACGGCCAAGGCGATGGCCCGAGCATCGCCGTGATCGACACCGGCATCAAGGCCTCCATGGTGCGAGAGCTCCTCGTGCGCGGCGCGCGGGTGTCGCTGCACCCGTGTGCGAGCACGGCCCAGGAGCTGCTCGCCGACGATCCAGATGCGATCTTCATGGCCAACGGCCCCGGCGACCCCGCGGCGCTCGGCCACATAGTCGAAACGGTTCGCGCGCTTGTCGGCCGAAAGCCCGTGTGGGGCATATGCCTCGGCCATCAGCTGCTCTGCCGGGCTGTGGGGCTCGACACCTTCAAGCTCCCGTTCGGCCACCGTGGCGCAAACCACCCCGTCAGGGACCTGCAGACCGGGCGCGTGGAGATCACCTCCCAGAACCACGGCTTCGCCGCCGTCGGACCGGGCGGCCGGCGCACGATCGACAGCGACGAGCCGGTTCGCTGGGAGACCGACTTCGGCGCCGCCGCGCTCTCCCACGTGAACCTCTACGACCGCACCGTCGAGGGCCTCGAGCTCCTCGACGTCCCCGGCGGCACCGTCCAGTACCACCCTGAGGCCGGTCCCGGGCCGCACGACAGCCTGTATCTGTTCGATCGCTTCCTGGAGCGCATTGCCACGGCGTAGCGACATCCACAAGATCCTGATCCTCGGATCCGGCCCGATAGTGATCGGCCAGGCCGCCGAGTTCGACTACTCCGGCGTGCAGGCCTGCAAGGTGCTGCGCGAGGAGGGCTACGAGGTCGTGCTCGTCAACTCCAACCCGGCGACGATCATGACCGACCCCGAGCTGGCGACTACGACCTACATCGAGCCGCTGCTACCGGGTCCGGTGCGCCAGGTGATCGAGCGCGAGCGCCCCGACGCGCTGCTGCCGACCCTCGGTGGCCAGACGGCGCTGAACCTGGCCGTCGCGCTCAGCGAGGACGGGACGCTGGACCGCTTCGGCGTCGAGCTGATCGGCGCCAAGATCGCGGCCATCAAGAAGGCCGAGGACCGCAAGCTGTTCAAGCAGGCCATCGAGCGCATCGGGCTCGCCGTGCCCCGCTCGGGGTACGCGACGTCGTTCGAGGAGGCCAAGGCGGTCGTCCGCACGACGGGCTATCCGGCGCTCATCCGGCCCTCGTTCACGCTGGGCGGCACCGGCGCCTCCATCGCCTACAACCCGGAGGAGCTCGAGGACGCGGTGCGCTGGGGCGTGCAGATGTCGCCGGTGGGCAGCGTGCTGATCGAGGAGTCGGTGATCGGCTGGAAGGAGTTCGAGCTGGAGGTCATGCGCGACCTCGCCGACAACGTCGTCGTCATCTGCTCGATCGAGAACGTGGATCCCATGGGGGTTCATACCGGGGATTCGATCACGGTCGCGCCCGCCCAGACGCTCACCGACAAGGAGTATCAGTCGATGCGCGACGCCGCCGCGGCGATCATCCGCGAGATCGGCGTCGAGACCGGCGGCTCCAACATCCAGTTCGCCGTCGATCCCGAGAACGGCCGGCTCGTCGTCATCGAGATGAACCCCCGCGTGAGCCGCTCGTCGGCGCTGGCGTCCAAGGCCACCGGCTTTCCGATCGCCAAGATCGCCGCCAAGCTGGCGGTCGGCTATCGCCTCGACGAGATCCGCAACGACATCACGCGCGAGACGCCGGCCTCCTTCGAGCCGGTGCTCGACTACTGCGTCGTCAAGATCCCGCGCTGGGCCTTCGAGAAATTCCCGGAGGCCGATCGGACGCTCACGACCCAGATGAAGTCCGTGGGCGAGGTGATGGCGATCGGCCGCACCTTCAAGGAGGCGCTGCAGAAGGCGGTCCGGTCGCTGGAGCAGGACCGCTGGGGGCTGACGCTCGACGGCGCCGTCGCGGCCGACGAGCTGAAGCACCTGCTGCGCGTGCCGACCCCCGACCGGCTGTTCGCCATCGGGGAGGCGTACCGGGCCGGGATGACGACGACGGAGATCCACGGCCTGAGCCGGATCGATCCGTGGTTCCTCGAGAACATCGGCGAGATCGTGGCCTTCGAGGCGGAGATCGCCGCCCGGCCCCAGGATGCCGGCGTGCTGCGCCGGGCCAAGCAGCTCGGCTTCGCCGACCGCCGCATCGCCACCCTGACCGGCGCCACCGAGCTGGAGGTCCGCGCGCTGCGCAAGCGGCACGGCATCACCGCCACCTTCAAGACCGTCGACACCTGCGCGGCCGAGTTCGTGGCCCACACCCCCTACCTCTATTCCACGTACGAGGAGGAGGACGAGGCCCCGCCCTCCGCCCGGCGCAAGGTCGTGATCCTCGGCTCCGGCCCCAACCGCATCGGCCAGGGCATCGAGTTCGACTACTGCCGCGTCCACGCCGCCTACGCGCTGAAGGAACGCGACGTCGAAGCGATCATGGTGAACTGCAACCCCGAGACGGTGTCGACGGACTACGACACGTCGGATCGTCTGTACTTCGAGCCGCTGACCCTCGAGGACGTCCTGAACATCGTCGAGAAGGAGCGGCCGCTCGGCGTCATCGTGCAGTTCGGTGGGCAGACGCCGCTGAAGCTGGCCGTGCCGCTGCGGGACGCGGGCGTGCCGATCCTCGGCACCTCGCCCGACGCCATCGATCGCGCCGAGGACCGCCAGCGCTTCAACGTGCTCATCCAGGAGCTCGGCCTGCACCAGGCCGCCGGCGCGACGGCGCGCTCGTTCGAGGAGGCCCGGACCATCGCGGTCTCGATCGGCTATCCGGTGCTGGTACGGCCCTCGTACGTGCTCGGCGGCCGGGCCATGCAGATCGTCTACGACGAGCGCGACCTCGTGCAGTTCGTGACGGAAGCGGTCCGGGTCGCGCCGGAGCACCCGATCCTGATCGACAAGTTCCTGGAGGACGCGCTGGAGATCGACGTGGACGCGGTGAGCGACGGCCAGCGCGTGGTCGTGGGCGGCGTCATGGAGCACATCGAGAAGGCCGGCGTGCACTCCGGCGACGCCGCCTGCGCGCTGCCCCCGTATTCGCTCGACGAGGGCCAGGTCCACGCCCTGCGCGCGCAGACCAAGGCGCTGGCCACGGCGCTCGACGTCGTCGGGCTGATCAACGTGCAGTTCGCCATCCGCAACGACACGATCTACGTGCTGGAGGTCAATCCGCGCGCCTCGCGGACGGTGCCGTTCGTCTCCAAGGCGATCGGCGTACCGCTGGCCAAGGTCGCCACCGGCGCCATGCTGGGCGACAGCGTGGCGGCCATCGCGGCGATCGAGGAGACGGACCGGCGCCACGTGGCCGTGAAGGAGTCGGTCTTCCCGTTCGTCAAGTTTCCGCAGGTCGATACGGTGCTGGGGCCGGAGATGAAGTCGACGGGGGAGGTCATGGGCATCGACCCCGACTTCCGCAAGGCGTACCTCAAGTCACAGATCGCCGCCGGCTCGACACTGCCCGCCTCCGGCAAGATCTTTCTGTCGGTGCGGCAGCGTGACAAGCGCGCGGTGGCCTCGCTGGCCAGACGGCTGGCCGAGATGGGGTTCGGGCTGGTGGCGACCACCGGCACCGCGCGGATGCTCGAGCGTCACGGCATGACGGTCGAGCTCATCCACAAGCTGCAGGACGCCTATCGGCCCAACGTGCTCGACCTGATGAAGCAGGGGGCGATCGCCCTCGTCATCGAGACGCCGGGCGACGGCCGCGCGCGCCGGGATTCCTACCTGATCCGGCGCACCGCGGTGAACCAGAACATCCCCTACTACCTGACGGTGGACGGCGCCCAGGCGGCCATCGGCGCCATCGAGGCGCTGCTGAAGGGCGAGCAGCACGTGCGCAGCCTGCAGGAGTACCACGCCGATGTCTGAGACGACTCCGGCGCCGCCCGCCCCGAAGGACCGGATCCTCATCGCGCTCGACGTCGAGCGGCTCGACGAGGCGGACGCGCTGCTCGAGCGGCTGGCCGGCGAGATCACCGGCTGCAAGATCGGCACCCAGCTCTTCACCGCCGCCGGGCCGGTGGCCATCGAGCGCGCGCTCAAGCGCGGCGTGCGCGTGTTCCTGGATCTGAAGTACCACGACATCCCCAACACCGTCGCCGGCGCCGTGCGCGAGGCCACGCGGCTGGGCGTCTTCATGCTGAACGTCCACGCGTCGGGCGGGAGCGCGATGCTGAAGGCGGCCGCCGAGGCGGCCACGACGGCCGCCAGGGATTTCGCCGTTCCGCGGCCGATCGTGCTCGGCGTGACGGTGCTGACGAGCCTCGACCGCCGTGCGCTCGCCACCGAGCTGGGCGTGCCGGGCACCGTCGAGGCGCACGTGCTCCGCCTGGCCGAGCAGGCGCGCGCGGCCGGCCTCCACGGCTGCGTGGCCTCGCCGCGCGAGATCGCGCTGCTCCGCAACGCGCTCGGCCGCGACTGGGTGATCGTGACGCCGGGGATCCGACCGTTCAGACCGGCGGGCGCCGAAGGGGCGCCGAGGGCCGGGAGCGGCGACGATCAAATGCGCACCGCGACGCCGGCCGCCGCCATCGCCGCCGGCGCTGACTATCTCGTGGTCGGCCGACCGATCACCGCCGCCCCGGATCCCAGCCTCGCCGCCCGCGCGATCCTCGCCGACCTGCAAGCCGCCGGCCGCGTCTAGAGCCGCCCCGGCTCCGCCGAGGCGCTCCGAACGTCGGGGGGCTTGAGGCTCCCGAGAGGTCGCACGCGGAGCAGAGGAGCGCCCCGGCTCCGCCGAGGCGCTCCGAACGTCGGGGGGTTTGGGGGCCATCTCGGGGCCCCCATCTCTATCGGTGCCGCCCTGGCATCCGTCCTGTCCGCTGGCTGACGATCAGTCGCGGGCACCGCCCGCCAAAGTCCTTGTCGTTCACGCGTTACTCGATGTGGCATGCCGCGTGCCGGTGCCTCCGGGGAGGCTCTCGACATGCGGACACTGACAGGCGCCACCCTTGCGCTGCTCCTGAGCGCGTCGGCCTCGTACGCCCAGGTGCCGAATACCGCCTACCGCTACGTCTACGAGCATGGCGTCATCCACTGGGCGCAGTCGCTTCACCTGGTTCCCCCGGCGTACGCCTCGAAGGCCGCCACGCCGAGCTTTACCGATCCCGTCTTCCCGACGCCGCCGCCGTACGTGCAGCCGGCCACGGCGACCACGCTCGCGCTCACGGTCGACGACCAGCCCCGACTGGAGTCGGTGCACGGACGGTATGCGGCCGAGATCCGACGACTCATCACGGCGGCGTGGCGGGGACGCGGCCAGGACGGACCACAGCCGGTGCTCGCCTTCTACATCGAGCGGGACGGGCGGCTCAGCCTTCCCGAGGTCGAGCACTCGTCGGGCGACGTCACCTACGACTTCAGGGCGCGCGACACGATCCTCAATCTCCGAAGACTCCCGCCGCTGCCCAAGGATTTCCCCAAGGGGCACCTGCTCGTCCACGTTCGCTTCGCCCTCGTGAGGTGACCGCCCGCCCCGCTTGACATCGCGCCACCCTCGCCCGATATTCGCGGCGCCGGAATCGCAATGCCGCGAGCTCGAGACGAGGAGGAGTCCCCCATGCGCGATCCACGCCTCACCCGGCGACATTTCCTGGCCGGCGCCGCCAGCGCTTCGGCTGCCGCGTTGGCCGTGCCGCTGCGCCTCGACGCCGCGCCGGCGGTGAAGAAGGGCGCCAGCCTGCGGCTATGGATCCTCAAGACTTACGTCGAGCCGACCAACAAGGCCATCGAGGCCAGCGCGCAGCGCTGGGCGGAGAAGCACGGCGCCGCGGTGACCGTCGAGTACTTCACGTTCGAGGACGTGCAGACGAAGTACGTGGCCGCCATCGAGAACAGGAACACGCCCGACGTCGGTCAGCTCGAGACCGGCGCCCCCGCCCGCTTCGCCGGCATGGGTCAGCTGCTGGACCTCACCAGCTTCGCGCGCCAGATCGAGGGCGAGGTGGGCAGGCCGCCCGCCAACGTGGCGCCGGTCACCGTGATCGGGGGCAAGACCTACGGGCTGCCCTGGTACATCATGCCGGCCTTCTGGTACGTCTGGCGGGACGTGTTCGACAAGAACAAGGTGAAGCTCCCGAACACCTTCGACGAGGCCAAGGCCGCCGCCGCCGCTCTCAACCGGCCCAAGGACAACTTCTACGGCCTGGGCCAGAGCTGGAATCGCACCGCCGACGGCTACGGCGTGATGCAGAGTCTGATGTACTCCAACGGCGTCGGCTGGGCGACGAAGGACGGCAAGTACCAGTCGATCAAGACGGCCAGGATGCAGACGGTCATGAAGTGGGCGACCGACATCTACAAGGAAGGCCTGCAGCCCGCCGACACGCTGACCTGGACCGGCTCCGGCAACAACGAGAACTTCATCGCCAAGAACATCGCCCAGACGTCCAACGGGCCCAGCATCACGTTCGCCATGGAGAATGCCGTCGCCAAGGCCACCGACGCCAAGGAGCGCAAGGCGCGGGAGGAAGCGCTGGCCAATCACCTGGCGCTGCCCCACCCGGGCGGCGCCGAGGCGCGGCGTATGTGGGCCATCGCGATGAGCTTCGGCATCTTCAAGAACAGCAAGGATCCCGAGGCGGCCATGAGCCTGGTGGCCCACCTGCTCTCGCCCGAGGAGACCCTGCGCGTGATGAAGGACTCCTACGGACAGTTCACCCCGGTCCTCGACAAGGCGCGGGCGGCCTCCAAGGAGTACTTCAACAAGAACGAGAACTATCGCAACTTCGGCCGCGCCGCCGAGTGGTTCGTGGCGACGGGCTGGCCGGGGCCGGTGACGGCGGCCGCCGCCGAGGTGCAGGCCAGCAACGTCCTCACCGACGCGCCGGCCAAGGTCATCATCGACAGGTGGTCGGTCGATCAGGCGATCGACTGGGCCGACAAGAAGATCAAGGAAATCTACGACACGATCCAGGGCTAAGACCCGGCGGCGGCAGGAGACCGGCACCGCGCTGCTCCTGCTGCTGCCGCTGTTCGTCCTCGTGGTCGCCCTGATCGGCTATCCGTTCTCCCGGGCGATCTGGCTGTCGTTCACCGACAAGCTGGTCGGGTATCCCGAGCGGTTCGTCGGCCTCCGCAACTACATCTACCTCGCCCAGGAGGACACGTTCCGCACCGTCGTGCGGAACAGTCTCGTCTTCACGGTGGCGTCGGTCGCGCTCAAGGTGCTGACCGGCCTCGCCATGGCGCTGGTGCTGCACGCCACCTGGCGCTGGCGCAGCTTCTTCCGGGGCCTGCTGCTGCTGCCCTGGGTCACCTCGACGGTGATCATCGCCCTCACCTGGCGCTGGATGTTCGATGCGTTCCCCGGCCGTGGCTTCTTCAACAGCGTCCTGCTCGACGCGGGGCTGCTGACGCGCCCGATCGCCTTCATGGCGACGCCGGAGGGGGCGATGGCGGCCGTGGTCGTCGCCAACTGGTGGCGCGGCTTTCCCTTCTTCGGCGTGTCCTACCTGGCCGGCATGCAGAGCATCCCCGGCGAGCTGTACGAGGCGGCCGCGGTGGACGGCGCCGGCGCCTGGCGCCGCTTCTGGCACATCACGCTGCCGGGCCTCCAGCACGTGATGGTCGTGACGATCTTGTTGACGTTCATCTTCACCCTCAACGACTTCAACATCATCTACGTGATGACGCGCGGCGGCCCCGGCACCGCCACCCAGGTCTTCGCGACGTACTCCTACGAGGTCGCGTTCAACCAGCTCCGCTGGGGGCGGGGCGTGACGATCTCGATCTACGTCGTGCCGCTGCTGATCGCGCTGATCCCGCTGGTGAGCCGTCACCTCCTGCGCGAGCGGGCCGCGTGAGGACGGGGCGGCTGGCCACGGTGCTCGGGCTGGGGGCGTTCGTGCTCGTGGTCCTGGTGCCGTTCTGGTGGATCGCCAGCATGTCGTTCAAGACCTACGAGCAGATCCAGTTCGCCCAGAGCATCTACGTGCCGCGCCCGTTCACGTGGGAGAACTACACCGGGCTCTGGCTGGGCACGCGCTTCCCGCTCTGGCTGCGCAACAGCGCGATCATCGCCGGGGCGAACACGCTCGCGTCGCTCCTGTTCGGGTGCCTGGGCGCCTACGCCCTGGCCCGATTGCGATTTCCGGGCCGCGCCCTCATCGCTCGCGGGCTCGTCGTCTCGTATCTGGTGCCGCCCGCGCTCCTCTTCATCCCGCTCTATCGCGTGCTGGCCGAGCTGGGCGCCACCAACAGCCTGGCCGCGCTGTTCCTCTCCTACCCCACGTTCACGGTGCCGTTCTGCACGTGGCTGCTGATCGGCTTCTTCAAGGCGCTGCCGATCGAGCTGGAGGAGGCGGCGCTGGTCGACGGCGCCACCCGGCTGCAAGCCCTGTGGCGCGTGCTGCTGCCGCTGGCCGCGCCGGGCATCGTGGCCGCCGCGATCTTCGCCTTCACGCTGTCGTGGAACGAGTTCCTCTACGCGCTCGTCTTCATCCAGGACGAGCGGACGCTGACCGTGCCGGTCGGGCTCAACCTCCTCATCTACGGCGACGTCTTCCACTGGGGCGAGCTGATGGCGGCCTCCGTCATCACGACCGTTCCGGTCGTCACGCTCTACATGTTCATCCACCGCTGGATGGTGGAAGGGCTGGCGGCCGGCTCGGTGAAGGGCTGATCGGACCTTGACTCCGCCCCGCGCGCCGCACTAGATTGCCCCGCGCGCACGGAGCGCCTGGGCTCGGTGCCGCGCGCCCCACACCAATCTTTCGTTCCCCGCAGGCCAGAGGAGAGAGATCATGAATCGACGACTCCTGGGTGCCCTTGCCGTTGCCGTCATCGTCCTGTTCGCCACCCCGATCCTCGCGCAGTCCGGATGCGCCGGACTGCCCGACCACGCCGCGCTTCGCAGCGCGCTGATCAGCGCCGTGGCCGCCGAGAGCAGTGGCCTCGACAACCAGATGTGGGCGACGATCGTCGATCGGGACGGCGTGGTCTGCGCGGTCGCCTTCTCCGGCAGTGATCGCGGCGCGCAGTGGCCGGGGAGTCGCGTGATCTCCGCCCAGAAGGCCAACACGGCGAACGCCTTCAGCCTCGACGGCCTTGCGCTGTCCACGGCGAACCTCTATTCGGCCGTCCAGCCGTTCGGCGGCAGCCTCTACGGTCTGCAGCACAGCAATCCGGTGAACGCCGAGGCCGCCTACGGCACCGCGGCCGACACCGCCAGCTACGGCCAGCCGAACGACACCATGGTCGGCAGGCGCATCGGCGGCGTGAACGTGTTCGGCGGCGGCCTGGGCCTCTACGTCAAGGTCGGTTCCGGCGACCAGGTCGTCGGCGGTCTCGGCGTGAGCGGCGACACGTCCTGCGCCGATCACATGATCGCCTGGCGGACGCGCAACAACCTCGGTCTCGACCACCTGAAGCGCGTCAACGGCGTGAGCGGCGACCTCGACCGTCCCGACAACATCATCTACGACATCTCGGGCGCGGCGACCGCCGGCGGCATCGGCGTCAGCCCGAGCGGCTTCGGCCATCCGACGTGCCTCAACACCGCGAATCCGGCGACGCTGCCGAAGGTCGCGCCGTAGAACGGACTCCGACGCTCGCCGGCGCGGCGGCCCGGGGGCAATGACGTCCCGGGCCGCTCGCACGCGATTTTCACGACATCTTCGCGGCGGTCTCGCGCTGCAACTCGCCACACGTTTCCACTGGGGCGAGCTGATGGCGGCTTCCGTCATCACGACCGTTCGCGGCCGGCTCGGTGAAGGGCTGAGCTCATGCAGATTCCTCGTGGCGTCGGCAAGGTCGGACCGCACCAGTCGGGTCGCGGGTATTGGTCGGATCTTTGTGACGCGTGGAAAAATCTTTCCCGTTGACCGAAATTCTCGGTCGCCGTACCGTCCTCGCCGCGAACGACCGCGACGACGTCGCGAGAAAGGAGGTGGGGGGAGCCTTGAGAAGGCCGTGTTCGCCCTAGTGTTCGCGCGTTGAATGCGCTTCCCGTAACGGAGTCAACTCGGGAGAAACGCCGTGAGCAAATCGGTTCGAAGGCTGAGTACTCTCGGATGTGTGCTGGCCCTGTCGATCTTGCTACAGCCTCTGACGACAGGAGCGCAGACGAGGACCAACCCGGCCACCGGCTGCGAGGCAAACGTCGTCAACTACGATCCCGGCAACGGGGAGGACATCGTCGTCCCCGACGGCTTCAAGGTCGAGCGCTTCAGCAAGCAGGACCTGAACTTCCCGGTGGGCGTGGCATTCCTCGGCAGCAAGAACGACTTCAAGGTGCTCGTGCTGGAGTCGGGGCACGGCCTGCCCAGCCGCTGCAACGAGAACGACGATCCGAACTTCGGCGGCAAGTTCTCGGCGGGCAATCCGATGACCCCCGACATCGTGATCCTGGACAAGAATGGAAACAAGATCAGCGGTCCGATCGCCAAGCCGACGCCCGGCGGGGATGGATTTCAGCCTGACCGCCCGGCCGTCGACCTCGCGTTCGAGAACAGGTTCCGCGGGGGGCGCCTCTTCGCCACCGCCTCGAACCAGAGCCTTCGGACCGCCGGGCGCAACAACAGCTCGCGCATCGTGACGGTCGATGTCGGCTCGGGACACGTGATTTCCTTCATCACCGGTCTGCCCACCGGCGACCATCCCGCCGAGCAGCTGGAGTTCAAGGACGGCTGGATCTACTGGTCGCAGGGCTCGACGACCAACTCGGGCGTGGTGGGTCACGACAACGGCGGCGGCGACAACCAGCAGGACATTCCGTGCCAGGACATCACGCTGAGCGAGAACGGCTTCACCTCGGCGCCCGGGGAAGTCACCAGCGGCTACTCGCCGCACCACACCTTCCGGCCCGGAGCGACGGTCAAGGCCTTCGACAGCGCCACCGGCCCCGGCATCTGCGACGGGGCGATCCTGCGAGCAAAACTCAACTCCAAGAACCCCAAGCTCACCATCGAGCCCTTCTCGTGGGGCTATCGCAACCCGTACGGCATCCGGTTCGCT
>VBPC01000069.1:0-499 GCA_005887895.1 Candidatus Rokuibacteriota bacterium
TGTCCACCGAAGCACCGGTGACGATCCGTGGAGTCACCGTGAACTTCGGCGGCGAGAATGGCATCGACGGGGCCGGCGCCATCGATGTCACGGTCGAGCAAGCCGTAGTGACAGCGGTGAACCCTCCCCTTGGCGCGAGCCGATTGATCCGAGTCTTGAATAACCTGAATCCTCACGGCAAGCGAGCGAAGCTCGTGGTGCGGGAAAGCTTTCTTGACGGCACCATCACGGACCAGCCGCCTCCGTTCGCGCAGACCTTCGGCATATCATTCCAGGGCGACGTCGATGCCGTCCTGGAACGCAACGTGATTCGCCGCACCGGCGGCGCGTGCATCGTTGCGGTCACACGTGCGGATTTTGGCGGCGAGACGAACGCGGATATCGTGGACAACGACCTCGACGACTGTCATCCGCTCGCCCGCGTCGCCTCGATCATCGCCGGGCCACCCGCACCGTTGCCGTCCGGGCCCGTCACCGTCACCTCGACAGGCACGGTGAA
>VBPC01000069.1:509-20007 GCA_005887895.1 Candidatus Rokuibacteriota bacterium
TCTTTACGGGACGGATCGAGCGCAACCGGATCCTCAGCGTTGTTCAGGGATGTACCACCTCTATTGGTCGGACGCACCCGGGCGCGATCTGGGTCGGTGCCATCCGCCCATTTTCCGGGCCAGCGGCGGCGCCGATCGTCCGCTTCAACGACATCGTAGGGAATTCGCGCGCGGGACTTCGTGTCGCGCCGAACATCACTCAGCCGATCGACGCCACCTGCAACTGGTGGGGCTCGGCGAGCGGCCCATCCGGAGTCGGCCCCGGCACCGGTGATGCGGTCGTGGTCGAGACGAGCGCGGCGACGCCGCACTTCACGCCGTGGGCCACGGCGCCAATCGCGGACAGCGACGAGACCACGTGCGCGGGCGGCAGCTGATGGCACGGGAAGGCGATCACCGCACCGCCCGAGACATCGTGGTTCGTCGGACGTCGCGGCCGAGCGAGCGTTGAGCAATCGCACGTGCAGTGCCCAGCTCGAGCCGTTGGAGGAGCCCATGACGACGAGCAACGTTCTCAGAGTGGCAGCGATCGCCGTGACTGTCCTGACCCTGGTCGGCCAGCATGGTGCGTCGGCGGACAAGAAGAATGTCGAGGAGTTCTATGGAACGGGGTTCAGAGCCGTCAGCGGAGTTGTGGCCGTGAATGAGACCCTCTCGGATTGCGGCGACGGCGACGCCAGCAGCAACGTCATCCTTCAAACGACCACGGGCAGCGTCACCTACACGGGAATCCTGGAAGGAACCGGTCAGCTGCTGACCAAGACACTCATAAACCGCTGTGTGCCCAGCCAACCGCACAACACGTTCAGGGTACTCGACAGCTTCGAGAGCCTGACCGTGGACGGGCGGACGGGGGGCGCCGTGGTCGAGATCGTCGGCCACGGGCGCGCTCCCGTGACGGGAGTGAACATCAACGAAAGCACGGTCAGAATTGTTTGTGGCACCGGTGAGCTGAAAGGCGTTCACGCCGAAGGGACGCTGACGACATCGATCGGCCCTGGAGTCGATGTCCGGGCCATGCAAGTCTGGGTTCACTTCGGCCATAACCATGACGTCCGAACGCGTTGACGACGCCCGAGAGCAGCGCGAAGTAGTTCGCGGCGGCCGTCAGCTCGACGAGCCACGGCACGCCCCAGCGCTTCTCGAGCGCGTCGAAGGTCGCCTGGTCGACGCGGTTGGTGCGCATGAGCTGGCGCACGTAGGTCACGATCTCGCGCTCCTCCGGCGACAGCTTGCCGGGGTCGCCCTTGGTGCGGAGGAGGTCGATCACTTCCTCGCGCACCCCGTTGCGGCGCGCGGCGCCGACCTGGGCGGCCCACACGTAGGCGGCCTCGCGCTCGCGCACGGCGGTGAGGATCGCGACCGAGCGCAGCCGGGCCTCCACGATGCTCTCGTCGCGGAAGAACGTGACGAGGGGCAGGATGCGCTCGGCGAGCCGGGGGCTGTGCAGCAGAATGCTGAACGGCCCGCGCACGTTGCCGAACACCTGGATGACGCCGTCGACGACGTGGGCGTGCGAGGCGGGGACGTCGGACTTGCCGGTGACCTGCGCGACTCTCGCCATGGTGGAGCTCCTTTGCTCGGGTGACGGTGACGGCCGTTCGCTGGCGCGCTATCGAGCGAACGCCGGCATGACCTCCCGCGCGAAGCGGGTGAGCTGTTCGATCATGAGGTCCCGCGGTGTCCCCAGTGCCCAGGCGATCATGACGTGCTCGAGGCCCGGGTAGCGCTGCTCCAGCTCGCGAAGATAGGCGACGATGTCCGCGGGGGGCCCGCACAGCCAGGCGCGGTTGCGCACGCCGTTCTCCAGGCTGGCCGTCGTCGGCGACTGCGCGCGGCGGGCGGCCACCGCCCTCACGTGCTCCTCGCCGTAGCGCAGCATTCCCAGCGGCGCCATGAACTTGGCGTGCTCCTCGAAGTATGGCCGCGCGCGCTCGATCGCGCGCTCGACGGTCTCGTCGATCGACATGCGGAAGCCGAAGATCAGGTCCTCGCCCAGCCGCAGGTCGCGACCGTGGCGGCGGGCCGCCGCCTGGTAGTCCTGGAACCAGCGCTGCACGAACTCCTCGGCGGTGGCGGAGACGATGCCCTTGATGCCGTGGCGGGCCATGAAGTCCATGCCCCGCGCGCTGCCGCTCACGATCGGCTGCCAGATCTCGACGGGTCGACGCAGGGGACGCGGCACCAGCGTGATCTCGGTCAGCCGGTAGCCGCGATAGGGCACGTCGGGCGGGATCGTGTAGTGCTTGCCCTGGTGCGAGAAGGCCTCCTCGTTGAATGCCTTGAGGATGATCTCCATCTGCTCTTCGAACAGCTCGCGGTTGGCCTCGGCGTCCTGCATGGGGTTGCCGAAGGTTTCCACCTCGCGGGTGTGATAGCCGCGGCCGACGCCGAAGACGAGGCGGCCTTGGGTCAGGACGTCGGCGGTGGCGTAGTCCTCGGCGAGCCGCAGCGGATGCCAGGTGGGGACGACGTTGAAGGCGCAGCCGATCTTGATGCGCTTCGTGCGATGCGCGAGGTCGACGGCCAGCATCGGGATGTTGGGGATGCACTCGTAGCCCTCGTGCTGGAAGTGGTGCTCGGCGAGCCAGAGCGTCTCGTACCCCAGCGCGTCGGCGGCGCGCGCGAGCTCGGCGGCGGTGTCGAAGGCCTCCAGCAGGCGCGCATTGGAGTAGCGGCGGTCGTCGGCGGGCACGCCGGCGAACCCGCACTGCTCCAGCTCGATGTGGCCCACGTAGAGCGTCGAGAACCGCGTGATCATCGCCGGCGCGTCATCTTCATCGCGCCATGCTTCCCGCGTCGGGAAACAGCTCGAGCGCCCACCGGCGGTGTGCGACGGCGTCGGCCCGCAAGAATGTGAATCCCGCGTCGAGGGCGAAGCGCTCGTCGACGTCCGTGTCGCCCACGTGATAGTAGGTGGCCGCGGCGAACCGCGCCCGCAGGTCGGCCAGGCGGTGCTTCAGGACGGTGAAGTCGGCGGCGATCTCCAGGCGCTCCCACAGCGCGCGCTGATAGCTGAGCGGACGATCCGAGCACGACCCGACGAGATAGCCCAGCCGCTTGGCCGTCCTCACCAGCGCGACCGGCACGATGCCGGGCGGCTCGCCGATCTCCAGCGTGCCGTCGATGTCGAAGCTCAGCAGCCGCGCGGGCGTCACGTCGACCGCGAAATCGAGGAGCGCCCCGGCTCCGCCGGGGCGTGATGAGCATCAGGCGGTTTGGGGGCCATGTCGGGGCCCTCGCGCGACCCAGAGGGGCGAGACGGCTCCGCCGGCGCGCCCCGAACATTGGGGGGATTGGGGGCCATGTCGGGGCCCTCGCGCGACCCAGAGGGGCGAGACGGCTCCGCCGGCGCGCCCCGAACATTAGGGGGATTGGGGGCCATGTCGGGGCCCTCGCGCGACCCAGAGGGGCGAGACGGCTCCGCCGGCGCGCCCCGAACATTAGGGGGATTGGGGGCCATGTCGGGGCCCCCATGTGAATGGATCTCGATCTCTCTCTCGCCGGAGACCGTCGTGCGCTGCATGAGTCGCTTGTGGCGTGCGGTGTCGTAGGGCGTCCCTCGGTGCAGCACGCACCGGTTGTCCCAGACCACGAGATCGCCCTCCGTCCACTCATGACGGTAGCAGAACTGCGGCTGGGCGACGTGCTCCAGCAGCTGCTTCAGCAGCGCGCGGCCTTCCTCGAGCGCCAGACCCTCGACGTGCGAGGCGTGGGCGCCGAGCAAGAGCGCGCGGCGGCCGTTGACCGGGTTGGTGCGCACAATCGGATGGCGCACGGGCGGGAACGCGGCGCGCTCCTGATCGGTGAAGAAGCCGGGGCGCACCTGGTCGCGCGACCACGCGAAGTCGTGGACGGCGATCGCGCGCTCCACGCGCGCCTTCAGCGGCGCCGGCAACGACGGATAGGCGGCCCGCGCGCTGGCGAACTCCGTGGCGCCGCCCTCCGGCGGCACGATGCGCGCGGACAGCAGCGAGCAGAGCGCCGGCACCGGCTTGAAGGAGCTGTCGCTGTGCCAGAGCATGTTGGCGAGCTGGTAGACCATCCGGCGATCGTCGGCCGGAATGACCTCTCCGGTCTTCATGTCGAGGTTCGACTGCCGCGCGAACGGCGTCCCCGCCGCCGGGTTCATGCTGCGCGTGACCTCGAGATTGCCGAACCGCCGGCTGAAGGCGATCTGCCCCTCGTCGTCCAGCGCCTGGCCGTGGAAGACCAGAACCGAGTGCTCCTCGAAGGCGGCGCGGATCACCGCCCAGCTCGGCTCGTCGAGGGGCCGGGTGAGGTCGGCGCCCTCGATCCGCGCGGCAAAGACCGGTGTCAGGCGGGTCACCGCGATCGCCATGCGCCCTCCGACCGGGCAGGGTAGCACGCCCGCCGCCGCCTCGGCCGTCGATCGCGCGCCGCCTGCTATACTCCGCGGCACTGGATTCTCGCCGCGAACCCGGAGGACTCATGCCGAACGTCAGTCGACTGCTTCTCGCCGCCCTGATCGGTGCCGTGCTCGCCACCGCCCAGTCCGCGGCGTCTCAGCCGGCCGCCCCGACGACGACGCTCACGATGTCGTCGTGGGTGTCGCCGCAGCACCACCTCACCGCCAACGTGCTGCAGGGCTGGGCCAACGAGGTCGAGAAGGCGACCAGCGGCCGCGTGAAGTTCCAGATGCTGCCCAAGCACCCGTCGGCGCCGCCCGGCACCTTCGACGCCGTGCGCGACGGTCTCGTCGATCTCTCCTACGTGACCGCGAGCTATACGCCGGCCCGGCACATCCTGCCCCTGATGGCGGAGCTGCCCGGCAGCGGCGCGACGGCGCTCGCCAACTCCATCGCCTACTCGCGCATCCACTGGAAGTACTTCCAGAAGATCGGCGAGTACAAGGGCGTGAAGCTGCTCGGCGTGTTCACCCACGGCCCCGGCCAGATGTTCACCCGGCGGCCCGTCAGCGGCATCGCCGACGTCCAGGGGCTGAAGATCCGTACTGGCGGCGGCATCGCCGAGCAGGTCGCCAAGGCGCTGGGCGCCTCCGCGTTCGTGAAGCCGGCGCCCGAGTCGTACGAGCTGCTCAGCTCGGGAGTGGCCGACGGCGTCTTCTTCCCGCTGGAGTCGATCATCTCCTTCAAGCTCGACACGGTGCTCGAGCAGGCCACGCTGTTCCCCGGCGGGATGTACAGCTCGGCCTTCGGCTTCTTCATGAACGAGGACAAGTGGAACAAGCTGCCCCGGCCGGACCAGGAGGCGATCGAGAAGATCTCCGGTGAGCACATCGCGCGGCTGGCCGGCGCCTCCTGGGACGAGGCCGATCGCAAGGGGATGGAGGCGCTCAAGAAGTCGGGTGTCAAGATCGTCAACGCGAATCCCGAGCTCGCGGCCGAGGTGAAGAAGCGCTCGGCGCCCATCATCGAGAACTGGATCAAGCAGGCCAGCGCCAAGGGCGTCGACGCCGGCCGCATCCTGTCCGAGTTCCGCGAGGAGCTGAAGAAGGTCGCCGCCGAGAAGTGACGACGTCCGACCGGCGGCAGCGGTACGCCGACCTCGTCCTCGGCGTCGCCGCTGCCACCATCCTCTTCGCGATGATGATCCTGACCACGATCGACGTGGTCGCCCGCTACGTCTTCCGGCGGCCGGTGCGCGGCGCCTTCGAGGTCACCGAGCTGATGCTGGTGGTCCTCATCTTCGCCGGCCTGCCGCTGGTGTCGTTCTCCGACGAGCACGCGGTGATGGACTTCGTCGATCGCCTGCTCGGCGTCCGCGGCCGGCGCGCGCTCGACCGTGGCGTGCAGGCGCTGAGCGGCGCGTTCATGCTGCTCCTGGCCTGGCTGACCTGGCTCAAGGCCGACCGCATCTGGGCCTACCGCGACGCCACCGACGTGCTCCGCATCCTCTACGGGCCGTTCGTCTACTTCATGGCGGCCAGCCTGGCCCTGGCCGGGCTGATCCACGCCTGGAAGGTCGTCGAGCGCCGATGATCGAAGGGCTCGTCGGCCTGACCGCCATGATGCTGCTCTGCTGCCTGCGCATCCCGATCTCGTTCGCGATGGCCATCGTCGGCATCGTCGGCTACGCGTACATGCGCGACTGGAACTGGACGGTGGCCTTCGCCATGACCCAGACCAAGCTCTACGAGACGGGACGCAACTACACGCTGTCCGTGGTGCCGCTGTTCATCCTCATGGGCAACTTCGTGACCCGGGCCGGCATGTCGCAGGAGCTCTTCCGCGCCGCCTACACGTTCATCGGGCACCTGCGCGGCGGGCTGGCCATGGCGACCATCTGGGCCTCGGCCGGCTTCGGCGGCATCTGCGGCTCGTCGATCGCGACGGCGGCGACCTTCGCCAAGGTGGCCTATCCGTCGATGAAGAAGTTCCGGTACTCCGACCGGCTCGCCGCCGGTGTCATCGCCGGCGGCGGCACGCTCGGCATCATGATTCCCCCCTCCACGATCATGGTCATCTACGGCGTCTTCACCGAGACCAACATCGGCAAGCTGTTCGCGGCCGGCATCATCCCCGGCATCGTGGGGGCCATCCTGCTCTGCGGGGCCGTCCGCTACATGACCTGGCGCGACCCGGCCTGCGGCCCGCCGGGCGAGCGCTCGACGTGGGGCGAGCGGTTGCTCGCCCTCAAGGACGTGTGGGCGGTGGCCGCACTGTTCTTCTTCGTCATGGGCGGCATCTACGCCGGCCTCTTCACGGCGACGGAAGGCGCGGCCATGGGCGCCTTCGGCGCCATGGTCTTCGCCCTCGCCCGGCGGGCGCTGACGTGGGGGACGCTCTACGCCGCCCTCCTCGAGAGTGCGCGGACGACAGCGATGCTGTTCATGATCCTGATCGGCGCGCTGATCTTCGCCGAGTTCGTCAACATCACCACCATGCCCGGCGACCTCAAGGCCTGGGTCACGCGCTTTCACGTGAGCCCCACGATGGTGGTGGCGGCGATCTGCGCGATCTACGTGGTGCTCGGCACCGCCATGGAGGAGCTGTCGATGATCCTCCTCACGATCCCGGTGTTCTTCCCGGTCATCGTGCACCTGGGCTTCGACCCCGTGTGGTTCGGCATCATCATCGTCTGCGTGGTGGAGATCGGGCTCATCAGCCCGCCGGTGGGCATGAACATGTTCGTGCTCAAGACGCTGCTGCCGGAGATCAGCACCACCACGATCTTCAGCGGGGTGCTGCCGTTCATGTGGGCCGACGTGATCCGCCTGGCGATCCTGGTGGCGTTCCCGTGGCTCGCTCTCTGGCTGCCGAGCATGATGAAATGACCGCATGAGTGTGACTGCCCCCGGCGCCGGCGACGCGACGGTCATCCGGCCGACGGTCGTCGAGGTGAGCCTGGCGCGCCTGACGGAGAATCTCCGGGCGATCGAAACCGTCGTCGCGCCGGCCGCCGTCATGCCGATCGTCAAGGCCAACGCCTACGGCCACGGCCTCGTCGAGGTCGCCCGCCACCTGGTCGCGCAGGGCGCCCGCCGGCTCGGCGTCGCCTTCCTCGAGGAGGCGGTGGCGCTGCGGGAGGCCGGCGTCGCGCTGCCCATCCTGGTGATGGGCGGCATCCTCGGCAATCAGATCCCGCTGTTCCTCCGCCACGGCCTCACGCTGACGGCGTCCTCCGTCGACAAGCTGCGGCAGATCGACGCGGCCGCGCGCGACCTGGGCGTCAGCGCCAGGGTCCATCTGAAGATCGACACCGGCATGGAGCGCATCGGCGTGCACTATTACAACGCCCACGGCCTGCTGGAGCAGGCCGCCGAGTGCCGGCACACGGTCGTGGAAGGGATCTACTCGCACTTCGCCAACGCCGACGCCGCCGACCTCGCCTCCGCGCGGCTGCAGCTCGCGCGGTTCCTCGACGTCCTGCAGTGGTACGACAAGCACGGCGCGGCGCCGCCGCTCCGTCACATGGCCAACTCCGGCGCGATCTTGCAATTGCGCGAGAGCCACCTCGACCTGGTGCGCCCCGGCATCCTCCTTTACGGCGTCTATCCCTCCGCCGAGGTCCGCCGCACGATCCCCGTGCGCCCGGCGCTGGCATGGAAGTCGCGCGTCGTCTACTTCAAGGTGGTGACGCCGGGCCACCCGGTGAGCTATGGCTCGACCTGGCAGTCCGATCACCCGGTGCGCATGGTCACCGTGCCGGTCGGCTACGGCGACGGCTACTTCCGCGCGCTGTCGAACATCGCCCGCGTCATCATCCGCGGAAAGAAGTATCCGGTGGTCGGGCGCGTCTGCATGGATCAGATCATGGTGAACATCGAGTGGGAGACCGCCTACAACGGCGACGAGGTGGTGCTGCTCGGCGCCGCCGGCGACGAGACGATCACCTGCGAGGACGTGGCCGGCTGGGCGGGAACGATTCCCTACGAGGTGCTGACCAACATCAACACCCGCGTCCCCCGCCTGTATGTCTAGGGAACGCCACGGCTCGGCCGGGCGCTCCCCAGGGTGCAACGTGTGGGCAGGATGCACAGCAGCTTAGAGGCTACGCAGGAAGTTCAGGAGATCCTGCTTCCTGTTCTCATTGAGCCGGTTGAAGTTGTCGACGACCGCGTTCGCCTCCGACGGTCCGAACGTCGAGTCTCCCGCGCTCTTGTGCCCCTGGATCGCCTGGAGGAGATCCGTGGTCCGCCCATCGTGAAGGAAGAAGATGCGCTGTCCCAGGCCCCACAGGGGCGCCGTCCTGAACTCGTCGCCCTGGGCCCCGCCCTGCAGGATATTGTCGGCCAGGCCCGGTCCCATGGCGTGCACCAAGACGTCCGAAAACAGGTTGACGGCCTGGTTCCTCAGCGCAGCCACCGTGCTGTTGCCCGTCGTCAGCATCGGCGTGTGACAGAGCGCGCAGCCGACGATCACGAAGAGCTTGCGACCCTGGCTGATCGATGACGCGCCACCAGGGGTGTCGGTAGACGGGGTGGGCGGCGCCAGGAATCGCTGGAAGAAGGCGAACTTTTCGATCCCGCTCAAGCCGGCGGGAGTGGTCGGGACGTTAGTGTCGGTGACATCGTTGGGGAGAGTGACGAACTGACAGTTCGGGTCTTGCTCCCGCTCTTGCTGAAACAGTTCGTTCGTGATGCCCATCTCGACGTTGTAGGCCTCCCCCGAGAAGACCAGCAGGGTTTGGTTCTGCGCCTTCCATCCAAATCTGGCGATCGTTCCGTCGTTGCCGTTGTTATTCGTTCTCCCGGTGATGGTCCTTCCGGATACGGCGAGATTGGGATGGCCGCCGACGCCGAACTGTTGCTTGCTGGAGGCGTTGGCGGCCTGGTTGGCCAGGAGCACCCTGTCGGGTATCTGGTCGATGAGACCTGCGCCGAAGACCGGCGTCGGAATCCTGAAGATCAAGTTGTTGTTGCTCGCTGCGGTGTCGAAGTCGGGCTGGGCGAGCGTGCAGCCAGCGGCGCCGGCGCGCCCGGTGAGAGTGGCCGTATTGTGCACCCCCCCATCCCGGGTGCCGTCCGTGTTGAACTTGAATCGGGCTTCGCGCACCGGCCCGTTCAGCGTGATGAAGAATGGGACTCGGTCGGTGCCGCCATCTTTCGAGGCGAACCCCACTTGTGGGTTCACGGACGGGCTGGTGCCGCCGGTCGCGGGCTGCGCATGGCAGCCGGCGCAGCTGTCGAGGTTCATTCTAGGGCCGAGCCCATCCGCCACGGCTTCGACCGATTCGAAGTCAGCCTGGCCGGTATTGAAGAATTCCAACTCCCTCGCCGTCAACCCGACGATCGCTCCTCCCGCACCCGCCGGCCCACCCCGCACGCCCGGATCGCGCGCAGGACTGGCGGTGGCGGTGGTATCGGGACTCAGCATTACGGCATTGAGCTGGATCGTCGGGTCGGTCAGCAGCAGTGTGAGATCGGTGGGCAACAGTCCTTGGGCCTGGAGCAGCGTGGCGATGCCTAGCACCAGCAGTGACAGAAGGAAGACTATCAGGGTCACCTGTGTGATGGTTTTCATGCTACGTCTCCTGATGCGCAAAAATTCGTCGCGAGAGCTCCTCTATGACCTCAGGTGCGTGGTGCGCGTGTTCCTCCTGGCAGGCCCGTACCGAGCCCTGCGGCAGGACACAGGGAGGTATGGGTGCATCATCTCGTTGTCCTCGTGGTCCAGGATGTGGCAGTGCAAGACGTTGCCGGGTCCCGTGGTAGGGTCGAACGAGAAGAGGTTCTGACCCGGCTGCGCGCCGTCCACCGACACCTCCCTCGATGCCCGTTGCGCGAATCGCGCGGGCTTGAATCGAAGGTCCACCGCGGCGCGCACGACGTCAATGTACGTTTCGACCAATCGCATGTACTTTTTCGATCATTGATCGCTGCAGGCAGTTACGAGACTCGCCATTCATCATTGCCACCCGCTCTAGAGCAACACGGGGTCGGCTCCTCAACCGGTCACGTCCGAGGCGAACGTAGGGACGTTCGCCATCAGCGGAACGCGGGAAGCCGTATGACGAGACTCCACGGCGAGCCCGGCGGGCCGCTTGACGGTCTCGCGCCATAGTCTCTCCGGGTGCGCTGCGCTGTCCTGGGCCGCCGCCGCGGACATCGGCCGGCGGCCTCGCAACGAGGACGCCTATGCCGGCGCGACGAATCCAGACTCACGGCGCTCGAGCCGTGGACTCCTCGTCGTCGGCGGCGGGATGGGAAGACACGCGGGGGGCGACGCCGCGGTCTTCGAGATGAGCGAGCGCAGGGCCACGACCGGGCGGGATCGCGCAGGGACGACGCTGGCCATGCTCCTAATCGGCGACGGCCAGGTGTATGGAGGCCACATCGGGGATAGCCGCGTCTACCTCGTGACCGAGCGGGACACGGTGCTGCTGACGCTCGATCACACCGTCGCCAATCGGGGAATCCGTGTCCCCCATCCATTCACTCGCGCAGGAGTTGCTCCATCTCGGCGCGGGCGCGGCCGCGTTCCTGGCGGACCCGGTCGAGCTCCTCGATCCGGTTTTGAAGCACGGCGAGGCTGTCGCGGTCGCGGGCGTCGAGGAAATCGAGGAGCGCCAGCGTCGTCTCGGCGTACTTGCGCCGGGCCTGCTGGACCTGGGGCAGGGCCACCGGGCGCAGCGCCGGTCCGCCGGCGTTGTAGCGCCGCTGGGCGCGGTCGAGCTCGGCGAGCGCCAGGTTCTGCGCGTCGCGCAGCGCCACGTAGCGCTCGGCCGCCGGCGGATCCTCCCGCCGCAGGGCGTCGACGTAGGCCTGCTCGCGCTCCGCGCCCGGCGCGCTGACGCCCGGCGGCTGGCCCACGGCCGCGGTCGGCGCCATGGCGAGCAGGGTGACGACGGCCACGGCGAGCGCGGTCGTCCGCAGCATCGCGGGTCAGCCGCCGAGGCGCGCGATGACGTCCTTGCCGTAGCGGACGACGTCGTCCGGCGTCTTCACCTGGGCCGGGAGCCCGGCGCCCGAGCTCACCGGAACGGCCACGCGCGCCACGCCGCGCTTGGCCAGCGCCTCGATCTCGGAGACCTCGGCCGGCGCCGACACCGTGATCTCGATATCGCTCGGATCGCGGCCGGCGGCGACGGCGGCCCGGCGCATCTCGTCGAAGAGCTCGGCCGGCGCGCCGCGAGCGGGGAAGTAGCCGTCGCCCAGCCGCCCCGCGCGCCGCGCCGCCGCCACGGTGTCGCCGCCCACGACGATCGGTATGCGGCCGGCGGCGGGCCGCGGCCGGCAGAACACGTCGTTGAAAGTCACGAACCGCCCCGTGAAGCTCGCGCGCTCCTGCCCCCATAGCGCGCGCATGGCGGCGACGTACTCGTCGGTGCGCGCGCCCCGATCCGCGAACGGCACGCCGAGCGTGGCGAACTCTTCGGCCAGCCAGCCCACGCCGATGCCGAGGAGCACGCGGCCGGCGCCGGCCAGGTGATCGAGCGTGGCGACGGCCTTGGCGGTGACCACGGGGTTGCGCTGCGGCAGGATCAGGATCGCCGTGCCGAGCCCGAGCGTGCGCGTGGCCGAGGCGACGTACGCCAGCCAGATCAACGGATCGGGGATCGGAAAGTCCTCGAGGCCGGGGCCCATGCGCCCCGTCGGCGAGTACGGGTAGCGCGACTGGTAGGCGTGCGGCACGACGACGTGCTCGACGGTCCAGATCGAGTCGAATCCGGCCGCTTCGGCCGCCTGAGCCAGCTCGACCGCCGCCGGGCCGTTGGCGTACCGCCCGAGACTGGCGTACCGCAATCCGAACTTCATTTTCCGCCTCCCCCGGCCAGCCGTGGCCGCCCTCAGCATATCCCACCGAAAATCCGGTGTGGCACGGCGGCTGCAGCACCCATCGGTGTGCGCTGGCCACTCGATCTCGGCGGTGCGGCGGCGCTGTGCATCGCGCTGGCCGGATGCACCCTGAGCCGGCCGCACTATATCGCGCCTGACGTCCACGTCGGCGAGGCGGCCTTTGTCCGCGCGATGGAGGCCCACACGCTCTCGGGCCTCGTCGACGGTAACCGGGTCGACCTGCTCGTCAACGGCGACGAGATCTTCCCGGCGATGCTGGCCGCGATCCGCCAGGCCCGCACGACCATCACGTTCGCCAACTTCGTCTACGAGGACGGCGACATCGCGGGCGAGATGGCCGCGGCCCTCGCCGAGCGTTGCCGCGCCGGCGTCGGCGTCAACGTCCTCGTCGACGCGGTCGGCTCCAGCCACATGCCCAAGCCGCTCCAGAAGCTGCTGCGGGAGTCGGGATGTCACTTCGCGCGTTATCACTCGCTCAATCCGTTCGCGATCAAGCGCCTGAACCACCGCAACCACCGGCGCATCCTCGTCGTCGACGGCCGGGTGGGGTTCACCGGCGGCACCGGTGTGGGCGAGAAATGGACGGGCGACGGCCGCCAGAAGGGCCACTGGCGACAGACCGACGTGCGGGTGGAGGGGCCGATCGTGCGGTTCCTCCAGGCCGCGTTCGCCGAGAACTGGCGGGACAGCACCGGCCTCCTCCTGGGCGGCGACGCGTACTTCCCGCCGGCCGAGAAGCGCGGGGACCTCGCCGTCCAGTCGGTGAAGAGCTCGCCGGCCAGCGGCGCCGCCGAGGCGTACGTGCTGTTCCAGCTCGCGATCGAATCGGCGCGGAAATCGATCTATCTCACCAATCCGTACTTCGTTCCCGACGGCGCGATCGTCGATGCGATGGTGCGCGCCGCACAGCGGGGCGTGGAGGTGTTCATCATCACCGCGGGATCGGTGAGCGGCACCCTCGACCGCCTGGTGCGCAAGGCGAGCCAGGCGCACTTCGGCCGGCCGCTGCAGGCCGGCGTGAAAATCTACGAGTACGGCCCGGCGATGCTGCACGCCAAGACGCTGGTCGTCGACGGCCAGTGGGTCAGCATCGGCAGCGCCAACCTGGACAACCGCTCGTTCGCGCTCAACAACGAGCTCAACCTGACGTTCCTCGACCGCCGCCTCGCCGCGCGTCTGATCGAGATCTTCCAGCAGGACCTGAAGTACACCCATCCGGTGACCTACGAGGAGTGGCAACGCCACACGTTCCGCAACCTGTTCTATCTCCCGCTGATCCCCTTGCGGGATCAGCTGTAGGTGGGGGGCCCCGAGATGGCCCCCTACACCCCCCGGGCGGCTCGGAGCGTCCCGGGGGACCCGGGACGCTCCTCGGTTCTGCGGGGCTAGAAGGTGCGGTCGAGGGCTTGGGCGAGGTCGGCGATGAGGTCGTCGGCGTCTTCGATGCCGACCGAGTAGCGGATCAGGTTGTCCTTGATGCCGATCTCCAGCCGTTCCTCGGTCGTGAGCTCGTAGAAGCTCATGATCGCCGGCTGCTCGATGAGGCTCTCCACGCCGCCCAGCGAGACCGCCAGGTGGGGGATCGTGCAGGCGTCGACGACGTGGGCAGCGGCGTCGAGATCGCCGCGGACCTCGAACGAGACCACGCCGCCGAAGCCGCGCATCTGGCGCTTGGCGACGTCGTGCTCGCGGTGGGTGGCCAGCCCCGGGTAGTGCACGGCCGCGATGCGGGGATGGCCGGCCAGGAACTCGGCCAGCGCCTGGGCGTTGGTGTTCTGGCGCTCCATGCGCAGCGCGAACGTCTTGATGCCGCGGATCAGCAGATACGCCGCGAACGGATCCACGATCGCCCCGGTGATGCCCTGCAAGCCCCGCACCGCGTCCACGATCTCCCGCGAGCCGAGCACGGCGCCGGCCAGCAGGTCGTTGTGACCGCCGAGGTACTTCGTGGCCGAGTGCATCACGAGGTCCACGCCCCACTCGAGCGGCCGCACGTTGTAGGGCGTGGCGAACGTGGCGTCGATGACGGTCTTCACCCGGTGCTTGCGTCCGATCGCCGCGAACCGCTCCAGGTCGAGCACGCGGTTGTAGGGATTCGTCGGCGACTCGCTGAGCAGCACCCGCGTGGTGGGCCGGATCGCATCCTCCAGGGCCTCGTAGTCCCCGGCCGGCACCGTCGACACCTCGATGCCGTAGCGGTGCAGCGTCTGGTTGAGGAACTGGCGCGTGCGCCGGTAGCTGTCGTCGGTGACGACGATGTGGGTGCCGCGCGAGAGCATGGCGAACAGCGCGGTCGTCATGGCGGCCATGCCGCTCGAGAACAGCAGGCAGTCGCCGGCGCCCTCCAGCGCGGTCAGCTTGGCCTCGGCGATCTTCTGGGTCGGATTGCCGTAGCGACCGTACTCGACCCGGTCGATCTTGCCGTCGAAGTGGTCCTTCAGCTCCTGCGTGTTGGCGAACGTGAAGGTGGCCGTCTGCACGATCGGCGTGGCCAGGGAGTTCGCCGGCTTGGGCCGCGGCTCGCCGCCGTGGACGGACAGCGTGCTCGGTCCCATCGGTTTCCTGGGCGGCTCGACCCGGTCGGCCATCAGGACACCAGCAGCCGCGACTTCTCGACGTGGCGCGCGATGGCCCGGGCCACCCGCTTGGGATCGGCGGGCAGCTCGACCGGCTTGTTGCGGTGCGAGGGCTTGATCCCTTCCAGCGCGCCCATGTGATAGGCCGCCTTCTGGTCGGCGAACTTCAGGCCGTTGGCGGTCGAGATGACGACGACGCGCTCGCTCGAGCGGATCACCTTGCGCTCGACCAGCTTGCGCAGCGCGGCCAGGGCCACCCCGGTGTGCGGGCAGTTGAACATGCCGGTGCGGTCGGCCCGGGCCGCCTCGTCGGCCAGCTCCTGCTCGGTGGCCTGCTCGACCACTCCGTTGAACCGCTGCAGCGTGCGGATGGCGCGCTTGACGCTGACCGGGTTGCCGATCTGGATCGCGGTGGCCAGCGTGGGCTGGGCGGTCACCGGCTCGAACGTCTTGAAGTCCTCCTGGAACGAGCGGTAGAGCGGATTCGCCCGCTCGGCCTGGGCCAGCGCGATCCGCGGCAGCTTGTTGACGAGGCCCAGCTCCTGCATCATCGCGAAGCCTTGCCCCAGCGCGTGCACGTTGCCGAGGTTGCCGCCGGGGATCACGATCCAGTCCGGCACCTCCCAGTCGAACTGCTGCACGATCTCGATGGCGACGGTCTTCTGGCCCTCGATGCGCAGGCTGTTCATCGAGTTGGCGAGATAGATCCGCTTCTCCTTGGTGATCTCCTGCACGATGGCCATGCAGCCGTCGAAGTCGGTGTCGAGCGAGAGCACCAGGGCGCCGTTGGCGAGCGGCTGCACGAGCTGGGCGATCGAGACCTTGTCCTTCGGCAGCAGCACGACCGACGGGATGCCGGCCGCCGCGCAGTACGCGCCCAGGGCGGCCGAGGTGTCGCCGGTGGAGGCGCAGGCGACGGCGTCGATCGGCACGCCGCCGGCCATCATCTGCCGCACCACCGAGACCAGCACGGTCATGCCAAGGTCCTTGAACGACCCCGTGTGCGAGTTGCCGCACTGCTTGATCCACAGGTCTTCGACGTGCAGCTGCTTGCCGTAGCGATCGGCCCACAGGAGGTTCGAGTTGCCCTCGTACATCGACACGATGTTCTCGTTGTCGATGAACGGCACCACCCACTCCTTCTTGCCCCACACGCCGGAGCCGTACGGGTAGGTGTTGCGCCGGTAGCGGTCGTCGAAGAGCTGGATCCAGGCCGCGGCCGACCGCGACTTGAGCGCTTCGACGTCGTGCTGGACCTCCAGCAGGTCACCGCACGTCGGGCAGCGGTAGATGACCTCCCGGAGGTCGAACTCCCCCGGGCACCCGTTGATGCACTGGAACCAGGCGTTGTAGGCCATCGCGTGCCAAGTATAGCGCTCCGGCCTCGCGGATTCCCGGGTCGGGTGCCGGGGTCCCCCCGGGGCACTCCGGGTCGGCTTGCGCAGGGCTTGCGCTTGCTTGCGTTAGCTTGCGCCCTACGATGGGGGCATGACGCGGACCGCCTGGATCGTGGGCGCCGACCAGCCCCGCCTGCTCGCCGCCCGTCTCGAGCGCCGATACGGCGCGCGTCTGCGGCGGCTGGCGCGCGCCGTGCTCAAGGCCGCGGCCGGCGATGCGCCGGCCGCGGCCGGCTATGTCGACGACTGGGCCGCGCTCACCGACGATCTCCTGAGGCTGGTGCAGGCGGCGCAGCCGGACGTGGTGTTCCGGTCGAGCGATGGCGCCACCGTCGTGGTCCAGGCGAAAGGCCAGCCGATCAGGCTTCCGGCCGAGCGACTCCTCGTGACGGCGCCGGTTGCGCCCGTTTCGGGCTGGGTCGCCTCGGAAGGCCTCGAGCGCGGGCTCGGTCTATCGCTCCTTGCCGCCGTCCGCGAGGTCATTCCGGGGGCGGCTCCACTGACGCCGCCGCCGGGACGCTATGCCGCGTGGACGACGCCTGATCGTATCAGGATGGCGCTGGCGCTCATCGGGCACGCCGTCGTCGAGCGAATGACCGAGGCGCGAGCCTCGGGCGGCACCGACGCCCTGAATCGGGTCATGGAGATCTTCGGCCTCGATCGAACCGAGACCGCGCGGCTGTTCGGGATCACTCGGCAAGCGCTGGATCACTGGCGCCGTCAGGGGGTGCCGACCGAGCGACAGGCGAAGCTGACCGCCATCCTGGCGATCGGCGAGCTCCTGGAGCGAAACCTCCGCCCGGGCGTCGTGCCGGGCGTCGCGCGCACTCCGGCCAAGGCCTACAACAACCGCACGATGCTCGATCGGATCGCGGCGAACGAGCAGATGGCGGTGCTCGATCAGGTACGGCAGACCTTCGACTGGGCCACCCCGGCCTGATGCGAAGGATCCGGCGCGACGGTCGCTACTATCGTGTCGCCGATCCCGACTGGCGGGACCCGCTCGACGGCGGGTTTTCGCGACGCCACGGAGGACGATGGACCGCGCCGGGGACGTTCCCCGTCGTCTATCTCAACCGCGACCTGATCACCTCGCGGGCGTACGTACGGCGCAAGTTCGAGGAGCAACCGTTCGGACCGGAGCTGCTGCGCGAGGATCGGGCACCCGTCCTCGTCGTCACCGACATCCCGGCCACCGACTACGTCGACGCCGTGACCGACGCGGGCCGTCGGGACCTGGGGTTGCCGGTGTCCTATCCGCGCGACCGCGCCGGCCACGTGGTGCCGTGGACCGTCTGCCAGCCGATCGGCCGCCGGGCGTGGGACGACGGCGAGTTGGGGATCGCCTGCCGGAGCGCCGCCGTGCCCGCTGGCGTCGAAGAGCTGGCGTATTTCACCAGGCCCGCTGCCGCGCGATTGCCCGTGATACAGCGCCTGGCGTTCGCCGAATGGTTCTGGCCGGCGGGCTGAGGCCGCCGCGGATCAGTCCATCGCCGCCAGGCGCTCGATGATCTTCAGGACCACGCTGGTGTCCTGGTCGCCGAGGCCGGCCGCCAGCGCCGCCTGCTGGTAGCGCTGGGCGACGTTGGAGAAGCTGACCGGCACGTGCAGGTCCTTGGCGATCGTGTTGAACGTCTCCAGGTCCTTGTTCATGAGCTGCACCTTGAAGCCCGGCTCGAACTTGCGCGGGATGATCGCGGTCGGGATGCGCTCGAGCGCCTTGCTGCCGCCGCTGCTGGCCTTGACGACGTCGTAGATCGTCATCGGGTCGAGCCCGGCCTTCACGCCCAGCACGTAGCCCTCCATCATGGCCAGCGAGTTGACGCAGGCCATCATGTTGTTGATCGCCTTCACGGTGTTGCCGGCGCCGACCGGGCCCACGCTGAAGATGTTCGGACCGAGCGCGCGCAGCACCGGCCGGGCGCGCTCCAGCACCTGGGGGTCGCCGCCCACCATCACCGCCAGGGTCGCCGCGCGGGCGCCGCTGACGCCGCCGCTGACGGGCGCCTCCAGGAAGTGCACGCCGCGCGCCTTGGCCGCCGGCTCGATCTTCCGCGGCGTGGACGGCAGCACGCTGCTGAGGTCGATCAGGATCATGCCGGGCCGCGCGCGCTCGACGAGGCCACCCGGCTCCAGATACAGCGCCTCCACGTCGGGCGAGGCCGGCAGGCACGTCATCACGATCTCGGAGCGCTCGACCACTTCCTGGGCGGAGGCGGCCTTCTGGGCGCCCGCCTGGAGGAGGTTGGCCATGGCGCCGGGATTCTTGTCGAAGACCGTCATGGGGAAGCCGGTCTTGAGCACGTTGCCCGCCATGGGGTTGCCCATGTTGCCAACGCCGATGAACCCTACGGATGGTGCCATGTCTGTTCTCCTCGGCGTCGGATGATACCCTCTCGGCAGGAGGCCGCCAATGGACTTCGGGCTGTTCTTCCTCATGCAGCGCGACGAGGCATGGAGCGAGCCGGCGGTGTACGACTCCGACCTGCGGCAGATGCTGGCGGCCGAAGCGCTCGGCTATCACTCCGTGTGGATCGCGGAGCACCACTTCAACGACTATGGCCTGTGTCCGGCGCCGCCGGTGCTGGCGGCCTACCTCGCTGCGCGCACGACCACGCTGCGCCTCGGCATGGGTGTCAGCCTGCTGCCCCTGCATCACCCGGTCGACCTGGCCGAGGAGCTGGCGGTGCTGGACGTGGTGAGCGGCGGGCGGCTCGAGGTCGGCATCGGCCGCGGCGGCACGCTGCAGGACTACCAGACGTTCCAGTCGGATCGTGCCGACGCCCGCGCCCGCGTCGAGGAGGGGATCGCGCTGATGGAGCAGGCGTGGCGCGGCGCGCCCTTCGACTTCAAGGGCCGCTTCCACTCCGCCGAGCGCCTGCACGTGCGCCCGCGGCCCGCCCAGCGGCCGCACCCGCCGCTCTACATCGCCGCCAACAGCGAGGACAGCGTGCGCTCGGCCGCGCGGCTCGGCCTGCCCACGATGTCCTCCTTCTTCGTGCCGATCGCCGAGCTGCAGCAGCGGCACGAGATCTATCGCGAGGTCGCGCGCGCGGCCGGCCGCGCCGACACCGAGATCGCGGCGCTGGAGCGCCGGGCGTGGGGCATGCGCGTCGTCCACGTGGCGCCCACCCACGCGGAGGCGCTGCGCGCGACCGAGGCGCCGTTCATGAGTTACCAGCGGAAGATGGCCGTGCTGCGCTCCGATGGCAACGGCGGCAACGTCCCCAACTCCTTCGATCGCTCGCTGCTTCGCCTGCGCAGCTTCGAGGAGTACCTCGACATGGGCTGGGCGCTGATCG
>VBPC01000313.1 GCA_005887895.1 Candidatus Rokuibacteriota bacterium
CTGCTCAGCCTTCCGGGCTTCCGACGGCGCCTGGCGCCCGCGCTGGCGGGCATGGTCGTCTTCCCCGCGGCGATGATGCTCCACCTTGCAGCAACGGGCGCGCTCACGGTGGCCTTCGACAGCGTGGTCAGCTTCCCGCTGCGGCATTACACGGCCATCCAGCACGTGCCGTTCGGGAGCTTCGCCACTCTCGCGGACGCGGCGGTCGTCGCGTTCTTTCCCGTGAGCGTCGCGCTCGCGGCCGTCGGCCTGGCGCTGGGCGGCGGGCCCCTCTGGCGTGAGCCGCGCTTTCGCGTGTGCCTGGCGCTGGCGATCGTCGGGTTGCTTGGCGCCTACCCGCGGCCCGACACGCCACATCTCGCCTACACGATTCCGCTCGCCGCGCCGCTGTTCGCGCTCGTGGTGACGGATCTCCTCGGTCGCCTGCGGCCGCGCGCGAGCATGGCCGCGGCCGCGATCCTGGTCGGGCTCGCCGTGGCCCACGTGGGATACGCGGTCAGCCTCAGGGCGAGGCTCCTCACCGGGCCCGTGACGACGGTCGCGACGCCGCGCGGAACGATCCAGCGGGTGCCGGGCGCGTGGACCGACGAGTTCGCCGCGCTCATGGCCCGGATCGACCGCACGGGCGCCGATGACGCGTTCTTCTTCTACCCGCACGTGCCGATGCTGCCGTACCTGGCGGCGCGCCGGCACGTCGCGCCGCTCGACCTGATGGTGCCCGGCTACACGACGCCCGCGCAGTTCCGCGACACCTGCGTCCGCGTCTTGCGTGAGGCGCGGTGGGTCGTCCTCGATCTCCGCGGGATGAACACGGCCATGCTGCGCTCCCTCTACCCCAGCCTGGCCGATCCCAACCCCCCCGAGAGACGCGCGTTCGAGAGCGCCCTCGCGCTCGCGTTCGAGACGGTGCATCCGTCGGTGTTCTTCGAGCTGCGCGGCCGACGGCAGCCGGCGATCTCCACCGCGCCGTGTGACGGCATCGGAGCGACCGCACGGTGACGCCGTGAGCGACGAGATCCGAGGTACACTCCACCCTCGCATGGCCGTCGCCACCGAAGCGATCACCGTTCGCCACCTGTCGAAGACGTATGCGACGCGCGACGGGGCCGTGGCCGCGCTCGAGCGCGCCACATTTTCCGTCGGCGAGGGCGAGTTCGTCGCCGTGGTCGGGCCCTCGGGCTGCGGCAAGTCCACCCTGCTGAAGATCCTGGCGGGGATCCTGGCGTCCTCGAGCGGCGAGGCGCTGCTGCGCGGCACGCTCATCGCGGGGCCGCGGCGCGACATCGGCGTCGTCTTCCAGTCGCCGGTGCTCTTCCCGTGGCGCACCGTGCTCGACAACGTGCTGCTGCCCGTCGACGTCCAGCGCCTGGGCCGCCGGCCGCACGAGCAGGTCGGCGTGGATCTCCTCGCGCTCGTCGGCCTCAAGGGCTTCGAGCGGAAGTATCCGTGGGAGCTGTCGGGCGGTATGCAACAGCGTGTGGCCATCACGCGCGCGCTCGTGCACGACCCGGCCATGCTGCTGATGGACGAGCCCTTCGGCGCGCTCGACGCGATGACCCGCGAGCACATGAACCTCGAGCTGCAGCGCATCTGGCTCGAGCGTCGCAAGACGGTGCTCTTCATCACGCATTCCATCCCGGAAGCCGTCTTTCTCGCGGATCGCGTGCTCGTCATGACGGCGCGGCCGGGCCGCCTGCTCGACGACGTCCGCGTGGACCTGGCGCGGCCGCGCCCGCTCGACGTCATGAACACGCCGGAGTTCGGCGCCCATGTGCGCCACATCCGCCACCTCTTCAACGTGCAGGGCCGGATCGACGCATGAAGCGCGACCGATGAAGAACGTGCGCAACGTCGCCGTCACCCTCGCGATCTTCGCCGGGTCCCTCGGCGCGTGGGAGGCGATCGTGCGCGCCTTCGCCATCCCGATCTTCATCCTGCCGCCGCCGTCGCAGGTGGCGTTGGCGCTGTACCGCGGGTTCGCGAGCGGCCTCTACCTGGACCACCTCGGCTACACGCTGCTCGAGACGCTCCTTGGCTTCATCGTCGGCTCGCTGCTCGGGTTCTTCCTGGGCACCGCCGTGGCCATGAACCGCTGGGTGGAGTTCTTCCTCTATCCCTACATCGTGATGTTCCAGTCGCTGCCCAAGGTGGCCCTGGCGCCGCTCATCGTCGTGTGGTTCGGCCTCGGGCTCACGTCCAAGGTCATCAACGCGGCGCTGGTCGCGTTCTTCCCGCTGCTCGTCAACACCATGGTGGGGCTCAAGTCGGCCGACGAGGACCGGGTGAGCCTCATGCGCTCGCTGGCCGCCAGCGACGGTCAGATCTTCTGGATGCTCCGGCTGCCCAACGCCCTGCCCTTCGTGATGGCGGGGCTCGACGTGGCCATGATCTTCGCTCTGATCGGCGCCATCGTCGCCGAGTTCGTCGGCGCCCAGCGCGGTCTCGGCATGCTGATCCAGTCGATGAACTTCAACATGGACGTCTCCGGCCAGTTCTCGATCCTCCTCATCCTGTCATTCGTCGGGCTCGTCCTCAATCGGGGCATCATGCTGATCCGCAAGCGCGTGATGTTCTGGGACCCGTCCGAGAAGCCGGCGATCGAGACCTCGCCCGAGGAGGCGGTGCCCGCCGCCGGCCGTGCCGTGGCGACGCCCGCGAAAGAAAGAATATGATCCGCGCACTCGTTGCCGCCCTCATCGCGCCCATCGCGCTTCCGACGGCCGCCCACGCCGAGACGAAGCTTCGCGTCGGCTGGTGCGTCAAGACCGTGTCGTCCGCGACCGCGCCGTTCGCCATCGCCACCAGGCTCGGCTGGTACAGGGCCGTCGCGCTGCCGAGCGTCGAGCCGCTCGCGATCGCCCTCCACCCGGGCGTGAAGGCGAAGGTCTACATCAAGCAGCCGGTGAAGGCCGCCGAGCTCATCACCAACGAGCTCATCGCCGACATCAACAAGTTCGACGCCGCCAAGATCACCGCGGAGGCGAAGGCCTACAAGTAGCCGTGGGCCGCCCAGCTGTTGGCGTGGTGCCAGCGCAGCGAGGCGAGTCGCAACCCGCTCTCGGCGAAGCAGCGCTCGACCTCGGCGCGCGGCATGTAGTGGGCCACCGGCGCCAGCAGCTGGTCGAACGCGATCGAGTGCACCTCGCGGAACGGAAACGGCACGAGGTCGCTCAGGTAGCTCTCGTAGGGCAAGAGCCGGCGCAGCCGCGGCCGCCTCTGCGCCGGCGCGTACAGGCCGCGCAGCGCCACCCACAGCGGCAGCGTCGCCGCCGCCGCCAGCCCACTCACCACGCGCAGCGGCAGCCGGCTCGTCACCCGTCGCGCGGGATCGATGAGCGCCAACACCCAGCCGTTGCCCTCGCGCGCGTAGCACCACGCCACGAGCATTCCGCCCGGCACCAGCAGCTTCG
>VBPC01000070.1 GCA_005887895.1 Candidatus Rokuibacteriota bacterium
CTCGGCGAGCGGCGGCTTCACGTCGGCCTGCTGGCGGCCCTGGGCCTGGCCGCCGCCGTGATGCTGTGCGGCCGGTCAGGCCTCGGGCCGCAGCCCCTCGGTCGGGTCGTCGTGGCGCTGGCGCTGACGGCTGGCGGCGGCCTGGCAATTTCGCTGAGCACGCTGCTCTGCCGCGTGGTCAACGACGCCGGCGTGCCCCCGGCGGCCGTGATCGGGCTGCGCTTTCCCCTGGCGGCGGTGGCCGGCGCCGGGCTGGCGACGGCGCGCGGCGACGTGCTGGCCACGGTGACGCCGGACCTGGTGCCAGGCGTCGCGCTCGCCTCGCTGGCGCTGATCGTGCTGCCGAACTACGTGAGCCAGATCGGCATCGCGCTCGCCTCGCCGCTCACGGTACGCGCGGTCCTCGCCGTCGGGCCGGTACTGGTGTTCCTCCTCGAAACGCTCGAGGGACGACTGCCGGCGTCGCCGTTCACGCTGCTCACCTGCGTGATCTACGGGACGTTCGCGCTCACCACGGCAGTCGGGCGGCTACGGACGCACGGCCGGCGCCGCCAGCGGCGCGACGTGGGACTGGGCGCCGAGCCGCTCGGTGGTGGCGTAGTGCCAGCCGAACGGCGCGGCCGCGTCGGCGATCGGGTCGCGATACACCTCGAGGACGCGGTCGACCAGGTTGAGCGCGACGTCCGGTTCCGGCTCTGACCGATCGTCCAGCGCCACCGGACCCTGGGTCCGCACCAGCCAGCGCCGGCCGGCGTCAGCTCACCATCGCGTACGTGCGCTCGATGTTGGCGAGGAGGCCGGCGCGCCACGGCCGATAGTCGGGGTAGGCCGAGAACGGCTTCTCGTAGGCGGCCGCCAGCGCGCCCGGCACGCGCTGCTTCACCTCGTCGAGCGTGGCGCCCGCCGCCGCCTCGCGACGCACGGCCTCCACCATGTCGTGGACGTAGCCGCGGAAGGTGCGGAGCCACTCGCGGCCGGCCGGGTCGCCGTGACCCATGATGATGTGGGTGAAGTCGAGCTGGGCGAGCCGGTCGAGCGTGCCCACCCAGTCCTCGGGGTAGCCGTCGCCCATGTACGGCGTCCAGCCGATCACCGCGTCGCCGGTGATGACGACCTTCTCCTTCGGCAGGTAGACGAACACGTCGCCCTCGGTATGCGCGCGGCCGAGGTGCAGCAGGTGGATCTCGCGATCGCGGCGGTAGAGCTTCATGGTCTGCTCGAAAGCGATCGTCGGCAGCGCCGGCTTCAGCGCGCGCACCTCGGCGAAGTACGCTTCGGCCAGGCGCAGCTCGGCCTCCAGCTTCGCGCGCTCGGCGGCCGAGCCGGCGGCGGCGATCGCCGTCGTCAGCCGGGCGATTTCCGGCGGTGAGAGGCGCACATGATCCTGGATGCGCTTGAGGCCCTTGCGGAGCATCGCCTCGCGCGTGATCTGGTTGGTGACGATCTCGGCGCCCGGGTACGCCTGCGGGTAGACCTCGTTGCCGTGCCAGTGGTCCCAGTGAAAGTGCGTGTTGACGACGTAGCGCACCGGCTTCGTCGTCAACTGCCGCAGCCGCTCGACGACCACCCGCGCCGCCGACGGCTTGGAGTGCGTGTCCACCACCACCACGCCGTCGTCGGTCTCGATGATCGCCGTGTTGCAGTTGACCTTGTAGGCCGGCGCCGCCACCGCCGCCCACACCCCATCCGCCAGCTTCTTGATCTCGAACTTCGCGTCCCCGGGGTCCGGACCCTCGTGCGCGCAGCAGTCCATCGCGACGCCGCTGCCTACATCTTGCGGCGCGCCGCTTGCCTCTTGGTGAGCATCCCCATCTCGCGCCTCAGCTTCCGCTGCATGGTCTTGATCGCGCGCTTGGCGCGCGCGATCCGGACGTCGAGCTTGGCTTTTCTCCTGCGAAGGCGAGCACCGGCGCGGCTGGCTCGAGCTTTCATTGGTCCCTCCCTGAAGAGATTGTCGCTTACTCGGGTCCGAGTCCCCGCCAAAATTCCGCCGATCCCTCACCGGCCGGGAGCCGACGAGGCCAGGGCGAAGAGCATCCAGCTGACCAGCACGACCGCCGGCGCCGCGCCGAACGGGATCGCGTAGGAGCCCGTGAGGTCGTACAGAAAGCCAGCCACCGCCGGGCCCAGCGCCGCGCCGCTGCGCCACCCGAGCGTCAGCACCCCCATGATCGCGCCCAGCGCCCGCACCCCGAAGAGGTCGGGAACGACGCTCGTGATCATCGTGTCGCACGCGGCGAAGCCGACGCCGAGGACGACCAGCGCCGCCAGCAGCCCATCGCGCGACGGGGCCCACGACAGCCCGGCGGCGGCGACCAGCTGCGCCAGGTAGCCGAGCCGGATGGTCGTGATCGCGCCGAGCCGATCGGACACCGCGCCGGCCGCCAGGCGCCCGCCCACCGCGCCCACGCCATACGCCGTCAGCGCCAGCGAGGCGGCCGCCAGGCTGATGCCCTGATCGCGTGCGAACGGCACCACGTGAACGGACACCATCAGCGCCACGCCACCGAGCAGGAGCCAGGCGACGTTCAGGCACCACTGGCGCGGATCGGCCAGTGCCGCCCACAGCGTCACGCCCGGCGCGTGGACCACGGACGCGCCCGGCGCGGCGGCGCGCCGCCGGAGCAGCGCCGGCGTTTCCTCCGGGCGGGGCAGGCGCACGGTGAGCGCCGACGCCACCGTGACGACGCCGCAGCCACCGCCGAGCACCGCGTAGGCGGCCCGCCAGCCGACGTGCGCGATGAGCCACGCCGCCAGCGGGCCGGCCGAGATGTAGCCGAGGTTGAAGCCGACCAGCACGAGCGCCAGCGCCAGGCGGCGCCGCTCGTCGAACCAGTGCGTGACCGTCGCCGCCGCCAGCACGTAGAAGCTCGACATCCCGATGCCGCCCAGCACGCCGACGAAGAGGTAGAGCTGCCACAGCGCCCCGACGATGGCGACGAGCGCGAAGGCGGCGCCGGCCAGCGCGGCCGTGACGACCAGCATCACGCGCGGGCCGTGACGGTCGGCGAGCGCGCCGACACCGAAACCGGCGAGGCCGCCCAGCACCAGGTTGATCGAGAGCGCAGTCGCGAGCGCGCCCCGGCTCCAGCCGAACGTCTCCGCCAGCACCGGCAGGAAGACGCCGTAGGCGGCCAGCGGCGTCGAGATCCCGTACGTGAGGACGAAGAGCGCGAGGACGATGAGCCACCGCCGGGAGGCCGGACGCACCCTGACAGTTAAGCACATTGGGTGTATAAATGAGCCCCGCGGTCGAAAACCTTGAAGGAGAGGACGACATGGCTCAGCTGAGGATCCCCCTGGACGCGCAGCGGTTTTCCAAGGGCCTGACCTGGAAGGACTACATGGCCCAGATGGGCGACACCCGGGCCCGCACCGAGGACAACTACAAGAAGTCCGAGCTCACCGCGGAGGAGCGGAAGTTCTTCAGCGGCGTCAGCAACGTCAAGTACGTGATGATGCTCGCCGAGAACTGGTGCGGCGACGTCCACCGCAACTCGCCGCTCATCGCCCACGTCGTCGACGCGGTGCCGGGCGCCGAGCTGCGCGTGTTCTTCCGCGACAAGGAGACCGACCTGCGCGACACGCTCCTGAACAACGGCTACCAGTCGATTCCGGTCGTGGTGTTCTTCGACAAGGACTGGAACGAGATCGGCCGCTGGTACGAGCGCGCGCACGCCGCCACCACCAAGGCCGCCCAGATCCGCTCGAAGACGCTCGACGGCGTGCCGAAAGAGCAGCAGGACGCCGCCATGGCGGAGTTCCGCAAGCAGGTACAGGCCGCCTACGACGAGCCGGGCGGGCCGCTCTGGCGCGCGGCCGCCAACGAGGTGAAGCTCGTGCTGGAGGCGGCCGCCGCCCGCAAGTAGGCGCGGCCGCTCCGTTCCCCGAACGGCGCCGGATCGTCCGCGGCCCCCGCGGACTCCTCCGGCGCCGTTCCCACACCAGGAGGACACCGTGGAGCTCAAGGGACAGGTCGCCATCGTCACCGGCGCCGGCCGCGGGATCGGCCGCGCGACCGCACTCGAGCTGGCCCGCCTGGGCGCCGACATCGTCGTGGCCGAGCTGGATCCGACCAGCGCCGACGCGACGGCCGCGCTGCTGAAGGACGTCGGGCGCCGCGCCCTCGTCGTGCCGACGGACGTCACCAGGCGGCCGTCCCTGACCGCGCTGGTCGAGCGGACGCGCGCCGAGCTCGGCCGGATCGACATCCTCGTGAACAACGCCGGCATCTACCGGGCGGCGGCCACGCTCGACGTCACCGAGGAGCACTGGGACGCGATCATGTCGATCAACGCCCGGGCGGTGTTCTTCGCCAGCCAGGCGGTGCTGCCCACGATGATCGCGCAGAAGCGCGGCTCGATCGTCAGCCTGGCCTCGATGGCCGGCAAGATCGGCAGCAAGACGAACCTGCCCTACAACGCCAGCAAGGCCGCCGTGATCAGCATCACGAAGAGCCTGGCGCTCGCCCATGCCGCCGACGGCGTGCGCGTGAACTGCGTGTGCCCGGGCTTCGTCGAGACCGACATGTGGGCGCTGGTCGCCCGCGACCAGGGCAAGCTGCTCGGGCAGACACCGGAGGAGTTCACGCGCCAGCGCGAGAAGCAGGTGCCGCTGGGGCGCATGGAGAAGCCGGACGACGTGGCCAACGTGATCGCCTTCCTCTGCTCGAGCCGGGCCGCCTACATGACCGGCCAGGCGCTGAGCGTCGACGGCGGTCTGATCATGCACGGCTGACGCGGACGTCGAGGAGCGCCACGGCTTCGCCGGGGAGCTCCGAGCGTTTGGGGGTGGGGGGGCCATTCGGGGCCCCCATTGGAGACAGATGCACGACCTGGTGATCGACAACGCCGTCGTCCTCGACGGCCTCGGCGGCCCGGCGCGCGCGGGCGGGGTGGCGGTGGCCGGCGGACGCATCGCCGCCGTCGGTCACGATCTCGGCGCCGCCCGCCAGCGCGTGGACGCGCGCGGCCTCGCGCTCGCCCCCGGCATCGTCGACATCCACACGCACTACGACGCCCAGCTCACCTGGGACCCGTTCGCGACGCCCTCCACCGCGCTCGGCGTCACCACGGTGGTCATCGGCAACTGCGGCTTCACGATCGCGCCGTGCCGGCCGGCCGATCGCGACCTGACCCTGCGCAACCTCACCCACGTCGAGGGCATGGCGCTGGAGGCGCTGCGGGCCGGCGTGCGCTGGGACTTCGAGAGCTATCCGCAGTATCTCGACGCCATGGAGCATCGCGGCGTCGTGCCCAACGTCGCCTCGTTCCTCGGCCACTCCTCCCTGCGCACCTACGTGCTCGGCGCCGAGGCCACCCGGCGCGCGGCGACGCCGGCGGAGGTCGCCGAGATGCGCCGCCTCGTCCTGGAGGCCGTGCGCGCGGGCGCCGTGGGCTTCGCCACCTCCACGCTCGAGCAGCACAACGGCGAGAACGGGATCCCGATGCCCTCGCGCCTGGCCGACGAGGCGGAGCTGCTGGCGCTGACCGGCGCGCTGGGCGAGGCCGGGCGCGGCGTGTTCATGCTGACCAAGGGCATGACGTCGAGCATTCCGTGGCTGGAGAAGGTCGCCGCCGCCAGCGGACGGCCGGTGATGATCGCCGCGATGTTCGTCGATCCCGGCGATCCCGCGCGCGTGTTCCGCGAGCTCGGCGAGATCGAGGCCGCGCGCGGCCGCGGCCGCGAGCTGTGGGCGCAGGTCGGCTGCTTTCCGCTCGGCATGGAGTTCACGCTGCGCCATCCCTATCCGCTGGAGGCGTTCCTGGCCTGGCGGCCGGCCATCGAGGCGGCCGACGAGGCGGCCTACCGCCGCGTGCTGGCCGACGCCTCCTTCCGCAAGCGGCTCAAGGACGAGGCCGCCACGCCGGGCGTGCCGAACCGGTTCAGCTACAAGACCTTCGCGCACCTGGCCATCGCCGACGTCCGGCGCGCCGAGCATCGCGCGCTCGTCGGCCGGACGATCGGCGCGCTGGCGAGCGAGTCGGGCCGCGACCCGTTCGACGTCTTCCTGGACTTCGGTCTGGACGGCGAGCTGGACGCGATGTTCGACTGCAAGCTCTTCAACACCGACGAGGACGAGGTGCGCCGGCTGCTGCGGCATCCGCACGCCGCCGTCGCGCTCTCCGACGCCGGCGCCCATCTGTCGTTCCTCTGCGACGCCGGCTTCGGGCTCCACCTGTTCGGCCACTGGGTGCGCGAGCGCGGCGACCTGACGCTGCCGGAGGCGGTCAAGCGCGTCACGAGCGACGTGGCCGCGGCCTATCGCGTCCCCGAGCGCGGGCGGCTGCAGCCGGGCGCGTGGGCGGACCTGCTGCTGTTCGACGCGGCCACCGTCGGCCGCGGGCCCAAGCGCCGCGTCAACGACCTGCCGACGGGCGCCACGCGGCTGGACACGCCGGCCGTCGGCGTCCACGGCGTCTGGGTCAACGGCGTGCGTACCGCCGACGAGCGCGGCGTGCTGGCCGATTGCGGCCGACCCGGCCGCGTGCTGCGCGAGTTCACCGCCTGAGGAGCGCTGCATGACCTACGAGTGCCTGCTCTACGAGGTGAAGGACGGCATCGCCACCCTCACGCTCAACCGTCCCGACCGGCTCAACGCCCTCGGCGGGACGTTGCGGGAGGACCTGTTCGACGCGATCACCCGGTCCGCGGCCGATCCGGAGGTCCGCGTGATCGTCATCACGGGCGCCGGCAAGGGGTTCTGCGCCGGCGGCGACGTGAAGGCGATGAACGAGGCCAAGGAAGGCCAGCGCCCGCGGTCGCTGGCCGAGAAGATCGCGCCGGGGCGTGATCGCACGCTGCTGGCGATGCGCGATGCGCCGCAGCCGATCATCGCCGCCGTCAACGGCGCCGCGGCCGGCGCCGGCATGAACCTGGCGCTCGCCTGCGACCTCCGCGTCGCGTCGAGCGCCGCGCGGTTCTCGCAGGCCTTCGTCAAGCGCGGCCTGCACCCCGACTGGGGCGGGACGTACTTCCTGCCCCGGATCGTCGGCATGGCCAAGGCGTGCGAGCTGATCTTCACGGGCGCCATCATCGACGCCGCCGAGGCGCTGCGGCTCGGCATCGTCAGCCAGGTCGTCGCCCCCGAGGAGCTGCTGCCGACCGTGCAGGCGCTCGCCCGCACCATCGCCGCCGGCCCGCCCATCGCGATCCAGCTGGCCAGGCGCGCGCTCTATCGCAACGCCGAGGCCGATCTCCGCTCGGCGCTGGAGTTCGAGACGTTCGCGCAGAACGCGTGCTTCGAGACGGAGGATGCGCGGGAGGGCATCCGCGCCTTCGTCGAGAAGCGGCCGCCGCAGTTCCGCGGGCGCTGAGGCGATGCGCGTCGCGACCTGGCGCGGCGACACGCGCTTCACGCTCGATGAGGCGCCCGATCCCGCCGCCGGCCCCGGCCAGGTGGTCGTCGCCGTGCAGGCCGCCGGCATCTGCGGCACCGACATCCACGCCACGCAGGGGTTGTTCCCCTGGAGGCCGCCGCTCGTGCTCGGCCACGAGTACACCGGCGTCGTGCGCGACGTCGGCCGCGGGGTGAGCCGCCGGCTGATCGGCCGGGCCGTCGCCTGCGAGCCCTCCTACGGCTGCGGCGCGTGCACCGCGTGCGAGGCCGGCCGCGTCAGCCAGTGTCCGCGGGCCACCCGCGTCGGCGGCTTCGCCGAGCGCGTCGCGCTGCCGGCCGCCTGCGTCCATCCGTTGCCGGCCGGGCTCGATCCGGTCACCGGCGCGCTGACCGAGCCGGCCTCCTGCTGCCTGGCCGGCCTGGAGATGTACGCGATGCCGCGCGCGGCCACCGTGCTCGTCCTGGGCGGCGGCATCATGGGCCTGCTCACGATGGTGCTGGCGCGTCGGCGCGGCGCCCGCCGGCTGATCCTGTCCGACCCGCTCGAGGAGCGCCGCGCCATCGCCCGCCGCCTCGGCGCCGGTGTCGTCGTCGACCCCACCCGCGAGAATCTGCGCGAGCGCGTCATGGCGCTCACGGGCGGGCGTGGGGCCGACGTCGTCTGCGAGGCGGTCGGCAAGCCGGACCTCGTGGCCGAGGCGCTGACGCTCGTCAAGCCGACCGGCGTCGTTCAGCTCGTCGGCGTCAGCCCCAAGGATGCCCGCCTGCCGCTCGACCTCTGGGACCTCCACTTCCGCGAGATCAAGCTCCACGGCGCCTTCGGCCGCGGGACCGCCTTCGGCCGCGCGCTGAAGCTCATGCCGACGCTCGGCGTCCGCCGTCTCGTGACGGCGAAGTTTCCGCTGGCGCGCATCGCCGACGCCTTCGCCCACGCCAGCGCCGGCCGCGGCGCCAAGACCGTCGTCACGCCGGCCGGCGCGGGCTAGCCTCCCCGTTCACACGCTCGCGCGGCAGTACGCGTAGAGCGCGTCGTAGGCCGGGAACTGCTTGGCCATGTTGTCGTGGTCGTCCTTGGCGATGGCCTGAAATCCCGTCGCCAGCGCGTAGAGCCCGGCCGACTCGGGCGTCAGCTGCCGCGCGTCGGTGTCGGCGCCCCGCACGATCTGGGCCAGCGCCTGAAGCGCCGGGTCCTCGAGCCGGTACTTGTCGAGGAACGCGTCGAAGGAGCAGCGCTCGCCGTGATGGCCGAGCTCGACACCGGGGATGTCGTACGGGGTCGCGGCTTCGCGCTTGGCGACGTCGAGCACCTGCTCCTTGGGCACGAAGAGGAACGTCGCCTGCCGGTCGATGAACCGGGCGATCAGCCAGGGACACGCGATCCGATCCACTCGGGCTTTCTCACGGGTGATCCACTTCATGGCTCGCTCCTGTTCTCGTCTGGTGTCATTGTCTACTCCCTCCGGCTCGCGCCCGCGTAGAGCCCTTCGAAGAGCGCGAACCCGTGACTGAGCACCTGGTGGTCGTCCTCGGCGGCCGCGAGAAACCCACGGATCGCCAGGTCGATCCCGCGCGCCTCCTCGCGTGCGAACTTGCCGTCGCGCAGATCCGCCTCGTGGACGATCTCGGCCAGGCGGGTCAGGCGCCGGTCCCGTATCCCGAGACGCTTGACGAGCGTCTCGAACGTGCAGTCGTCGCCCTCGTGGCTGAGCTCGGCCCCCGGCGTGTCGAACGGGATCGCCTCCGGCGGAAAATCGCCGGGCGGGGCGAACACGAACGCGGCCTCCGGGTCGATGAACCGCCGGATCAGCCACGCCGAGGCCAGGCGGTCCACGTGGGGCCGGGGGCGCGTCACCCAGGTCCGGCCTCGGAGGTTCCGCAGATCCAGACTCCGCGGCGCGGGTCGATGCGGGCGCTCGGCGGGACGTCGCTTCATGTCGATGGCCTCCCTCAACCGCTCGACCTCGGCGCGTCCGGGCGCCTCGAAGAAGTCGAGCTCGCGAATGCGCTCGTGCTCCTTGTCCAGGCGGAGGATCTCCGCCTCGATCCGATCGCCGGCGGCGGCGCTCTTCTTCTCGATCGCCTGCAGCGCCCGGCGGTAGCGGGCCGCGAGCGCCCGGTACTCCGGATTCCTCGCCTCGTGGAAGAGGCGGATCACGTCGGCCGAGGTCATGTTCTCGATCCGCTCGACGCGCACGAGCGTGGCGTCGGCGCCGGCGCGCTGGATCTCCTGGGCCAGCCACTGGAAGTGCTCGTAGTGGTCCGGCGTGTCGGGCAGCAGGTAGACCGTGCGCTTGAGCGGCACGGCGCCGAGCGCGCGGAACCGCCGCCACACGCGCACCCTCAGGCTCGACGGCGTCGGAGGCAGCGTCACGATCAGCAGCAGGAGTCCGGTGTTCATCGCTGGTCGGCCTTTATGTTTCGTCATGTAACACTAGTTACACCTCGGTGTCAAGCGGGGGTGTGGGGGCCGGCCGACGGGCGCACGGGGGCCTTGTAGACGGACAGCGGGGGGACGACCAGGCTCAGCGCAGCGTGATCGTCGGCACGACCGACATGCCGGGAACCAGCAAGTGCTGCGCGTTTTCCCCGCGCTCGAGGACCAGCTTGACGGGGATGCGCTGCACCACCTTCACGTAGTTGCCGGTCGCGTTCTCGGGCGGCAGGAGCGAGAAGATGGCGCCCGAGCCGCCCTGCACGGAGTCGACGCGCGCCTTGTAGACGAGCCCCGGGTGCGTGTCGACCTCGACGGTCGCGCGCTGTCCCGGCTTGATGCCGGTCAGCTGCGTCTCCTTGAAGTTCGCCAGCACCCACACGTCGTCGAGATCGACCACCGCCAGCAGCGGCTGCCCGGGCGCCGCCACTTGCCCGATCTCCACGTTCTTGCGGGTGACGCGGCCGCTGATCGGCGCCCGGATCGTCGTGTAGTCGAGGTTGAGCTGGGCCTGCTTGACGTTGGCGAGCGCCAGCGCGAGCTTGCCGCGCGCCGTCTCCAGCTCGGCCTCCCGCAGCTTCACCTGCTGGCGCTGGGTGCGCGCGTTGGACACCTGCGCCCGCGACTGGGCGACGCGCTGGCCCGCCTGCGCGACCGCCGCCGCCTGCGACTGCACGGCGGCCGCCGCCTGGCGCGCGTCGTCCTGCGCCTGGCGCAGCCGGTGCCCGGCCATGTCGAGCATCGCCGCGGCATTCTTGAACGCAGCCTCCGTGTGGTCGAGATCCTGGCGGGCGACGAGCTCCCGCCGGTAGAGCTCGACGGTCCGCTCGCGATCGAGCCTGGCGCGATCGAAGTCGGACTGGGCCGCCTGCTGGGCCGCCCGGGCCGCCTCCACCGCCGACTGCCTGGCGGCGAGGTCGCCGCGCTTCTGCTCGAGGTCGTGCTCGCTGCCCTCCCGGGCGTGGCCGATGGCGGCCAGCGAGGCGTCCGCCTCCTGCAGCAGGCTGCGCGTCGACTCGTCGGTGAGTGGGATGTTGGCGGTGGCGTTCTGCAGGTCGCCGCGCGCGGCCTCGGCGGCCGCCCGGGCCAGGACCAGCGCCACGTCGTAGTCGCGGCTGTCGAGCCGCACGAGCACGTCGCCCGCCTTCACGTCCTGGTTGTCGTTGACCAGCACCTCGAGCACGGTGCCGGGCACCCGCGCGCTTACCGGCGCGATGTGGCCGGCGATGAACGCGTCGTCCGTGGAGACGTGCGTCCCGCTCCAGTGCCACCAGTGGACGCCGTAGGCCACCGCGGCCAGCAGCACCACCGCGGCGGCGCCGAAGACCACGAGGCGGCGGCGCGGCAGCCGCTGGCGCTGGCGCCCGCGCCAGGCCTGCAGCTCGTGGACCCAGTGCGAGCCGTTGCCATCGGCGACCGCCGGCTCGCGGTCGAGGGTCGGCTCGCTCATCGCCGGCTCGCTCCGCGCGCCACGCCGTGCAGCAGGACCTCGGCGACGGCGTCGCCCTCGCCAGCGTGACGGCCAGGCGGCGCGGCGGCCCCGCCGCGAATGCTCCGTCGCGCGCGCCCCGGCGGAACAGCGTCTCGAGGACGTGCAGGTACTGTTCGTACTTGTCGTCGAGGCGCTCGCCGAAGCGCTGGCGCACGCTGAACTCGTAGCCCGTCCACCCCGACAGGTACAGGCGCAGCACGTCGGCGTTCTGCAACGAGAACGCCAGCTGGGTGCGCACCACCCGCGACAGCACGTCGCGCGAGCCGTCGGCGGCGGCGGCCGCCTCGCGCACGCGCTCGATGAGCTGGTCGATGTAGTCCTCGAGCAGGCTGCACAGCATGGCTTCCTTGGAGGGGAAGATCTGATAGAGGGTGCCGAGCGCGACCTCGGAGGCGGCCGCCACCTCGACCATCGTCGTCCGCTGGTAGCCCTTGCGGGCGAACAGCCGCCGCGTGGTGGCCAGCACCTCTGACCGCCGCAGCGCGCGCTGGCGCTCGCGCCGGCCCACCGGCGCCTCCCGCCGTACGTTTGTACTCACGTTCAAGTATTATAATGGCGTTTCAGAATCACTCAAGCGGGAGGTTTCGGGTGGAGGGCAGCGTCGAGACGGCCGGCCGGCCGGCGGAGTGGCGGCCGAGCCACAATCCGTGGCTCATCGCGCTGGCGGTCATGCTGGGCACGTTCATGGAGGTGCTCGACACCTCGGTCGCCAACGTCGCGCTGCCCCACATCGGCGGCAGCCTGTCGGCCACCCCCGAGGAGGCGACCTGGGTCCTCACGAGCTATCTCGTCTCCAACGCCATCATCCTGCCGACCACGGCCTGGCTCGCCTCGGTCTTCGGGCGCAAGCGGCTCCTGCTGACCTGCATCGCGATCTTCACGGTGTCCTCGGCGATCTGCGGGGCCGCCACCAGCCTCGGCATGCTGATCGTCGCCCGCGTGGTCCAGGGCATCGGCGGCGGCGCGCTGCAGCCGATCGCCCAGGCGATCCTGCTCGAGAGCTTCCCGCCGGCCAAGCGCGGCGTGGCCATGGCGACCTTCTCGATGGGCATCATCGTGGCGCCGATCCTGGGACCGACGCTGGGCGGCTGGATCACCGACCAGTACACGTGGCGGTGGGTCTTCTACATCAACCTGCCGATCGGCCTGCTGGCGCTGCTCCTGGTGCTGTCGTTCATCGAGGACCCGCCCTATCTCGAGCGCTCGCGCTTCCGGCGCATGGACTACCTCGGGTTCGGGTTCATGTCGTTGTGGCTGGGCGCGATGCAGATCATGCTCGACAAGGGCCAGGAGGACGACTGGTTCTCCTCCCCGCGGATCCGCACGCTGGCCGTCGTGTCCGTGATCGCGATGGTGTCCTTCATCGTCCGGGAGATCGTCACCGACGAGCCGATCGTGAACTTCTCGGTCCTGCGCGAGCGCAACTTCGCCGTCGGCACCGTGCTGATCACCATGCTCGGCGTCGTGCTGTACGGAACGACGGCCATGCTCCCGCTGTTCTTGCAGACGCTCATGGGCTACTCCGCGCTCGACAGCGGCATGGCGGTGAGCCCGCGCGGCCTCGGCGCTCTGCTGTCGGCGTTCGTGGTGGGCCGGTTGATCGGCGTCGTGGACAGCCGCCTGCTGCTGGGCGTCGGCTTCGGCGCGCTGGCCTTCTCGGGCTGGATGTTCAGCCACCTGACGCTCAACATCAGCATGGCGAGCGTCGTCGCCGCCAACGTCATCAATGGCGCCGCCACCGGGCTCATCTTCGTGCCACTGTCCACGACCACGCTGGGCCTCGTGCCGCGCGAGCGCATGGGCAACGCCACCGGCATCTACAACCTCATGCGCAACATCGGCGCCGGCGTCGGCATCTCGCTGATGACCACCTTCCTGGCCCGCGGCGCCCAGGCGCACCAGGCGACGCTGGTCACCCACGTGACGCCGTACGATCCCGCCTACCAGCAATGGCTGCGCGCCGCCCAGTCGGCGCTCGGCGCCCACGGCAACCCCGTCACCGCGCCCTCGCAGGCGCTCGGCCTGCTCTACGCCGCCGTCGTCCGCCAGGCGACGCTGCTGGCCTTCCTCGACAACTTCCGCCTGATCACGCTGGCCGCCCTCGTGTGCCTGCCCCTGCTGCTGCTCTTCCGCCGCACCCGCGCGCGGGCGGCGCCGGGGGCCCACTAGTCTTCTAGCGGCCGTACGTGTAGGTCTTGGCGTCGGCGGCGATCTTGGCGGCGTCGAAGCGGTTGATCTCGTCGATCAGCTCATTGGTGATCAGGTCGCTGGTCTCGACGCGCTGCTTGATGACGCCCCACTTGACCATGAAGTCGACGTAGTCGCGGAAGTTCTTCTCGGAGTTCTCGCCCCAGCGCTTGACGCCGGCCGGCTCCAGCAGCAGGTGCGGCATCCGGGCCTCGAAGACCTTGACGTCGTCGCGCACCGCGGTGGTCTCGTCCTTGCCGGTCGGCTTGGTCTGCGGGAAGACCTCGTACACGATGCGCACCGCCGCCTCGGGATTGGTGATCGAGAAGATCGTGCCCTTGGCGTACGCGCGCGCCATGCCGATCAGCTCGCGGCGACGATTCTTGATCGTCTCCTCCAGCGCCAGGAAGCCGTTGGCCGGCTGCCTCTCGACGTCCTTGCGGTCGAGGTAGCGCATCTTGATGCCGGCGTTCTCGATGAGCGCGTACTGCGTGTCGAACTGGCTGAGCGCGTCCACCTGCTTGGTGCGCAGCATGGCGGCCGGCTGGGCGCCCTCGCCCGCCACGACGATGTTGACGTCGGTGTCGGGATCGAGGCCGGCCGCGGCCACCTGGGCCCGGGCGACGATGACGCCGGCCGACGCCATGTTGGTGACCCCGATGGTCTTGCCCTTGAGGTCGGCGTGGCGCTTGATCGGGCTGTCGGCCGGGACCGCGATGCCGTAGCCGCTCGTCTGATAGGCGGTGTAGAAGACCTTGGCCTTGACGCCTTGCGGCCGGACGATGGCCAGCGGCTCCACGCTCGGCAGCGCGATCGGCACGTCGCGCGTGGCGACCGACTTGGTGCAGTCGGTCGAGCCCGGGAGCGGCACGATCTCGACCGCCAGGCCCTCCTGCCTGAACCAGCCCAGCTTCGTGGCGACCGCGAAGGCGGCGCCGACGCCGGTGGTGATCGTACGCGCGCAGGTCGCGACGCGCAGCGGCGTCTCGGCGGCGGCGGCGCGCGAGAGGCAGAGCCCGAGCGTCAGCAGGAGCGAAGCGATCCGGATCATCGAGCGAAACCTCCCGGGGTCGTCGGGTATTCTACCGCCAGCGAAAGGAGAGCCCGATGGCTTACCGGATCAACCACATTCACCTCAAGGCGCCCGATCCCCGCAAGACCGCCGAATGGTACAGCAAGGCCTTCGCCTTCAAGATCGTGAGCGACGAGACCCGCGTGTTCGGCGACCGCTTCATCCGCTGCCAGAGCGAGGACGGCGGAATGATGGTGAACATCTCCGGGGCGCGCACCAACGAGCGCCTCGGCCCCGGCGACGCCTCGGCGCATCACGGGCTCGAGCACTTCGGCTTCGACTCCGAGGACATCGAGGCCGACATCCGCCGGCTGGAGGGTCTCGGCGCGAAGCTGCTCGAGGGGCCGATCCAGAACCCCAACGGCCCGCGCATCGCGTTCCTCCGCGCGCCCGACGACGTCCGCGTCGAGCTCGTCGAGCGCAAGAAAGCCGCCATCGCCGGCGGCTGCTGCTAACGGAGATAGAGGGAAGTAGAGGAGCGCCACGGCTCCGCCGGGGCGCCCCGAACGTCGGGGGGTATGGGGGCCATGTCGTGGCCCCCATGTAAATCTAGCGGGCCATGTCGGCCCCCCCCATGACGTCGAAGACATAGTATGCGTGGCCGACGATGGCGGTCGGGCGCGCGCCGAGCAGCCAGCCGCCCTCGGGGCGGGCGCGCAGCGCCCCGCGCAGGCGCGCGACGATGTGCGCGCTCAGCACGTAGCGCCCGACCGGCGGGCGGTCCTTCAGGATGCGCGCATCCAGGGGCTCGTAGCGCAGCCCGGAGGCCTCGGGCGGAAAGCTGCCGAAGTACGCCAGCCGCAGCGGCTCGGGCCCCGGGTGCGCCTGCACCCAGGCCGCGAGCTGCCGCACGCCCTGCCCCCAGTCCACGTTGCTGTCGTCGAGCCAGTGCGGGCCGCAGCGCGAGCCGCCGTCGAGGCCGAGCTGCCGCGGCTCGCTCAGCGCGCACGCCGTCTCGTTGAAGTACGAGAGGTGATCGGGATAGACGCCGATGGCCGCCGTCGCGAGCCACGCGACGAGCAACCAGGCGCAGACGCGCCGCACGCGGCCGCCGGCCAGGAGCGCGGCGAGCCCCGCGCCGCCGATCAGGTGCAGGAAGGGCAGCAGCGGGATCGCGTAGCGCACGCCCAGGTTGGCCGCGAAGGCCGCATAGGCGGCGGCCAGCACCGCCGGCGGTACGAGCAGGCACGCGCGGTCGGCGACCGTCAGGCCCGGCCGCGCGATCGTCCACAGCCCCACGCCGGCGAGGATCACGCTCGGCAGCGGCTCCTTCAACAGGTAGGCGACGAGCTCGTACGACCAGAAATGGCGCCGGAACTCGCCGGCCATGTACGGCAGGTAGCCGGGGTCGATGCCCGTGTAGACCTGTCGCAGCCCCCGCACGTACAGCCACGGATCGCGCGGGAAGAAGTAGGCTGCCTCGACGACGACGACGGCGGCGGCGGCGACGGCGACCAGCGCGGCGGCGGTCCACAGGAGGCGGCGGCCGAGCGGCAGCGGCGTGCCGAGCAGGAGCACCAGCGCGGCGATCGGCAGCAGGAACACGGCCGAGAACTTCGCGGCGAGCGCCGCGCCCAGCGCCAGCCCGCCGAGCAGCAGCCGCCCCGGCGTGCGGCGCTGCAGATATCGCCACAGCGCGAAGACGAAGAGCGTGACGAACGCCGCGCAGCCGACGTCGGTCGTCACCAGCGGGCCGTGGGCGATCAGCGCCGGGTCGAGCGCGAAGAGGACGAGCGCGCCGACCGCGGCGGCGTCGCCCAGCATGCGCCGGCCCCACGCCCACAGCACCCAGCCGAGCAGCAGCGCGATCAGCAGCATCGGCAGCCGCGCCCAGAACAGCACGCGGCCGGGCGCGTCGCCGACGAGCACGGTGTTGCCGAGCTGCCACTGGAAGCCGAACGCCGCGGCCGGCGACAGCGCAGCCCACGCCGCCGGGCTCACCGGCCACCGCACGCCAATCGCCACCAGCGGCAGGGCGGCGAGCTCCTTCAGCAGGGGCGGGTGCTCGGGGTTGAGCTTGAACTCGCCGGTGACGAGATAGGACAGCCCGGCGCCGATGTGGGCCGGCTCGTCGTAGGTCGGCGTCTTGCCGAGGCTGGCGCCGAGCGCCTGCCCGGCGAAGACGAGCAGCAGCAGGACGGCCGCGCGGCTCAGGAGGCGGCGGCCAAGAGCCTGGTGCGCAGTCGTCCTTCAGCAGCGACGGCAGCCGGCGCTTCAGCTCGTCCAGCTCGCCGATGGCGAACGCCGCGCGATAGCCGGCGCCGCGGGCCATCGTCACGAAGTCCACCGTGAGGCCGCCGGGGATCTCCTGGGCGCCGGACGTGTGGTAGACGCCGTTCTTGAACAGCAGGTGCACGAGATTGCGCGGGCGCGCGCCGGCGATCGTGGCCAGCGAGCCCAGCTGCATCAGCAGCGAGCCGTCGCCGTCCAACACGAACACCCGGCGCTCGGGGCGCGCCAGCGCCAGGCCGAGCCCCAGCGAGGAGGCGCCGCCCATGAAGCCGACGCAGCCGGCCGAGAGATCGTCGGGCGCGATGTCCCGCCACGCCGGCGCCGTGGTCATCGTGGGAATGCAGATCGCGTTGCCGCGGGCGGTGAGGATGGCGCGCAGCACGTCTTCGGGCTTCATCGCCATCAGCTCGTCTCCAGTCCGACCAGCACCGCCGCCGGGCCGCGGCGCTGGCGGCTGAGCCGGTAGTACTCGGGGATCCGGTGAACGTCGTTGGGTCCCTCCAGCCGCGCGTGGGGGACGCTGAAGGTGTCGAGCAGCGGCTCGCAGTAGCGCACCATCGAGTGCCGCGACTCGCGCGGGTCCTTGTCCTTCTCGCGGCTCAGCAGGCCGATCATGTAGAAGGTCGGAATCCGGCCGTCCATCGCCACGCCGCGCAGGGTGTTGATCGAGGCGTAGAGGCCGGCGTGCTGGATCATCAACGCGACCGGCTCGCCGCCCGCGTACAGGCCTGCGGAGATCGCGACGGCCTCGTCCTCGGTGGCGCACGTGAGCACCCGCAGCGCCTGCTCCTTGTCGAGCGCCGCCAGCACGGTCTTCTGGTGGGTGTCGGGCACGCTCAGGATCCAGCCGAGGTGCTCGTGCGGCGACGGCCCCCAGCCCTCGGCCGCGCGGGCGGCCCGCGCCTCGCGAAACGTGTCTTTCAGCGTGTCGATGATGAGCGACGCGGGAATCGATTCGGGCATCCGAGCCTCCCGGGCGACGAATGTCCGCCTATCGTACCGGAGAGGCCCGGCGGGGAAAAGCCTCAGCGCTTGCGGCCGAGGTGCTCCACCATCCGGCACAGCTCCCACGGATCGACGGGCTTCTGCAGGTGGGCGGCGAAGCCGGCCTGCGCGAAGCGGTCGCCGGGTCGCACGGCCCGCCCCGTCACCGCGACGGCGGGGATGGCGGCGGCACGCGGCCCCTGCGCCCGCAGCTGCTCGAGCAGCCAGAAGCCGTCGTAGTCCGGCATGACGATGTCGGCGACCAGGACGTCCGGCAGGATGTGCTGACACATGGCCAGGGCCTGCTTGGCGTCGGCGGCGACGGTGACGAGGGCGCCGCCGTACCCGAGAATGGTCTTGAAGAGGTCGCGCGCCTCGGAGTTGTCCTCGACGACGAGGACATGGAGACCGGCCAGCAAATCGCTCGGAAACACCGGCTCCCGTCGGCCCATCGCCGAACCGGAGGCTGCAAAAAAACTGCCGTCGTGGTCCGACCGTCAGTTCGTCAAGTCCCCCACGATCTGGCAGACGGCCCAGACGTCGACCGGCTCCATCACGTAGGCGTCCACGCCGTTCAGGCGGCCGGCCGCCGCGAGCGCCTCCGGGCCGACCGCGATGACGGGCATCTTGGCGCCATGCTCGAGCCGCATCGAGCGCACGGAGCGCAGCAGCGCCCACGCCTCGTCGCCAGGTGGATGCACGGCGAGGACGAGCGCGCTCGGCGTGACTTCGCGCAAGACGTCCTGGGCGCCGGCGAAGCCGCCCGTCCCCACGCGCACCAGCGCGCCACAGTATTCGAGCGCGTCGTGGAGGATCTGCCGGCGGGTGACGTGGTCATCCACGAGCAGCACGTAGACGCCTCGCAGGGAGTCGGAATATTCGCTGCGGCCCATGCGTTGATGAGGAGCAAGGGTGGGGCCAGCAGGGGGCAGCCCGGCCCGAGCGGCACCATCGCGAGCGCGATGACCAGACAGAACAGCGCGAAGCCCCACATCGCCGGGAAAAATCCGCGCAGCAAGCCGATCGCGGGCGCCGCGCCCTGCTGGGCGTGGGCAAACATCGGAAGAACTCCGAGGGCGACCGGGAAGGGCGCGAGAGCGCCGCTCAAGCTCCGCCCGAGGCGATCGGCAAACGCGGCCAGCGTGGCGACGAACGCGAGCGGCGGCGCGCGCCGAGAACGCCGCGCCCTGCTCCATCGCCAGGAAGAACAGCGTAGGCCCAACCGATCGATATGGGGGCTCCGACATGGCCCCCAACCCCCCCCAGCGCTCGGAGCGCCCCGGCGTAGCCGTGGCACTCCTCGATTTCGCCTTTCGATTTCGCTAAGCCACCATCACGTCACGCGCGCTCGAGGATGTGGAGGCCGCGCCCGCGGTCGATCACGTAGATCAGCCCGCGGTCGTCGACGCACACGTCGTTGGCGCACACGCGCTGATGGCCGGCGGGCGGATCCGGCAGGAAGTGTCCGACCTCGCGCGGGGCGTGCGACGCGGCGATGTCGACGAGACGGAGGCCGGAGGCGAACCACGCGACCGGAATCTCGGTGGAGCGCACGTCCTCGCACGGCTGGTGACAGCCCGTGAACTCGGGCTGTGGCGAGCCGTCGACGCCGGCCACCTGGAACGAGGCGAACGGCACCGGGCGCCGCTCGTCGCTGATGTCGACCAGCCACAGGAACGACGGAGGGCCGGGCTGCAGCTTGGCGACGTCCTCGTCGGCCACCAGCATGACGCGCCGGCCCTGCAGCGGAAACGGCACCGGCAGCGCGGTGTGGGTCGGCGTGATGAACGGCGGGCTCCAGTCCAGCCCGGACACGTGCCTCGGCTTGGCCATGTCCTCGATGTCGAGGATGACGAAGCCACCGTGCCAGTAGGAGACGTAGAGCCGGTTGCCGAGACGGATCGGATGGTGGCAGCGATGCTGCCGTCCCTTCCACGCCGGCGTCTCGCCACCGGCGATCCACTGGCCGGGCATCCACCAGCGCCCCACCTCCTGCGGCCGGCTCGGCTCGGCCAGGTCGAGGATCATGACGATGTTGCCGATCCAGCCGTCCATCTCCGGCGAGAGGTAGGCGTAGCGGCCGTCGAAGGTGAAGCGATGCACGCCGCTGCCGCCGCACCGCCAGAACGTGATCTCGCGGGGGCGGGACGGCGTGGAGACGTCGTAGATGCCGAGGCCGCCGCCGGCGCCGCCCTTGTCGGCCGGCTGCGCCTCGCGGTTGACGAGCATCAGCCCGTTGGCGGCCCGGACCTTGTGCGAGTGGACGCCGGCCGGGACCTCCAGCGTGGCCAGCGCGCGCGGGGACTTCGGATCGGCGACGTCGACGATGGTGGTGCCGTGCGGGGCCTTCATGTGGGCGACGTAGGCCGTGCGGCCGTCGACGACCACCTGCCCGCCGCCGGGGCAATCGAACCACGCGACCTGTCTCAGTCCCTGCGCGCTGGCCATGGAAATCCTCCGATCGACCCCGGTGGGCGGCCGGTATCATACCGTATGCTCGCCGCCTGGGGACGCGTGGCCCATCGGTTTCGATGGCCCCTGCTCCTTCTCTCGCTCGTCCCGCTGCTGCCGGCCGCCTGGCTCGTGACTCACGAGTCGAATCTCGAGGGCGCCGTACGGCCGCCAGCGACCGAGGCCGTGCGCGCGGTGGAGCTGCTCGATCGCGAGCTGCCGGGGCAGCCGCCGACGATCGGCTTCATCTTCAGCCATCCAGGCCTGCGCGTGACCGATCCGGCGTTCCGGGCCGCCGTCGAGCGTGCCCTGGCGCCCCTGCGCACGGACCCGCGCGTCGCCCGCCTCCGCACGGCGTGGGACACGTCACCGCCGGACGCGACCCGCATCTCGCGCGACGGCCATCGCACTCACGTCACCGTCGAGCTGCGCGGCCGCGCGCCGGCATTCGCCTCGATGACGTTCGGCAGGCTGCCGCCCGGGCTCTACGCGAGCGTGCGCGCCAAGGTGCGCTCCGACACGCTGGAGGTGGCCACGGTCGGGGCCGCCGCCATGAACCACGACTTCGCCGAGGTCACGCGCGAGGACCTGCGGCGCTCGGAGCTCGTGGTGCTGCCGCTGGTGCTGGCGCTGCTCCTGCTCGTGTTCGGCTCGGCGGTCTCCGCCACGCTGCCGCTGCTGGTCGGCGTGCTCGCGGTCGCCGCGGGCCTGGCCGGCACCGTCGTGCTCGGCCGGCTCACATCCGTCTCGGCCTACGCGAACAACATCGTCAGCATGGTCGGCCTCGGCGTCGCCATCGACTACTCGCTGTTCGTTGTCAGCCGCTTCCGCGAGGAGCTGCGACGCGGCGACGGCGCCGAGGCGCTGGCCCGCACGCTCACGACGACGGGCCGCGCGGTCGTGTTCTCCGGCGTCACCGTCGGCATCGGCCTGGCGAGCCTCCTGCTCCTGCGCACCAGCTCGGTCAGCTCCATGGGGCTGGCGGGGATGATCGTGGTGGTGGCGGCCGTGTTCTACTGCCTCACCTTCCTGCCCGCCCTGCTCGCCATCCTCGGCCCGCGCGTGAACGCCCTGAGCCTGCCGTTCGTGCGCCCCGACCGCGACGCGACCGGCTTCTGGTACCGCATCGCCGACTTCGTGATGGCCCGGCCGTGGACGGTGATGGTGCCGGTCGTGGTGGCGCTCATCGTGCTGGGATTGCCGCTGCGCCACATCCGCCTCGGCGCCGACGACGCCTCCACGCTGCCGACGCGGACGGAGGCGCGCCGCGGCGCCGACCTGTTGCGCCGCGAGTTCCCCGGCGCCGATGCCAGCACGATCGTGCTCGTCATGCGCTACCGCGACGGCTCCCCGCTCCAGCCCGAGCGCGTGAGCCGGCTCTACGACCTGAGCCGCTGGCTCCGCGCGCGCCCGGGCATCAGCCGCGTGGACAGCATCGTGGACCTGGCGCCGGGGATCAGCCGCGAGCAGTATCAGCAGATCGCGGCGGTGCCGCCGGCCTTCCGGCCGCCCGGCCTCGACGTCGCGTTCCGGCAGCTCGTCGGCGAGCACGTGACGCTCGTCGTCGCCCACACGCCGCTGCCGGCCACCTCCGACGAGGCGCGCGCGCTGGTGCGGACGATCCGGCGCGAGCATCCGCCGCTCGACGCCGAGGTGCTGCTGACGGGCCCCATCGCGTTCGATCTCGACTTCATCGCGGTCGTCCGCGACGCGGCGCCGGCGGCCATCGCCTTCGTCGTGCTCGCCACCTACGTCGCGCTGTTCCTGCTGCTGCGCTCGGCGCTGCTGCCGCTCAAGGCGGTCGTCATGAACCTGCTCTCGATCACCGCCTCCTACGGCGCCCTGGTGTGGATCTTCCAGGAGGGCCACCTGGCCGGCTGGCTCGGCTTCACCCCGGCGCCGATCGAGACGCCGATTCCGCTGATCATGTTCTGCATCCTCTACGGGCTCTCGATGGACTACGAGGTCCTGCTGCTGAGCCGCACGCACGAGGAATACCTGAAGAGCGGCGACAACGCGGCCGCGGTGCGCGAGAGCCTGGCCCATACCGGGCGGCTGATCACCGGAGCGGCGGCCATCATGGCCGGCGTCTTCTTCGGCTTCGGCGTCGTGAACTCCGTGACGATGATCAAGGCGATGGGCATCGGCATGGGGCTGGCGGTCATCGTGGACGCGACGATCGTGCGCGCGCTGCTGGCGCCGGCCACCATGCGCCTGCTGGGGAACCGCCGTGAGCAAGAAGATCCTGTTCGTGGGAGCCGGAGCCATCGGGAGCTACCTCGGGGCGTTCCTGTCGCGCGCCGGTCACGACGTCACCCTGATCGATCCGTGGGCCGAGCAGGTCGAGACGGTCCGCCGCCAGGGCATCGCGGTCACCGGACCGCACGACCCCTTCACCGCGCGCCCGAAGATCGTCCACCTGCACGAGGCGCAGCGGCTGCCCCGGGACTTCGACGTCGCCTTCGTGGCGATGAAGGTCTACGACACCTCGTGGGCGACCCTGCTCGCGCTGCGCCACATCGGGCCGGGTGGGGTGATCGTCGCCTCCCAGAACTGCTGGCCCGACCCGATCGCCGCCTCGGTCGCCGGCGCCGGGCGCTGCCTGGGCCTCGTCATGTCGAAGATCGGCGTCGCGCTGTGGACCCCGGGGCAGGTCGAGCGCGGCATGGAGAAGGGCGCGGGCAAGGGCCACGACGTCTTCCGCGTCGGCGAGCACGACGGCCGGGTGACCCCGCGTGCGCAGGAGATCGCCGAGATCCTGTCCGTCGTCGATGGCTCCCAGGTGACCGGCAATCTCTGGGGCGAGCGGTGGTCCAAGCTCTGCGCCAACTCGATGGGCAACCCCGTGCAGGCGATGTCCGGCCTCGGCTCGGTCGAGATCGCCTCCAGCGAGGTCGGTCGCGCCATCACGATCCACCTCGCCGGCGAGTCGGCGCGCGTCGGCCTGGCGCTGGGGTACACGGTCCCGAAGTTCAACGGCGAGACGGCCGAGCGGTGGGCCGACTCCGCGCGCCGCGAGACGTGGCAGGCGCTCGACACGATGCTGACGCCGAGGTCCGCCGGCGGCCGCAACTGGCGCGCGTCGATGGCGCAGGACGTCGCCAAGGGGCGCCCGACGGAGATCGACTACATGAACGGCCACGTCGTCGCCCAGGGCCGCGAGAAGGGCGTGGCGACCCCGGTCTGCGCCGCGGCCGTCGCCGTCGTCCGCGAGATCGATCAGGGCGTCCGCAAGCAGGCGCCCGAGAACATCGGGGAGGTCCTCGCGCGCGCCGCGGTCTGATTGAATGGGGGGCCCCGAAATGGCCCCCCAACCGCCCCCGATGCTCGGGGCGCCCCGGCGAGGCCGGGACGCCCCTCGACAACGCTCGCTACTTCGACAACGCTCGCTACTTGCGGGAGGCGGTTCGCGCGGTCTTTTCGCTGATGCCGCTGGCGATCAGCTGGGCGCCCTTCTTGCTGTAGGCGACCCGAACGTGCTCACCCGTCCTGAGGGTATTGAGCAGGGCGGGGTCCTTCACCTCGAACGTGTACTTCTTCTGGTCCTTGTCTGCCGTCAGCGTGAACGTCTTGGCGTTCTTGTCGATCGCCGTGACGTTACCCGTCTCGTGATGCTTCATGCCCGGCACGCTGAGCGCGAACGCCGGGACGGTCATCACCGCGATGACGAGGAGCAGGCTGACGAGCATCGTGAGCCTTTTCATCATGCTGTCCCCCTTTCCGGCCTTGCGGGCCTGGATGCGCGCTTACGTAGCGAAGATCGCGCCAGCGACCCGTACCGGCCGTCGCTGGCACGGCTCTTGATATTGAAAGGCCGTTCACGGAGGAGCCATGATCCGGGACGGCTACCGTACGGTGTCCGGGGTCCGCCGCTACCTCGAGCGCGATCTGTGGACCCTCGACGCGGCGCGCCGTGGCGTCATGGCGCGGCTCGGCGTCGGCGCGCTCCGGGCGGTGATGGTCCTGGTTCGTGCGCTCACCGATCCCGACCTCAACCTCGAAGCCACCGCCCTGGTCTACCGGACGCTGCTCTCGCTGGTGCCGCTGCTCGCCGTCGCGTTCTCCGTGCTGAAGGCCTTCGGCGCGCACTACGAGATCGAGGGGGTGCTGGCCCACCTGCTGGCGCCGCTCGGCCCGGGCGGCGCCGAGCTGACGACGCGCGTGGTGGGCTTCGTGGACAACCTGCGCGTGAGCGTGCTGGGCGCGATCGGCTTCGTCGCGCTCTTCTACACCGTGCTCTCGGTGATCGAGCGGGTCGAGAGCGCGCTCAACCGCATCTGGCACGTGCGCCGGCCGCGCAGCCTCGCCCGCAAGTTCAGCGACTACCTCAGCATCCTCCTCGTCGGTCCGGTCCTCGTCTTCGCAGCGTTCGCGATCATGGCCTCCGCCCAGAGTTACTGGCTGGTGCAGCGCGTGCTCGCCGCGACCCACCTGACCTGGGCGGCGCTCGTCGTCGCCCGCCACGGCGCGCCGTTCCTGCTGCTGGTGGCGGCGTTCACGCTGCTGTATCGCCTGCTGCCGTACACGCGGGTGACGTCGGCGGCGGCGCTGGTGGGCGGGGTGACGGCCGCGCTGCTGTGGCAGCTGGCGGGCTTCGGCTTCACGCTCTTCGTGGCGCAGTCGACGAGCTACGCGGCGATCTACTCCGGCTTCGCCGTCTTCGTGATCGCGCTGATCTGGCTGCAGGTGGCCTGGCTGGTCGTGCTCACCGGCGGTCAGGTCGCCTACGTCCACCAGCACCCGATCTCCTACGTCGTGGTCCGCGGCCGCCCCAGCCTGCTCCTGCGCGAGCGCGTCGGTCTCGGCGCCCTCGTGGAGATCACGCGTGGCTACCTCGGCGGCACCGGCCCGACGCGTCCCGCCCAGCTCGCCCGCGCGCTCGAGGCCCCCCTCGCGATCCTCGAAGACCTCGTCGAGGATTTCGTTGCCGCCGGCCTTCTGGTGCGCACCACCGAGCCGGACGGCGTCGCGCTGGCCCGCGCCCCCGAGCACGTGACCGTTGTCGACGCCCTCACCGCCGTCCGGGAGCCGCCGTCCTCCTACGACGTCGGCGCGGCGACCGTCCCCGCCCCGGTCGCCGCCACCCTGCGCCGCCGCGACGACGTCGTGCGCGACGCGCTCGGGGGCACGACGCTGCGCTCGCTGGCCACGACGCCTCTGGAGATCGGCGCCCCGGACGCGGCACGCCCTGCGCCCGCGGCCCGCGACCGCGCCGCCTGACGGCGGGCGGCGCCGCTCTCACGCCCTGCCGCGGAGACCGTCCAGCCCTTCGCGGATCGCCCACCCGGCGACGATCAGGGCGACGGCGGGGTCGGCCCACCACCAGCCCAGGATCGAATCCGCCAGGAGGCCCAGGAGGACGGCGGCCGACAACGACGCATCGACCAGGCTGAATCTCGCTTCCGCCTCCAGGATGGCATTGCCGATGCGCCTGGCCACGCGATGCTTGGCGACGCCGAGCCCCGTCATCACCGGGACGGCGGCGGCCGTCACCGCGATCCCCACGAGCGAGAGCTCGGCGTGCTGGCCGGCGACGAGTCGGCGGGTGGCCTCGACCGTCACGTAGAGCGACACCGCGAGGAAGCTGGCCCCGATCAGCCGAAGGCCGACGCGGCTGCGAAACCTCGTGGCGGCCTTCATCTGCCAGAGCGTGACCAGCGAGACGAAGACCTCGATCGAGGAGTCGAGCCCGAACGCCGTCAACGCGACGGAATGAGCCAGCAGGCCGGCGACGACCGCGGTCGCGCCTTCGACGGCGTTCCAGGCAACCGTGGCATAGACGAGATTGAGCCCGCGTTGCCGAAGACGGTCGAGGTCGTCCGACGTCACCGCCGCCCGACGTTGACGTCGCGGTGGATGTCGTCGAGCTTGTCCTCGATGCGGTTGAGCTTGGCGGCGAGCTGGATGATCTCGCCCTCGGCCTTGCGGTTCACCGAGAAGTCGAGCTCGCTGCGCAGGCGGTCCTTCGCGTCCTGGCGGTTCTGGCTCATCATGATCACGGGCGCCTGCACGGCGGCCAGCATCGACAGGAACAGGTTGAGCAGGATGAACGGGTAGGGATCCCAGGCCCGCGTCGCCAGCCCGATGTTGACGATCACCCAGGCGACGAGCACGGCCGCGAACGAGACGATGAACGCCCACGAACCGCCGAATCGGGCGACCGAGTCGGCGAGACGCTGCCCGAACGTCAGCTGCTCGTCGATGACCTCGTTGGGGTTGCGGGCGGTGCGCGAGCGCACCAGCTCCTGGGCGGCCTGGAAGTGGCGGCCGACCATCGTGAGCATGTCGAGGCCGGCCAGCGGCTTGCGTTGCACCAGGGCCGTGAGGTCGTGGCGGTCGATCTCGATGGCCCGGGTCGGCTCGACGGCGATGGCCGTGGTCAGGTGGGCCGAGGCCGACAGCATCGAGGCGAGGCCGAAGATCTCGCCGGCGCCGGGGGCGTCGATCACGACTTCCTGGTTGTCCTCGTCGATGACGATCACCTGCACCTGGCCCTTGACGATGATGAAGGCCTTCCCCCCGGGGTCGCCGACCTTGTAGATCCGCTGGCGCGGCGCGAACTCGCGCAGCTCGACCTGCTCGGCCAGGACCGCCCGCTCGTCGGCGTCCAGCAGGGAGAAGATCGGGATCTCTTCGAACACCGAGGAGTCGCAGGTCATCGGCGCACCTCCCGGCTGCCATCATGCCCGAGCGCCCGATAATCGTGGTAGCTTGATCGCGCGATGGCCACGCGGCTGAGCGTCCTCAACCCGGTCGGCTTCCCCCCGGCCGTCCGCCGGCAGCCCCCGGCCCCGCGCCTGGATACGCTCGAGGGCAAGACGGTGTACCTGGTCGACTGCCGCTTCGACGATTCCGACGTTTTCCTGGGTCAGATGCAGGCGTGGTTCGCCGAGCGTCTGCCGGGCGCCCGCACCGTCGTCAAGCGCATCTCGAGCGTCTACCTCAACGACGATCCGATGACCTGGGAGGAGATCAAGGCCCGCGGCCACGCCGCGATCCTCGGCGTCGGCCACTGAAGCACCTGCGCGCCGGCGGTCGCCGCGCATGCGATGACGCTCGAGACGAAGTACGGGGTGCCCACCGTGGCCGTGCACACGGACAAGTTCGACCGCGTGGTGCGCTCGGTGGCGCAGGTCAACGGCATGCCCGGCCTGCGCCAGGTGTTCGTGCCCCAGCCGATCATGGGCCGGACCGCGGCCGAGCTCCGCGCGTACGTCGACGGCGCCGATCCGATCACGGGCCGCCCGGTCATGCAGGAGGTCCTCGAGGGCCTCACCCGTCCGTTCGCCGAGGACGAGCGGGGGCCGGCCGCGTTCGATCGCTCGACGCCGCGGCTCGTCGAGCCCGACACCGAGGACAACCTCCACCGGCTCTTCCTCGACAACCGCTGGACCGATATGCTGCCGATCGTGCTCCCGACCGAGGCCCGCGTGGCCGCGATGCTGAGCGCCACGCGCCGCAAGCCCGACGAGATCGTCGGCCGCATGCGCTCGACGCACTTCCGTGAGCCCTGGGCGTACACGGTCGAGAAGGTCGCCGTCAACGCCGTGATGGCCGGCGCCCGGCCGGACTACTTCCCGGTGATCCTCGCGCTGGCGGCCACCGGCGTGACCGCCCGCGGCAGCAGCTCGAGCGCGGTGGCCGCGATGGCCGTGGTCAACGGCCCCGTGCGTGACGAGATCGGCATGAACGCCGCCACCGGCGCGATGGGCCCCTACAACCACGCCAACGCCACCATCGGCCGCGCCTGGGGCCTCCTCTCGCAGAACGGCCAGGGCGGCTCGGTGCCCGGCCTGTCCTACCTGGGCAACCAGGGCAACAGCTACGCCTACAACAGCCTGACGTTCGCCGAGAACGAGGAGCGCAGCCCGTGGGAGCCCTTCCACGTGCAGCACGGCCTGAAGCCGGAGGAGAGCGCGGTGAGCGTCTTCTCGAGCGTCCGCTCCACGGCCTTCACGCTCGGCCTCCGTGAGAAGCACTGGCGCGAGCACGTGCGAAATCTGCTGAGAGGCATCGACCCCAACGGGCCGCCCACGCTGCTGCTCGATCCCATCGCGGCCCGGCAGTTCGTGGAGCGCGGGGGCTTCGTCAAGAAGGACGCGCTCATCGACTGGCTGCACGACAACGCGCTGATGCCGGCCGACGAGTACTGGGACTACCAGCTCGTGCAGAACTACATCTACCCGCGCGCCACCTTCGGCGAGGAGCCGTGGGCCACGAAGCTGAAGGCGGCGCCCGACACGCTGATCCCGATGTTCCGGCGCGAGGACATCCACGTGGTCGTGGTCGGCGGCGAGACCAACGGATACTGGCGCATCATGGGCTGCAACTATCAGAAGACCGTCGCGGTCGACGACTGGCGGTGAGCGATGAGCCTGCGCACGCGGATCGGCGTCATGGTGCCGTCGACGAACACCACGTTCGAGGCCGACTTCCAGCTGGTCGCCCCGCGGGACGTGACCATTCACGGCCAGCGCATGTGGCTCACCAACGACGCCGAGGGCCAAGCGGGCATGGACCGGATGAACGGCGAGATCGAGACGGGGGCCCGCTACCTGGCCACCGCCAACGTCGACGTCGTCGCCTACGGCTGCACGACGGGCAGCTTCTACCGCGGGCCCGGCTATGACCGCGAGCTGATCGAGACCATCGCGCGCGCGGCCGGCGTCCCGGCCGTCGCCGCCGCGCCGGCCGTGGTCGCGGCGCTGCGCCACTTCGGCGCCCGCCGCCTCTCGGTCGCCACCCCGTACCCCGACTGGAACAACCAGCGCCTCCGGGCCTATCTCGAGGCCTCCGGCTTCGAGGTCCTCAATGTCGAGGGCGAGCCAGGCGCCGCGAAGTCGGGCAACCAGGGCATCAACGACCGCGATCCCGAGGAAGTCGTCGCCTTCGCCGCGCGCGCGTGCCGCGCGGAAGCGGACGCGCTGCTCTGCTCGTGCACGGCCTGGCGCTCGGTGGAGGCCGTCGCCGAGCTGGAGCGGCGCACCGGCAAGCCCGTCGTGAGCTCGAACCAGGCCAGCATCTGGGCGGCCTTCCGCGCGCTCGGCCTCGCCCCCGAGATCCGCGGCTTCGGCCGCCTGCTCGAGAGTCTCGCTGCCGTAAACGCCTGACACCGTCGGTGCGCCGAAGGAGCCACGCCATGCGAATCCGCGTGCCGCTCGCCGCCCTGCTCGTCGTCCTCGCCGCCGCCGCCGACGCGGCGCCCATCGCCGGCACCGCCTCGCTGTCGGGCGCCGTGCAGGCGCCGCGGGCCGTCCCCGGCGCGCAGATCCATCTCATGAACGTCGACAAGAACGTGCTGTTCATGGTGTGGAGCAGCGGAGGTCGCTACCGCGCGGTGAATCTCTTCCCCGGTCGCTACGAGGTCACGGTCCGCAAGGCGGGCTGGGCGGCCGACAGGCAGACCGTCACGCTCGAGCCCGGTGAGTCGAAGACGCTCGCCCTCGCCTTGCGCGAGGAGACGGCGCGGCCGGTGCGTCAGGGCGAGTTCGGCTTCACCAGCAGCGCCAACACCGACGCCCGGCTCGTGAGCTACGACGAGCTCTACCCGCGCGAGCCCGGCCGCGAGCTGCTCGAGAGGCAGTGCATGTACTGCCACGGGCGGAACTTCTTCCCGAACAAGCAGTACCCCGAGGTCACCTGGAACACGTTCATCGACGTGATGCTCGGTCTGGGCGCCGCCGCCGATCGCGGGGCGATGATCCCGGCGGGCACGCTGAGCGCGCAGGACCGCCAGACGATCCTCGCCTATCTGACCAGGCATTTCGGGCCGGGCAGCGAGCGGCGCGGCCTGCGGATGGACGCGGAGTTCCCCGTCGACGAGGCGGCGCTGGGCAAGGCGATGTACGTCGAGTACTACCTGCCGCTCGACAAGCAGCTCGACGCGGCCAACCAGCAGCGGCGCACGCAGCAGGCGCACTTCGACGCCGACGGCAACGTCTGGTACACCGACCGCAGCGTCCCTAATCGCATCGGGCGCGTGAACCCGCGCACCGGCGAGGTGAAGGACTGGATGATGCCCGACCCCAAGGCTGACCCGCACGGGCTCGCCGTCGACCGGGACGGTCACGTCTGGTGGGCGGAGACGGTCGGCTTCCACCTCGGCCGGCTCGATCCGACGACGGGCTCGATGATCCGCTACCCGATGGACTCGACCGGTCGGCGCCAGGGCCGCGGCCACAGCCCGATCGTGGATGGCAAGCAGAACGTCTGGTTCACCGTGATCGGCGGCGACATGCTCGGCAAGTGGGACCGCCAGACCGGCAAGGCCACCGTGTGGAAGGTGCCGACGGCCGGGGCGGCGCCCTACGGCATCGCCCTCGACAAGGACGACAACGTCTGGTTCGCCGAGTTCCGCCGCTGCAAGATCGCCCGGTTCGACCCGCGGACGGAGAAGTTCACCGAGTACGAGGCGCCGACCCGGCCGTGCACGATCCGCCGTCTCGGCGTCGACTCGACGGGCGCCGTCTGGTACGGCGGCTTCAACAACGGCAAGCTCGGCCGCCTCGATCCCCGCACCGGCGCGATCAAGGAGTACGACATCCCGATGCCGTTCTCGGAGCCGTACGACGTCTGGCCCGATCGTCACGACGACATCTGGATCAGCGACGGCGGCCAGGGCGGCGCGCTCATCCGGTTCGCGCCGCGCACCGAGACGTTCACGTACTACCCGACGCCGCAGATCACCGACCAGCCCAAGCTGGCCATCACGCGCGAGGGCGCCGTCTGGTACACGCCGCGCTCGAGCCTGAAGGCGGCGGTCGGCGTGCTCTACCCCGACGTCACCCAGGTCACCACGCTCGCGGCGTACGAGTAGCCCACATCGCGAGGCGGTGGCGCGTGGGACGTTTCGGCCGAGCCGGGGTCGCCCTGCTGCTGGCGCTGTCGCTCGGCGTCGTCGCGCGGGGCGCGGCGGCCGCCGAGGGTCAGATGACGCTGGCCGTGCACATCACGCTGACGCCGCGCTGGCTCGATCCCGGCGAGACGGAGTCGGCGATCACGCCGTTCATGGTCCTCTACGCCATCCACGACGCGCTGGTGAAGCCGATGCCGGCCGGGCCCCTGAGCCCGTCCCTGGCGGAGTCGTGGTCGAGGTCGTCCGACGGTCTCGCCTACGAGTTCGTGCTGCGGCCGGCGAAGTTCCACAACGGCGATCCGGTGACGGCCGAGGACGTGAAGTTCTCGTTCGAGCGGGCGGCGTTCCTGACCGCGTGGCGCGAGAAGAA
>VBPC01000314.1 GCA_005887895.1 Candidatus Rokuibacteriota bacterium
TCAGCAAGGCCACGAGCGGCAGCACCACGAGGGCGACGCCGGCGACCAGCAGCACGGCGCTGCGCCAGCCAAGGCGCACCACCATCGAGGCGAGCAGGGGCAGGAACAGGAGCTGGCCGGTGGCCGAGCTGGCCGTCAGCAGGCCCAGCACGAGGCCCCGGCGCTCCGTGAACCAGCGGTTGGCGACGATGGCTCCGAGGACGGAGGCCATGGTGCCGGTGCCGAGTCCGACCACGACACCCCACAGCAACGCGAGCTGCCACGACGCGGTCATCACGGTGGTGAGGGCGACACCCGTGGCGACGAGCGCGAGCGACGCCACCATGACGCTCCGGATGCCGCGCCGGTCCATGAGCCCGGCCACGAACGGCCCGGACAGGCCGTAGAGGAACAGGTTGACCGAGACGGCGAACGACACGGTCGCGCGCGTCCACCCGAACTCCCGCTCGAGCGGGATCATCAGCACGCCGGGCGCGGACCGAATGCCGGCGGCGGCCAGGAGGGTCACGAACGTCACCGCCACGACGATCCAGCCGTAATGAATACGGCCGCGGCGAGGCGTGCTCAGGAGCGACCCCGTGCGCCGGTCAACCGCGCAGGAAGCTGGCCAGAATCCAGGGCCAGAAAGCCGGAAATCCCTAGCATGACGGCCGCCACGACCACATCGGCGAACACCATGGTATCTTCTCCTGCCTTTCGTCTCCGTCTTGGGATGCGCCGCGGAGCGGTCGAGATGCGGGCGCGGCTGCGCATTGCGTGCATCCCCCCTGCATCCAAACACGTGGAGGTGCAGGGGTGCCCCAGACATTGGTCGACGACATCGAGATCCTGGATGCCTACTCGCGAGCCGTGGTCTCGGTCGTGGAGGCCGTCGGGCCCGCGGTCGTCAGCATCACCATGGGGCGGAGCGACGCTGATGGCCGGGTCGGTGCGACTGGCGCCGGCTCGGGAGTGATCATCGCGCCCGACGGGTACGTCCTCACCAACCACCATGTCGTTCACGATGCCGGTCGACTCGAGGCAACGTTGACCGATGGCCGGATCCTCGACGCCGTCCTCGTTGGCGAAGACCCCTCCACGGATCTGGCCCTGATCCGGCTGGGCGGCACCGATCTGCCGGTGGCCGCGCTGGGGCGGTCGGCGAGCCTCCGCGTCGGTCAGCTCGTGGTGGCGATCGGCAACCCGCTCGGTTTCCAGTCGACCGTCTCGGCCGGCGTGGTCAGTGCCCTGGGACGGTTCTTCCGCAGCCGGACCGGTCGCCTGATCGAGAATGTGATCCAGACTGACGTCGCCGTGAACCCCGGGAGCTCCGGAGGGCCGCTGGTGGACTCATCGGGTCGCGTCGTGGGCATCAACACGGCCATCATCGCGATGGCCCAGGGATTGAGCTTTGCGATTCCGATCGACACGGCGACGTGGGTGATCGGGGAGCTGCTCACCCATGGCCGGGTGCGGCGAGCCTGGCTCGGGCTCGTGGCCCAGAATCGCCCGCTCGATCGCTCGCTCGTGCACCGCCTGGCGATCGCTGCGGCTCACGCGGTCGAGGTCGTTGCCGTCGAACCCGATGGGCCGGCCGCGCTGGCCGGGCTGGTCGCCGGAGACTGGATCCTGGCGGTCGACGGCCATCCGACCGGGACGGTCGACGAGATCCATCGGCGGCTGGCCGCGGCGACGATCGGCACACCTGTTAGCATCGCCGTGCTTCGCGGCGGAGCCCGAGTAGGGTTGTCGGTGACCCCGCAAGAGGCTCCCTAGTCCATTCGGACCGTCGCCGCCCGAGGCACACATGCGCATACATGTCATAGGGGAGGTGAGAGCCCTCGACGTCTGCAGGCGTGATCCATTCACCGTGGTTACCACCCAGCCCTCGCAGAGACATGGAGCGTTTATGCTGGCACGACGATGGAGTTGGACGATCGCGCTGGTCGGCATCGTGACCCTGGCGCCGGGCGCCGCGCACCCCCAGAGCATCGAGGAGTTGCGAGAACGATTGCAGCAGCTGGAGAAGTCCACGCGGGAGGAGCTCGAATCGCTGAAGCGGTCGATTCGAGATCGAGAGGGCGAGCGGGAACGGGAGCGCAAGGCCGAGGAGGAACGGGAGCGGGTCCTGGAGTCCCTCAAGCAGCAGATGGAAGAGCAGCGCCTCTCGTTCGAGGAACGGGACAAGCAGTTCAGCCACGTCCTCGCCGGCTGGTCGAACTTCTTCGACTTGCAAGCCGGACGAAAGCAAGCCAACAACGACCGCGACCCGCTGGGCAAGGACATCCAGGGCAACGTCTTCACCAGCGATAACTTCAAGGTCCGGCTGGGCGGCTCGCTCCGCTTGCACGTTCAGCACAACGATTCTCCCGTCGGCGAGTCGGTGAACCGGGCCCTCCTGCCCGACGCCGGCGTCCCGGGTGGCGGCAACACCGGCCGGGGCGAACGGGAGAACTTCCGGGCTTTCCTGGGGCGCACTCGGCTCAACCTCTCGGTTCTGGGACCGGAGACTCTCGGCGGAAAGACCTCGGCCTTCTTCGAGATGGATTTCAACCAGCAAGCCAACGGCGCCGGCGAAGTCAACGCGGTGAACAACAACCCCCGCCTGCGTCACGCCTACGGTCAATGGGCGTTTCCCGACGTGGTCATCCGAGGCGACGAGCTTCAGATCAAGCTGGGCCAGACGGGCAGCTTCGCCGACAACTTTCCCGATACCATCGATTTCAACACGATGCTCGCGGGCCTGGGGGCAGCCAACCGACGCAACCCGCGCATCGAATTCGTCGAGCGCTTCCCGATCCTGCGCGACGTCAAGATCCTGGCGTCGCTGGGCGCCGAACGGCCTGTCTTCGACAACCAGGCCCTCGGCGGCGGCGACGTCGCCGCGCGGGATCTCGGTTCGGGCGACTTGAGCGGGTTCCCCGCACTGAGCGGCGGGATCGGGCTCGAGACGGGCCGACTGGGGTGGATCGGCTCGACGGCGTTCTATGCCCGGGCGACATGGGGCGAGCGCAAGGAACGGTTCACCCGTGGCACCGTCACCCCCAATCTCAACGCCCAGACGAACTTCCAGGATCGCAACTTCACCGATCAGGTCGCCCACGGTACGCTGATCCTCGACCGGATCGGATTCAACGAGACGGGCCGAGCGATGACCCTCAAGCTGCAGGGCGGAGCCGTGTGGACTCGTGGCGAGGGCCGGGTCACCAACTCCGACTTCGACCGCCGCGTCATCCTCGACACCGACGGCAGCCTCACGTCGGCGCAGAGTGTCGGCGCCTGGGTCAATCCCATCTTTTACTTCACCGACACGGTCAGCCTCCGCTGGGCGGGAGGCTTCCAGACCGCGCTCGATGACGATCGTCCGGTCGTCACGGGAAGCCTCATCACCGATTCGGCGGGCCGGAACTTCTTCCGCGTCAACGATCGGCAATCCGAGGCCAGTCTCTGGTGGACACCGGGCCCCTTCACGTTCGCTTTCGGCTGGAACTTCACGCAGACCGATTTCCGCAACGTGAACGCGACCGGCACCGGCTCCACGACCCGTCACAACGAGAACAACAAGTTCGAGTTCATCAGCTGGTGGAGCTTCTAGCGTCGCGGCCCGGCGGCCGGCGGCGGTCGAACCTCTCGATGCGCACGAGCTTGCCGCCTGTGTCGGATTCTTGCGAGAACGTGCTGCGCCTGCGGCCCGCGCGCCCGACACGTCCTCCCAACGATGCCGGCGATTTTGCTCGTCGCGAGCCGATTCCAGCGGGCCTCGCGTGGAAGCGCCGCGGCGGGCACGATCACCGAGCATGGAGGGTGCAATGCGTCGATCGCTGACATCGGTATGGACCGCGGCGCTGTGCGCAGGGTTGCTCGGCGGCTGCGCCGCCCAGGGCGACTTGGCCGCAGCGCCGCCGATCGCCAGACCGCCGCACGACCGTCTCGAAACGATCCTCAACGCGCCCTCGGCCTTCAGCTGCCGAGGCGAAGGCGCGAACGAGGACATCTCCGAACTGCAGTGTGAGAGCGAGACCCGCAACAACGACTAGCCCGGACCCGCGACGACAGTCCTCCGTCGTCGGCTGCTTCGCGTTCGCCTCGGCGTGCGCGGCGCGCGAGGTCGCGAGGATTGATCGCATGTCGAACCTCGGCGATCTCGACCGCCTGTTCGCACAGATCAAGCGGGAGAAGGGCACGCTCGACATCGCACTACGACTCGATCTTCGACATCAACGTGAAGGGCCTCCTGTTCACGGTGCAGAAGGCGCTTCCGCTGATGCCGGATGGTGCCGCGATCATCCTGAATGCATCCATCGTCGCCAGCAAGGGGTTGCCGACGAACAGGCCTGAACGACCTGGTGGCCTCCGCAGGGTCGGGCGAGCAACGGTGGAAGACGATTTCCAGCGCTGTTCCGGTCGGCCGGCTCGGTCGACCTGACGAGATCGCCAAGGCCATGGTGTTCCTCGCCTCCGACGACAGCAGCTACGTCACGGGAACGGAACTGTTCGTGGATGGCGGCATGGCCCAAGTGTCGGCCGTCAGCCGCTCCGGCCGGCGGCGCTCAAGATGAGGTCAGTGATCTCCTGCGGATGAGTGATCAGAGACAAGTGACTGGCGTCCAGCTCGATCGTCTTCGCATGCATACGGTTTGCAAGGAAACGCTCCAACTCAGGAGACGTGGTTCGATCTTGCTTCGATACGGCATACCAAGAAGGCCTGAGTCTCCACGCGACTGCGGTTGTCCTCGAGGCGAAAAGCGCGTCGGCGATCCGCCCCTGAACGGCGTAGAGCACACGCGCCTTGGCTGGATCGACGCCGCCGGCGAAGTCCTTGAGGAAGGCCTCCTCGCTCAGCTGGGCGAAGCCGCCCGCCTTGACCAGGCCGGCATTTGCCGGTGGCGTGGGAAATTTGGCGGCCAGTGCCGCGTAGTCCTCGCCGGCATCCGGCGCGCGAGCAGCGACGTACACCAGGCCAGAGACTTTGGGATCGATCCCGGCCTCGCTGATGACGGTTCCTGCCCAGGAGTGACCTACGAGGACCGTCGGTCCGTCCTGCAACGCAAGGATGCGACGCGTGGCTGCGACGTCGTCTCCAAGCGAGGTCAGCGGGTTCTGCACCGCAGTCGCCTGCAGGCCGACACGCTGAAGACGTCCAATGACGTCGGACCAACAGGAACCGTCCGCATAGGCACCATGGACCAGGACGACATTGCGGGCACTGACAGTTTGGGCCCGAGCCTTGCTTGAACGGCCGAGAAGCGAGGTGGCCACGCCCGCGACGAGCATGGTCGAGAAAGTACGGCGATCAATCATGTTGCTCCCTTCCATTGTGAACCTCGGAGACGAACCGCGAGTCGAGTCACCCTCTTTGACGGCGGCTGCCTGACCGTCGTTTCAACGCTCATCCAGGCCACCAAAGAGAGCCGCCGCCCGCGCGACCTGGGGCAGCCCTACGAAGGCTCACAGCCACTCGGCGCTGCGGTTGCCTCGTCGCGCAAGCCGGTTGCGGCGCCCGTTCGAAATATGCTGCAGTGGTCTGAACACCCCGATCCAGGAGGAACGCATGCCCGACAGGAGTGCACTCAGCCCGAGCGATGTCTCCGGCAAGCTCGACACGCTGGTCGAGCTGCTGCGTGAGGCCGAGCGGCTTGCGAAAGAGCTGGACGGCGCCCGCCTCGGAGATTGGTACCGCCGTCCGGATCTGACCGCGGACGCGGCGGCAAGCATGGAGTCACGCGCCCAGCAGGTGTCGCTGGTCGCCCACGAGATCGGCAGGAGAATCGACGTGGTGTCGCATCAACTACGGACGGTCCGGCCGCCTCGCCGTGTCCCGCCGCCGGGCGATGGCGGTGGCTGAGCCAGGGTCCGCGGCGACCCTGGCGCGGCTCCCTCGCCAGCCGGCAGCCACACGAGGCTATCGCGTCCAGGTGTTCTCACACGATCGCATCGACAGCGGCTACACGGGCGGCTAACTAGATGGAGAAAGTCCGTGCGGCTGCGCCGTTGCTGAAGCTCCCGACGGCCGCGGACGATGCGAGGCTGCCGCTCGACCGTGAGAGGCCGATCGTCCAGGCTACGTAGATGTCGATTGGCTCCTCTTGAGGGAGGCACGTTCGATCAACTCATCCAGCCTCGACAGCAAAAGCTTCAGGATGGGAGACTCGTTCGACTTCTTGTAGCCGAGGACCAGATCAATCGTCGGCGGGTCTCCTTGGAGGGGCCGGCTTGTCACGGACCAGGGAAGAAAGTTCTGGGCATAAGCAGGTAACAGCCCAACGCCGCGCGTCGACGCTATTAGGGACATCCCCATGGCGAGGTGGTCCGCCTCATGATCCGGCGTGATATTGACACCGGACCCCTTCAGGTAATCGTCGATGACCACACGAAGTACAGGAGCCGTGTCCGACACGGTCACGAATGTCTCGCCCACTAGGTCCTGGGGACCGAGGGCTTTGAGCGCAGCAAGACGGTGATCACGAGGCAAGACCACCACCAAGGGCTCCGTGACCAGAAGACGGAACGCTAACTCCGGTACCCCTTGTTCCCGTCGAAGAAAAGCCGCGTCGACTTTTCCCTGCAGAAGGGCATTGGCGAGCTGCGGCGAGTATTGACTCGATATCATCACATCGATGTTCGGCAGCTCATCGCGCAAAATCTGCAAGGCTTCGGGCATCCACGTCAATTCGTGTCCGGTCAGAAAGCCCATGGCGAAGCATAGTTTGGCCGGATGAGCCACCCGGCGTGCAGCTTCGGCCGCCGCTTCAACCTGCGATAGCACCAAGCGGGCGTG
>VBPC01000315.1 GCA_005887895.1 Candidatus Rokuibacteriota bacterium
TCTTCCTCACGGCGGTCACTGAGGCGATCTTCGGCAAGTTCAGCGCCCAAGTGGGCTTCCAACTGGCCCTCGGCGGGGCGGGCCTCGTGGCCGTGCTCCTCGCCTATCCGACGGGGATCGCCGGCGCGACGCAGCGACTCTGGGAGCGCCTCCTCGAACGCCTGGCGCGTCAGCGCGCCAGGCGTCCCGCGCGCTTACCCGAACCCCCGCTGGTCGTCGAGGGTGTCGGGCTGTCCTTCGGCGGTGTGCGGGCCCTCGAGGACGTGAGCATAAAGGTGGAGCCCGGAGAGATCGTCGGGCTCATCGGCCCGAACGGCGCCGGGAAGACGACGCTCCTCAATGTCATCTCGGGCGCTCGCCAACCCAACGCCGGCAGCGTGCGCGTCTTCGGAGAGGAGGTCGCCGGCCTGCCGGCGGAGTATCGGTCGGCGTTCGGCCTCGCCCGGAGCTTCCAGGACGCCCGGCTCTTCCCTGGCCTCACGGTCGCCGAGACGGTGCAGGTGGCCTTGTCCGCCCACACCCGCGTCGGGTTCCTTTCGTCCGCGGTGGGCGCCCCGTGGGCTCGGGCCGTGAACCGCTCCACCCGCGCCGAGGCCCTGAAGCTGCTTGAGCGTCTGAACATCACGGACTGGGCCGACATCCCGACGGCCCACCTCTCGACCGGGAGCCGGCGCATCTGCGACCTGGCCGCCCAAGTGGCCGGCCAACCGAAGCTCCTCCTCCTCGACGAGCCCACGGCTGGCATCGCCCAACGCGAGGTCGAGGCGTTCCCCCCGCTGCTCCGCCGGATTCGGGGCGACCTCGACTGCTCGATCCTCATCGTCGAGCACGACATGCCGATGCTGATGAACCTCTGTGACCGGGTCTACGCCATGGACGTGGGTCGCGTGATCGCCGTGGGCACGCCTGAGGAAATCCGCGCCAACCCCGTGGTCGTCAGCAGCTACCTCGGCACCGACGAACGAGCGATCGGGCGGTCGGGCTTCAAGGTCCGGGCGGCACGTGTCGCAGCTGCCGGTAAGGGCGACGAGGCGACCCCTCGTGCCCAGGTGGCCGCCCGCGTCAAGAGAGACGGATGATGGCAACGAAGGAGTTCGACGCGACGGCTGTCAAGGCGCCCGACACCGCGCGGGCGCTCGAGGCCGACGAGATCAATTTCTCCTACGGGCGCCTGCAAGTGCTCTTTGGCGTCTCGCTGTACGTCGACGCGGCCGAGGCTCTCGCCTTGCTCGGCACCAATGGCGCCGGCAAGACGACGCTGCTGAGAGTGCTCGCTGTGCTCGTTCCCGGCGGCCGAGCCGTGTTCGCCGACATGACGGTCGACGAGAACTTGGAGCTGCAGGCGCTCACGGTCCGGCACCGCACCGACTGGGTCCGCCAGCGTCGGGAAGAGATCTACGACCTCTTCCCCAGGTTGGCGGAGCGCCTCCGGCAACCCGCCGGGAGCCTCTCCGGCGGCGAGCAACAGCAAGTCGCGCTGGCGAAGGCGATCCTCCTGGACCCATCGGTCCTCTGCATAGACGAGCTGTCGTTGGGCTTGGCGCCGATCGTCGTGCAGGAGCTGTTGGAGGTCGTCCGGCGCATCAACGCGACCGGCGTCGCCGTTGTCCTCGTGGAGCAGAGCCTCAACATCGCCAGTGAGCTCTGCACTCGTGCCGTCTTCATGGAAAAGGGACTCGTCCGCTTCGAGGGCCGGCCGAGCGAGCTGCTGGAGCGCGACGATTTGGCACGGGCTGTGTTCCTCGGCAGTTCTGGCGAGGGCACAAAGTGAGGTTCAGGTCTCGACTTGTCATCCCGGCCGTCGTCGGCCCCTTCGCCGTCCTCGTGCCGTCAACTCGGGCCGTTGCGGCGACGTCGGTCCAGAGTGAGTGGTGGACGTCGGCGCCTGTCGCGGTTGCTCCCGATGTGGGCGCTGACCAGCTGCTCGTGCAAGGCGGACCGAACGCGAGCCAGCCGGTCGCCTACGCGGGGGTCAGCTTCGCGCTGGCGCCGGGAGAGGTGCCCCAGCGGCTCGCTCTGACGGTCGCGCCGAACTCGGCGACGACCCCCGCGACCGCGCTCGCCCTGTGTCGACTCGCGCTACCGGCCACGTCAGCGAAGGGCGATCCCGCCTCTGGCGGGCCACCGTTCGACTGCAGCACGAAGGTCCAGGCGGCACCCTCGTCGACTGGCGGGAGGTACGACTTCGACGTCAGCGGTTTGGGAGGGGACGGCGCGCTCAATGTCGCCGTCCTGCCCACCCAATCCACCGACCGGGTCGTGCTCGCCAAGCCGACCGTTGATGCGCTGCAGACAACCACGGCCGCTCCGATGTCGTCGCCCTCTGTCGGACCCACCGACAGCCCTGGGGGCTCCACCGGGGCGGGTACGGACGTCGTCGGCGCGGGGCAGAGCGGCACATCGATCACGAGTACAAGCCCGTTGCCCAGCGTGGACACGAGTGAGACCACGGCCGGGGTCGTCAGCAGTCCGGGGCCGGCGCCGGCGGTGCGCACGAGCGCCGACGACACCACGCCCGCGGTGCGGCTGAGCACCCCGGCCGCCAGCCAGCGCTCCGGCGACTCGCACGCAATCACGCCTTTTGCATTCGGTGCGATGGCTGCCGCCGCGATCGCGATGTGGGCCCTCGCCGGGCAGCGCTCGCCGGAGGAAGCCAGCGAGCCAGCAGAGATCAGCAACTCAGGAGAGCTTCGATGACGCCGTATCTCCAGCTACGACTGTGGTGGCGACGAGCCTCGAGCGGCGACAGGCTCGCCGCGAGCCTGGCCCTCGCATTGGTCGTCGCCCTCGCCGCGTGGGTCCTCGCACCCACGAACTCGAAGAAGAGCTCGACCAGTCTGGGCGCCGGTGCCACCGGTGCGACCGATGTCGCCGGCCAAGCCAATGGTGCGGGAGGCGCTGCGGGCGGTGCCGGCAGTGGGGGCGGAGGCGCGGCCGCCGGTGCCGGCACCGCGAGCGGCGCCGCGGTGGGAGGCACGGGAAGATCAGCGGGGGCTGCTGCCAGCGGGAGCGCCTCGAGGGCTGGCGGACAGGCCGGCGGGCTTGCCAATACCCGGAGCCCGGCGACCGGCGCGCCCTGTCACGGCACGCCCAACGGCGCTCCCGGCGTGACCGACAAGACCATCTCGATGGATGTCGCTGTCCTCGACCTCGCGGGGCCAATCGGCAACAACGCCGCCGGGCAAGCCTCTGCCGACGACCTTACGAAGTTCGGCCAGACGCTGCTCGCGGACGTCAACGCCCGGGGCGGCTTGGCCTGCCGCTCGGCGACAGCCAAGTTCTACAAGGTGAACCCGATCGGCGCAGACCAGGGTCGCAACGCCTGCCTGCAGATCATCCAGGACCACCCTGCACTCGCGATCGACGCGGGTGGCTTCGCGTTCCCCCAGAGTGCGTACGACTGCATTCCCCAACAGAAGATCCCGCTTGTCACCAGTAGCTTGATCCTCACGTCGGAGGGGAGCAAGTTCGCGCCGTACCTCGCAACCCCGTCGTCAGACCTTGGGACGGACATGCGGGACACCGCGTTCGGGCTCAGAGACGTTGGCTGGTTCGACCCCGCCAAGGGGTTCAAGAAGCTCGGTCTGTTGGAGGACGAGTGCGCCCCCGAGGTGAACAAGCAGCTCGAAGACGCGCTGGCCCAAGTGGGCATCACGGCCGGCCAGACCAGCAAGTACACGTTTGCATGCCCCCAGGGCGGGTTTGCGTCGCCCGCCGACATGGCGCAGGCCGAGTCACAACACCGGGCGGCCGGCGTCACCCACGACATCCTGTTGACCGGCGGCGGGTCACAGAGGTCATACGTAGCAGCAGCCTCGCAGTCGGGGTACCACCCCCAGTACGCGTTCACGGACTACCAGGGGGCGGTCATCACCGCGGGCTCAGCGACAGGACCCAGCGCCAGCGACATCGACGGCGCGCTCGACATGACGTCGGGCAAATTCGGGATGGAGAAGACGCCGGGCTTCCCGATCGACGCGCCCACGAAGCGCTGCCAGGCCCTGGCGGTCAAGGCGGGCCTGTCGCCCGACATGGTGTTCCAGGGCGGCGGCGGGATCTGCTCGCTCTTCTGGACGGTCGAGGCCGCCCTCAACCACGCACCGGCCCTTACGCCGGAGGCGATGCTGCCGGGGCTGTTCGGCGCCGGTCCCCTCCAGCTCGCCTGGCCGCAGGCCGACACGGTCTTCAAACAGCCGTCCAAGTACTACGGCGGCGATACGTGGTGGCCGCTCCAGTTCCACGGCGACTGCGCCTGCTGGCACATCCTCGACCCCAACCGCCGTCCGTCGTACCCATGACGAGAGCCTCCGAGCAAGCGCGATGCCTGACAAGGGGCTCAGTCAGGCGGTCTCGGGGCGCATTCCGGGGCGGAGGTCGGGGGCGTCGAGCTGGGAGCCG
>VBPC01000316.1 GCA_005887895.1 Candidatus Rokuibacteriota bacterium
TCAGCGGCTGACCTCGCCATCACTCCCGGGTAACCCTGACTTATGAGGCGCTACGCCAGGAGGTTCTGGATGGCGTCTCACTTGCTGGGGTCTGTCCGCCTGGAGGTCCGAGATGAGCGAGAGTGGCGCCATCCAGCACCTGGCCGACGAGGGCTTCACCGAGCACTTCGCGGTCAGGGACGACGCGCTGCGCGGCCTGGACGGCGGCCAGACGTTCCGTCCGGACGAGGTCGTCATCCGCAGCTTCGTGCGCTTCGAGGGCGTCTCGGATCCCGACGACATGTCGATCGTCTACGCGATCGAGGGGCGCGGCGGCATCCGCGGTACGCTGGTCGACGCCTTCGGCGTCTACTCCAACCCCGCGATCGCCCACTTCGTCGACGCGATCCCGCCGCCCCCACCGACGATCGACCCTCACGTGGACGTGGCTGGCGATTAGGACCGTCACGGCTCGCCCGGGACGCGACTACTCCGCGGTCAAACGGTAGCCGACGCCGGGCTCGGTCAAGAGATAACGGGGGCGCGCGGCCTCGGCCTCGAGCTTGTGGCGCAGGTGGGCCATGTACACGCGCACGTAATGCGCCTGGTCGTCGTGTGTCGGTCCCCAGACCTCACGCAGGAGCTGCTGATGCGTCACGACCTTCCCGGCGTGGCGTACCAGCGTGGCCAGCAGCTTGTACTCGATCGGCGTGAGCCGCACCTCGGCGCCGTTGACGAGCACGTGGCGTCGCAGGAGATCGACCTCCAGCTCGCCCACCTTGAACGCGGCCTCCTCGCCCTCGTGCGAGGCGCCGGCGGCGTGGCGCAGCGCCACCCGCACGCGGGCCAGCAGCTCGCCGGCCGCGAACGGCTTGCTCACGTAGTCGTCGGCGCCGCCGTCGAGCGCGGTCACCTTGTCGCGCTCCTGGCCGCGCGCGGACAGCACGATGATCGGCACCGCCGTCCACTCGCGCAGCCGTCGGATCACCTCGAGGCCGTCCACGTCCGGCAGCCCGAGGTCGACGATGACGACGTCGGGCTGTCGCGACGCCACCTCGACGAGGCCGTCGGCGCCGGTGGCCGTCTCGAACAGCCGGTAGCCCTGGCCGGTCAGCGTGGCGCGCAGGAAGCGACGGATCTGCGGCTCGTCCTCGATGAGGACGACGACCGGCTCAGGCATCGGCGGGCACGGCCGCCGGCCTCTCGCCGAGCGGCAGGGTGAAGAGAAACGCGACGCCGCCGCCGGGCAGGTTCTGCGCCCAGATGCGGCCGCCGTGCGCGCGCACGATGCCGCGGCAGATGGCGAGGCCGAGGCCGGCGCCGCGGCCGCCGGTCGGCTGGGCCCGGTAGAACTTCTCGAAGATCTTGTCCTCCTCGCCCGGCGGCAGCCCGGGCCCGTGGTCGGCGATCTCCACCGTCACGTTGCGATCGGTCGCGGTGGCGATGACCTCGATCGGGCTGCCGGACGGCGTGTACTTCAGCGCGTTGTCGAGCAGGTTCACGAGGACCTGCTCGATCAGGACGTCGTCGATGGCAACCAGCGGCAGGTCGGGCGGCACCCGCGTCGTGATGCGACGGTCGCCCAGGCGAGTGCCGAAGCGGCCGAGCGCGGCGCCGATGACCTCTTCCATCGGATGCGGCTCGCGCCGCAGCTGGAGCGCCCCCGACTCCAGGCGCGTCATCTCCAGCAGGTTCTGCACGAGCCGGTTCAGGCGATCGGCCTCCTCGCGCACCGACTCGAGCAGCTCGTGGCGCGTCGGAGCGTCGAGCCGGCCCCCCTCGTCGAGGATCGTGCTGACGGCGCCCGTGATCGTGGCCAGCGGCGTGCGCAGGTCGTGGGACACCGAGCTGAGGAGGGAGTTGCGCAGGCGCTCCGTCTCGATCCGGACCTCCGCCTGCTGGGCTTCCTCGGCGAGCCGGGCGCGCTCCAGCGCCAGCGCGGTCTGGGCGGCGAACGTCTCGAGCTGGTGCAGCCGCTCGGGCTCGTCCATCGCGTGCGGGTCGGCGGGCCGGATGCCGAGCACGCCGACGGCGCCCGTCGAGCCGAGCAGCGGGACGTAGAGCGCCGAGGCGCCCGGCAGCGTGCCGGTGCCGAGCCCGGCCGGCTGGCGATGCTCGTGGACCCAGCGGGCGACGCCGAGCTCGTTGGCGTCGAGCTCGAACTGGCTGCCGGTCCACGCCGTCAACAGGCCGTCCGACCCGGGCACCAGGATGACGACCGCGGTGCGGAATACCTCCGCCACGTGCCGCCGGGCGATCTGCAGCAGCGCGTCGACGCCGCGGGTGCCGGCCAGTTCCCGGCTCATGGCGTAGAGCGCCGCCGTCTGTTGCTCGCGGTGATGCGCCGCTTCGGCCTGGGTCCGCGTGCGCACCGTGAGGCCGCTGATGACGAGCCCGACGATCAGCATCACGGCGAAGGTGAACAGATAGCGGACGTCGGTGACGGCGAACGTGAAGTAGGGCGGGACGAAGAAGAAGTCGAAGGCGGCGACGCTCAGTACGGCCGCCAGCAGCGACGGGCCGCGCCCGGTCCGCATGGCGACCACGACGATGCCGAGCAGATAGATCATGACCAGGTTCGACAGCTCGGAGACGGGGGCCAGGCCCCAGGAGAGGCCGGTGGCCACCGCGACCACCGTGGCGGCGCGCGCGTAGGCGGTCCAGTCGGTCGGCAGCGCGCGTCGCCGCAGCGGGGCCGGCGCGTCGGAGTCCTCGCGGCCCCCGCTGATGACGTACACGTCGATGTCACCGCTGCCCTGCACGAGCGCGTCGACGATCGAGCCGAGGACGAAGCGCTGCAACCGAGTCCGGCGGGGCTTGCCCACCACGATCTTGGTGACGTTGCGGTCGCGCGCGTGGGCCAGGATGGTCTCGCTCATCGTCGAACCGCTCAGCGTGATCGTCTGGCCGCCGAGCTGCTCGGCCAGCCGCAGCGTCTGCACGAGGGCGTCGCGCGCCTCGGCCGGCAGGTTGAGGTGGGCCGGCGTCTCCACGTAGGCGGCGATCCACTCGGCGCCGAGCGAGTCGGCCATGCGCTTGGCCGCGCGCACGAGGCGCGTCGAGTACGGCGTGGGGCCGACGCAGACCAGCACCCGCTCGGCCGTGGGCCACACCTTGTCGATGGCGTGCTCGTGGCGATAGACGCGCATCTGCGCGTCGACCCGCTGGGCGGTCGCGCGCAGGGCCAGCTCGCGCAGCGCGATGAGGTTGCCCTTGCGGAAGAAGTTGGCGATCGCCTCCTGGGCCTGGCCGGGGATGTAGACCTTGCCCTCGCGGAAGCGCTGCAGCAGATCGTCGGGCGGCAGATCGATCAGCTCGACCTCGTCGGCCCGCTCGAAGACCGAGTCCGGGATCGTCTCGCGCATGACGACGCCGGTCACCTTGGCGACGACGTCGTTGAGGCTCTCCACGTGCTGGACGTTCACGGTCGTGTAGACGTCGAGGCCGGCGTCGAGCAGCTCGATCACGTCCTGCCAGCGCTTGGCGTGACGGCAGCCGGGCGCGTTGGTGTGGGCCAGCTCGTCGACGAG
>VBPC01000317.1 GCA_005887895.1 Candidatus Rokuibacteriota bacterium
GTGCGGTCGTCGGTGAAGCCCATGTGGTGCGCCTCGTTGCCGGACGAGCCGACTTCCACCTTCCGCAGCACCTGGCCATAGGTCGGCGAGGCGAGGTTCACGTCGATCACGCTCAGGTAGTCGGCGCCTTCCCTGGCGGGCAGCGTCCACACGTACATGACCTTCTCGGGCTGGCGCAGTCCCTTGACGTAGGGCGACAGGCACGTCTCGGCGAACGCCGCGACGGCCGTGAGCGCGACCAGGGCGAGCGTGAGCAGCGCGGTCCGGCGCATGTCAGTACCCTTTCTCCTTGTCGATCAGAGCCAGCAGCGGGCGGCCGTCACGCAGACGCTGGAGGTTCTCGATGAAGGTGGCGATCACGCGGCCGGCCCGGCGCGGCGAGCCGCCGGCGGTATGCGGCGTGACGACGGCGCGGGGATGGCTCCAGAGGCGGTGGCCGGCCGGCAGCGGCTCGGGATCGGTCACGTCGAGCCCGGCGCCGCCGATGAGCCCCTCGTCGAGCGCGGCCAGCAGGTCGTCACCGTACACGATCGCCCCGCGCGTCACGTTGATCAGCAGCGCGTGGCGTCGCATGCGCCGGAACAGGTCGCGCGTGAAGAGGTGGCGGGTGGCCTTGGTCAGCGGCAGGCAGATCACGACCACGTCCGACTCGCCCAGCAGGTCGTGCAGCCGGTCGGCCTTCCAGAGCGTCACCCCGGCCAGGCCGGCGACGTCCTCGATGTCGACCGCCAGCACGCGCATGCGGAACGCGAGGGCGCGCTCGGCGACCGCGCGGCCGGTGCCGCCGAAGCCGACGATGCCCAGCGTGCGCTCGGCCAGCTCCCACTGCTCCTTGCGGATCGGCTCGCGCAGGCTGTAGTCGGGCCGTCGCAGCGCCGTGTGCAGGCCGCGCGTGAGCGCCAGCAGCAGGGCGAACGCGTGCTCGGCCAGGTGGATGCCGACCTCGCCCTTCTCGCTGGCCAGGATCACGTCGCTGGCCACCAGCTCCGGCGTCAGGATCGCGTCGACGCCGGCGCCGATCGAGTGGTAGTAGCGCAGGCGGCGGGCGCCGGCGAAGACGTCGTTGGGCACGCGGCCGAACAGCGCCTCGGCGTCGGTGATCTCCTTGCGCTGCGTCTCGGCGTCCCGGGCCTCGACCAGGGTCGAGCCGGGCCCGGCCGCTTCCAGGATCCGCCGCTGGTCGTCGGGCGGAATGGCGGGACAGATCATGTTCGGCGTGTAGACGATTTTCACAGGAGCCTCTCCATGACGATGGTGTCGACCCACTGCCCGTCCAGCTGGCCCTGCTCCTCGTAGATGCCGACGGTGCGGAAGCCGAGCCGCTCGTAGAGGGCGACGCCGGCCGTGTTGAACGGGAACGCCGACAGCACGAGCTTGTGGTAGCCCTGCTCGCGGCCCAGCTCGACGAGCCGCGTGAGCAGCGCGCGGCCGACGCCCTTGCCGCGCCAGCCCCGCTCGACGTAGACGGAGATGTCGGCGACGAACCGGTACGCCTCGCGCGCGTTGAACACGTTCAGCGATGCCCAGGCCAGGATTGTTGTAGCGGGTGCCGCGAGGCCGGCTCGAGACGTGGGTGGCCTGTTCGAGAAGGTCGCCGGCTCTGTTCCCGCGACGACCCCTTCGGCCACGATCACCGGATGGCGGGCATCCCGAGTCTTCAGCCACTGGCGGCGCTCCTCGGGCGTGCGCAGGTCGGTCTCGAGCGTGGCGAGACGGTCCTCGATGCCCTGGTTGTAGATGCGGCAGATCGCCGACGCGTCCGCCTCCCTGGCCGGCCGCACGTCCTCCACGGTCAGGCGAGCTCACGGGCGTCGAGCCGGCCGTCCTTGTGCAGCCGCGCGAACTCGTCGAGCGTGCGCCGCACGCCGTCCACCAGCGCGGTCGGCGGCGCCGGTCCGAGATCGCGCTGGTAGCGCGTGTCATCCAGCGCGGTGGCGAACGGCATGGGCGCCTCGACGTGCGTGAGGAGGCCCTTGGCCGCGGGCCAGGCCGTCTCGATCAGCCTGACGACCTCGCCCAGCGCGACGGAGCTGCCGTGGAGGTTGTAGACGCGGGCGCGGTCCAGCGTCGCCCGCGAGGCCTTGATGAGCGCGCGGGCCACGTCCTCCACGTAGATCAGGTCCGTGCTGCCGCTCCAGCGGAGCTCGAACGGGCGTCCCAGCACCGCGGCCTTCATGGCCAGCGTCGGCGTGGCGGTGACGCCGACGTCGCGGCCGGGCCCGTACACCGACAGCGGCCGGAAGCCCGACGAGCGGATCCGGTGCTCCTCCCAGTACACGCGCGCCGTCTCCTCGTTGGCGACCTTGTAGACGCCGTAGTGCGTCGCCGGATGCGGCGGCGCGTCGTCGCGCAGGGGGCCGGGCGGGTAGAGGCTCGGCGGCCCGAACACCCCGGCCGACGAGGCATACGCGATGCGCTCGACCTGCCCGGCGACGGCGCGCGCGGCCTCGAAGACGTTGGCGGTGCCGACCACGTTGACGAGGGCGCCGCGGGCGGGGTCCTGGCGGCAGAGCGGCACCTGCCAGGCGGCGAGGTGGACGATGCGGCGGATGCCGTGCTCGCGCACGACGCCGACCAGCGCGTCGCGGTCGGCGATGTCGCCGCGCACCAGGGTGACGCGCGAGGCGACGTCGTCGCCGGCGATCATGCGCAGGCGCCACGGATCGTCGCCGAGATCGAAGGCCACCGGGCGCTCGCCCTCGGCGAGCAGGCCGCGGACGACCCACGAGCCGATGCAGCCGAACGCGCCCGTCACCAGCGTCGTCATGGCCCCCGCACGATATCACCGGCCCCCGGCCAGTTCTATAATGGCCGCCGTCCCCGAAAGGAGATTCTCCGATGACCGCTCAGCGTCCCCTCGTCGTCCTCGCCGGGCCCATCCATGCCGACGGCCATGCCAACCTCGAGCGCGAGGCGCGCGTGGTCGTGTGCACCGACGAAACCGAGGCCGGCCTGGTGAAGGCCGCCGCCGAGGCGCAGGGCATCCTGTTCCGCACCAGGCCGCGCTGCACCGAGAGCCTCATGGCCGCCTGCAAGCAGCTCAAGGTCGTCGGCCGCCACGGCGTCGGCCTC